>JBCBSL010000074.1:0-17804 GCA_039819145.1 Cyanobacteria bacterium J06638_22
ATTTACGGAGATTTGAATTTTGAAGGCGATCGCCCCAAAGCGGTGAAAGCGTTCGATCGCCATGGCTTGGTTCTGTATTGTTCCTCCTTTAGCAAAACGCTGTCGGCTGGCTTGCGAGTGGGTTGGTGTGTGGCAGGTCGCTATCAAACCCGATTGGAACGAGTGAAGTGGCTGGTCAATCACACCACACCGCCTGCTAACCAACTGGCGATCGCGGCGTTTTTGGCAAATGGTGGCTACGATCGCCACCTACGCCAATTGCGGCGTACCTACCAAGGGCAAATGACACGGATGATTCAAGCCATCTGCGACTACTTTCCACCCGAAACCCGTGTCACTCAGCCGACTGGAGGCCATATCCTATGGCTTGAGATTCCTGGTTGTGATGTGATGCAACTTTATAAAGAAGCGCTGCGTTACGGCATCGGCATTGCCCCTGGGCCGATTTTCTCGCCCTCTCGCATCTATGAGCACTGCTTCCGACTCAACAGTGGTATCCTCTGGAACCGGGATGTAGAGAAGGCGATCCAAACCCTAGGGCATCTCGTCAAGCAGCAACTCGCTGCCAAAATCCTTGATGAAGCGCCGCCTCTCTTGCGCCAGCATTAGTCAACTTTTGGGCACAGATTTGGGATCTGCAATGAAGGAGATTCCGTTTCGACAGTATTATGTCTCTTAGTTTCTATCGACTTGTTTTTGTTCGATAGCGTAACTGGTGGAGAGCTTTTTGCTCTGAGACGGATTGATAATTTCGATCGCTCAGAAGTTTTTTCTGGGCAATCGCGCTTTAACGTTGCTGCGATCGAACGCTTATATCTGAGCGATCGAAATTGAGCCGTTGAAACTGAAATTATCGAGACGATACACACAATAACAATGATGCAAGGATTATTTTTCCGTACGCCTGCTGCTCTCTTGTCGGGACTATTACTGCTCATGGGTGTAGCTGCCTGTGACAACACTGCGGAGACACCAACTGATGCTGGAGACGCTGGTGAAACCCCTACTGAATCAGCAACAGGGGCTATGCCGGGTGAAGGGATCAGTGTCACCCCGGCGTATAACGTGTTGGAAGAGCTTTTCCAAACTGAAGTCATCAACGTCGGTTTGGAGCAGTTAGGGTATACACTTGAAAGCCCGAAGGAGTTAGAACCTGCGACCATGCATGTCGATTTAGCTAACGGTGGGATCGACTACATTGCCATGCACTGGGAACGGTTGCACAATGACTTTTTCGAAAATAGTGGTGGAGACGAACAGCTAGAGCGGGTCGGCGTTGTTGTGCCAGATGTACTTCAAGGGTATGCGATCGATAAAGCAACGGCTGAAGAGTACGATATCACCAGCCTTGATCAGCTAACAGATCCAGAAATTGCTGCACTGTTTGATACCGATGGCGATGGTCGCGCCAATATGACGGGATGCAATCCTGGTTGGGGTTGTGAGCTAGTGATTGAGCACCATTTTGATGCGTACAGCTTGCGAGATACAGTACAGCACGATCAAGGTCAGTATTTCGCGCTGATTGCAGATACGATCACCCGCTTTGAACAAGGTGATCCCATCCTGTACTACACTTGGACGCCGCTTTGGTTAGGTAATGTGCTGACACCGGGTGAAGAAGTAGCGTGGTTAGCGGTTCCTTATACAGACTTGCCTGAAGCGCAAGGTGAAGTCTCTGAAGACGATACAACGGCTCAAGGCGTGAATCTCGGCTTTGTGGTTGACCGGATGCGGATTGTGGCTAACCAAGAGTTCTATGACAATAACCCAGCAGCAGCTCAGTTCTTTGAGTTGGTCACCATTCCCCTTGACGCGGTTAGCGCCCAAAACCAACGGATGCAGGATGGCGAGGATACGCCAGAGGATATCCGTCGTCACGCTGAGGAATGGATTGCTGAAAACCAAGAACTGTTTGATGGCTGGATTGAAGAAGCAAGTGCAGTGGAAAGTGCGTCTCAATAAGAGCGCGAGGGGTCCCTGTCGGCTTGCGACTCCGTGCGTCTCGGATTGCCCCCCTTTCCAGTTCGTACAGTTCTCTCCGAATCGTGCCTTGGGTATTGCTTTTAGGCATTTTGCTTAATATAGCCTGACGCACCTTTTGAAAGCCCCGTAGCGCGGGGCTTTCAAAAGGTGATTGGTTTTTACCTCAGCGCGGAGTTCTATATCAAATTTGGTTAAGTGACCGTAAAATCCAACGATCGTCTTTGGCCGATGCAAAACATCGGCCAAAGACGATCGTTGGGGACTTCAATAGATTTGGGATAAGTCCTGTGCAGGCTATTTCTTGCTACTTGACATCCTGTTTTTACCGAGCTTCTTAGCTAAAAAAAGTGAGTTATTTTTCACAGGTTCGCTATTATGAATAGCCCAAGTGGAGGGATTCGGTAACATTCGTTGGAATCCCCACATGTGGCGCGATCGCGCATTTCCCCACAGTAAGACTTGTCTAAAAAACGATCATTGGTGTCCTCAAAGCGCTTGGGCTTTATTTCCTAATTTTCCCGTTTCTTGTTCACCCCTAATTGAAGCTGGCCTATGAGTACTTCTTGGTTCGTTAATGGACTCAGTCGGCGGTTTACCCAGAGCATTCTGGTAGGGCTGGTGCTGGGAGGCAGCATCGGTTTATCCACTAGAGGGTATGCCCTATCACCGGATGCAACCCTACGGCCTCTTTCAGGTACAGGTCGTGGAGATGGAGTCTTGATGGCTCAGGCAACGGATCGCAGTTCTCCAGCCACGCAACTCATGTTGTTCGTCGATCCAGTATTGGGGAATGATGAAACGGGGGTGGGGACATTGCGATCGCCCTTCCGCACCATTACCCGCGCGGTGCAGTTTGCCGAAGGCGACACGGTGATCATGCTGGGAGCCGGAACCTATAGCCAGCGAACGGGAGAGCAATTCCCGATTGGTCTACCACCCGGTGTCCGATTGCTGGAGATGCCCAACGGAACCATCACGATTCAGGGGCAAATTGTGGAAGGGCAGGCGGTTGCATCTGTTACATCGCCGGAACCCCCTGAGCCAGCCCCGGAGGAGAATCTGAACCTGGATTCCCCCCCCACTACTCCACTGGCGTTCCCCGAAGTGGCAGCCCCCGCATCTTTCGCGCCTCCGGTCGATCTTCCGGTGACGCCCGCCCCAGAAACTGCCGCCATTCCTATTCCTACACCACCGCCTGTGGAGCCAGAGAATCCATTACCTCCAGTATCAGCGGATTCGCAGCGGCGATCGCCCACGGCAAATGCTCCGATCGAGATTCCGGTTCCTCCGCCAGAGAATCCAATGTCCCTGGCTGTTGGGCGATCGGTACAACCAACAGATCAGCCGCCTCCGAGACCATCGCAGCCTGTTGTGCAGGCAGCACCACCGCCTCAGGTGAATGCCGTGCTCCCCCAATCCGCACCAGTGTCTAATCCCAACCTATTGCCCGTTCCCGATTTCGATATCCCCCTGGGCTATGTCGGCGATGTTCCCACGGTTTCCATCGAAACCTTTGATGTGCCCAGTGCGCCCGCTAATCTGCCGACGGCTCCTGCCAGGACGGCGGCGCGATCGCCCGACTCCAGCTTGCGCTATCGGGTGATCGTCCGCTTAGATAATGATGCATTGCGGGGCTGGATTCGTTCGGTTGTGCCTGATGCCTTTGAAACCACTGCAAATGGCGAACCCGTGATGCAGATTGGAGCATTCCAAACCGTCGAGAGTGCGGAGGCTGCCGCCGAGATGCTTCACCAGAGCGGTGTTCGTGCCATTATCCAGGAATTTTAAGGCCGAATGCTGGCTATTGAGATTAGGACAAATCCTTTGTTGAAAGCCCCGCAGTGCGGGGCTTTCAACAAAGGATTTGGTTCTACTTGAGCGCGTAGCGCTATATCAGGCAGAATGATGTGAGTTTTGCGCAGCTCCCCAAACAAGACCGCATCTTCTGGCATGACATAAAACGATACAAATAAAGCGCCAGTCATGGGTTTCGTGTTGATTTTGTGCTAAACGCTGCAATCCTGACTTGCAGGTGTAAGGTAGACAAGGCGATGGGCCAAGCTTGCGGCACTGGGGAGCGTTCGTGAGCACCTGCCCATCGCTGCCTCAGCACCCAGTGAAGCCGAATTGCTGAGTATAGGACACTCCCCAAAATCGCAGGGCTAGCAAGGCTCTGTTTTTGTCCTCCCCTTAGGGAGAACTTACAAAAAGAGGGATTCAGCATTTCTTACTACCCAAATCGAACGTTAAAATCAACATGTCTTGATTTCGAATACAAGTTATCTGTGGTAAGAAGAAATGGCTTCGCTAGGCAAGTATTTGGAGTATCTCTCGTCCCCCCATTCTCAACAATGCCCCGGAGAAATGAGCCGATCTCGCTCAGTAGCTCGATCTTGGCGATCGAGCTATCCCAAATTGCGTATACGATACGCAGACATCCTCTCCCGGTGATATTGGCAAGGTTGGAATAGGGAAGATGGAAGCATCAAAAATATTTGATGCTAGATAACTGAAGGTATTAACTAACAGAAATATTTTGATTCATAAAGAAATAGCTGGAGCTTTGGATTCCAAAAAAACTTTTCTAACAAAAACCACCCTATTTATATAACTAGCCATTAAAGCAGTAGATTCTTAGGCGCTGGATCAAAACTTTTCATTAAACAGGACTAATTGAGAAGTTTGAGGCAGTCTTTTGGCCGAGATATATTTTTGGAGATCGCTCAAGTAAATGGCAATCTTCCCGGCGAAAGCTTTTACCAGCAAGGGGTACGGCATTTTTTTTCATCGTGTTGGATATCGCAAAGCTTCCTTTCACATTTAATGTCCGCGCAAGATTCAGAATAGGCAGTAGGTCTTCCCTATTCCTGGAGACTATGTTTAGAAATGGCAATATTACTCAACATAGTCGCTAGAAAAATGATGGCTGATAATGTAATCTTATGTGGCATGGTTGGTTGATTTGTCGTATTCTGTAGCCGCAGTGTGTCTGTTGCTGGCTGGCGTATTTGAGGAAAGGTTTGCATTGCCACAATGCAGCACCTAAGCTTTATGCCGCAAGCGATCGTCAGCCCTTTTGAGATGTCTGGACTCATCGAATGGAGCAAGCAATGTCAAGTTCACGACCAAAGGTTCGTATTGAGAATCTTGTCAAGATCTACGGGGAACATCCTCAGGAAGCGCTGAAGATGTTCCGGAACGGAGCCGATCGCTCCACGATCCTCGAAAAAACAGGAAATGTTCTCGGGGTCGCCGATGTCACCTTCGACATCATGGAAGGCGAGCTATTCGTCATTATGGGCTTATCCGGCTCTGGAAAGTCCACCCTGGTGCGTTGCATCAACCGCTTGATTAATCCCACCAGTGGTAACATCTTCATCGATGATGAGGATGTCGCCCATGTGGATAAGGAACGGCTGCGGGAGATTCGCCGTACCAAGGTCTCCATGGTATTCCAGCGTTTCGGGCTATTTCCACACAAGAGCGTGCTCGACAACGTGGAGTATGGGTTGAAGATGCGTGGCATTGATCCGACTCTGCGGCGCGATAAAGCAATGGAAACCCTGGATGTTGTTGGGCTAGCCGAATGGGCTAATTACCTGCCCTCTTCCCTTAGTGGCGGGATGCAACAGCGGGTTGGCTTAGCCCGTGCCCTGGCGACCGATGCGCCGATTCTACTGATGGATGAAGCGTTTAGCGCCCTGGATCCACTGATTCGTCGAGGGATGCAAGATGAGCTGATTCGTCTGCAGGATGAACTTCATAAGACCATCATCTTCATCAGCCACGACATTCAAGAATCTCTAAAGATTGGCGATCGCGTTGCCGTCATGAAGGATGGCTATGTCGTACAGATCGGTACGCCCGAGGAGATTGTGAGCAATCCGGTGAACGATTATATTCGTGAGTTCACCCTCGATGTGAACCGAGCGCAGGTGCTTCGTACCGGTTCCATCGTGAAGCAAGCGATTCCCTTTATTTTGGGTAAAGATTCGGTGACATCCGCACTCGACGGTATGCGCGATCGCGGCAGTGCCATGATGTACGTCGTCAACCGCGAAAGCAAGCCCGTTGGCTTGTTAGATCGTCGGCGTCTGGATCAGGCCGTACGCGAGGGGCAGCAGGACGTGACTCAGGTTATGAAGACGGATTTTCCGGTTGTCCATTCGTCCAACACGTTGGAAGACATTTTCCATGTTGCCGAGAGTAATCTCCCAATGGCTGTTGTGAATCGGCAAGGCAAGTTCACGGGGATTGTCGAGCCCTGCGATATCCTTGCCAGTATTGGCCGTCTGACAAAGACGGGTGAAAGCAATTTGGATGAAATTGAATCGGTCACCTCTCCGACCAAAGTAGCCGTCTAGCTCTTTGGCAACAACATTCTTGTTGAGGCTAAAGCGTTCTTGTTGAGGCTACATAGACGGCTCCAGATGTTCTGCGATTTGGTTGGTCGTTCTATTTTCATCATGCTCCTTTCACCTGAGTTTGCCCTTACTTCAGTGCTTTGCAGGTTTACCTTCACAAATTTTGGTTGCAGTTCCCATGGAATGGCTTTCTGATTTAGTCAATTGGTTTTTCACAGGCGATCCTATTGAGATTATTCCTTTGGGAGAGTGGATCGCTGCCGGTGTCGATTGGGTTGTCGATAACTTTCGCTGGATCTTCCAAGCGATTCGCGTACCCATTAGTCAGTTGCTCAATGGCATTGAATATTTTCTGCAATGGTTATCGCCGAGTATTTTCCTGCTCGTCCTTGGGCTGCTGGCATGGCAGTTTGGTGGGCGGCGACTGGCAATTCTTAGCGTCGTCGCGATGGTTCTGGTCGCCATGATTGGTGCCTGGAATGAGTCAATGACGACGCTATCCTTGGTCATCACGGCGGTGGTACTGTGCGTTGCGGTTGGGTTGCCGTTGGGCATCGCGTCCGCTCGGAGCGATCGCGTTGAAGGGATTATCCGCCCTGCACTCGACGCCATGCAAACGTTGCCCGCCTTCGTTTACCTGGTTCCTGTGGTTATGTTGTTTGGCACCGGAAAGGTTCCCGGTGTAATTGTGACGTTTGTCTTTGCCGTACCTCCCCTGATTCGTCTGACCAATATCGGCATCCGTCAAGTATCTGGAGAGGCAGTTGAGGCGGCGGTTGCTTTTGGGTCGACTCCCCGCCAAATGCTCTGGGATGTTCAAGTTCCCTTGGCCATGCCAACCATTCTGGCTGGGGTTAACCAGGCGATTATGCTGGCTCTTTCAATGGTGGTGATTGCATCGCTGATTGCCGTTGAAGGGCTAGGGCAGATGGTGAACCGTGGGATTGGCCGTTTGGATGTGGGTCTTGCGGCTGTTGGCGGGATCGGTATTGTATTAATGGCGATCGTGCTCGACCGCTTAACGCAAGCGATTGGTAATCCACCTAAGGATGGCTTGACCTGGCGTGAGCGCGGGCCGATCGGTTTGATCAACCGCTTCCGCAACGGCAGTAATACTAGTGAACCCGTCGAGGTCTAACGGTTAAAGCCTAATGGTTGAGGCCTAACGGAGTTGTACCATCTAGTAGGTATAGCAGTGAGCTGCCATACGCAATTTCCCCAACTCGACCCATAACTTGGTATTGATTTGGCCACGGTACTAAAACCAATTTGTAGTGCATTGCACAAAAAGAGAGCAAGAGAAGAAAAACGATGAAAACAACATTCAAGTTTATGCCCGATTCCCTGAAGCGCCTAAGTACCCTCGCTACTTTGGGTGCTGTTGTGGCAACTGTCGCCGCTTGTGGCGGTACAACCACTGAAGCCACTGATCCAGCGACAGAAGGTGGCGAGACTGCAGATGCCCTACCCGGTGAAGGGGTAACGGTAACGGCTGGCTATGCCCTATTGGAAGAGCTGTTCCAAACGGAAGTCGTCAACATTGGTCTAGAGCAACTGGGATATGAGATTGGCGACGGGAAAGAGCTAGAATATGCCACGATGCACGTAGACATCGGTAATGGCGGGATCGATTACACCGCTTCCCATTGGGAACAGCTCCACGAGGACTTCTTTCAAGAGAGCGGTGGCGAAGACACGATGATCCGAGAAGGGACTATCGTGGCCGACGTGCTACAGGGTTACATGATTGATAAAGCAACGGCTGAAGAATACGGCATCACGAGTCTGGATCAGTTGCAAGATCCTGAGCTGGCAGCGCTCTTTGACACGGATGGGGATGGTCGTGCCAACCTGACGGGATGCAACCCTGGTTGGGGATGCGAATTGGTGATCGAGCACCAACTGGATGAGTATGGTTTGCGTGACACTGTCCAGCATGACCAGGGGCAGTATTTTGCGCTCATTGCTGACACGATTACGCGCTTTAACCAAGGTGAGCCGATTCTGTACTATACCTGGACGCCACTTTGGGTCAGCGGCATCCTAACAGACGGGGAAGAAGTGGAATGGCTGAACGTCCCTTACACCTCGCTGCCGGAGGCCCAGGGTGAGGTTGCCGAGGAAGATACGACGGTAGATGGTACAAACCTTGGGTTTGCCCTCGACCAGATTCGCATTGTGTCCAATCGGGAATTTGCTGACACCAACCCCGCTGCTGCCACTCTCTTCGACCTAGTGGAGATTCCCATCAATGATGTGAGTGCGCAAAATCAGCTGATTCAGGATGGAGAAGATAGCGCTGACGATGTGCGCCGCCACGCGGAAGAGTGGATTGCGGAGAACCAGGAGCAGTTTGATAGCTGGATTCAGGAAGCAATGGATGCAGGAATGCAGGCTTCCAACTAGGCTCACTTGTCTCATAGACCCGCATTAATTGCATGAAAAGGGGAGCGAAATCGCTCCCCTTTTTGATTTGACAGGGTGTGGTCGGTACTGCCATTTCAGGTGCCCTGAAGCCCTTCTTTGTAGGCGACCCAGCCGCCATACTGGGAAATGTCTTCCCATTCATGTTCTTCGATCAATTCACGGGGATAGAGGAAGGCGATCGCCGTTTCATTCCCCTCCAGCAAAATCGTTTCGGGATACATGTTGGGGGGTTCATTCTCGGCCAAGTAATTAAATTCCTCCAGGGACATTTCGTAGATTTCCCCCGGAATCGAAATGCCACCTGTTTCAACGGAATAGATGCCAGGGTGCCAGCCGTTTTGAACTGAATGGAGACGATAGAGCGGTTGCGTTTTTGTTTCCTTAATAAACTTGGCGTTGCCCAAGTTTTGGTGGTCGGGCTGTCCGCGCAGGGCAGAGCCGCAAATGAAAACGCGACGGGTTTCGCTCATAGTTGTTGCACTCCTTTCTGTGGATTCGTTCACTCAAACAGGTTGTGAACTCAAGCATTTTACAGTGGTACGGAGGTGATGATTTCTGGGTGTGCGGGCGGTGCCCGCACACCCAGAAATCATCACTCTTTGAGGACTACCAAGCATTTTACTGGACGGGGAATCGCGCATTGCTGATTGAGGGGATGATTTTGTCTGAGAGGGGGCGCACCGCGCTCCCTCTCAGACAAAATCATCCTTGGATTCTGCAACCCCGGACGGAGAATCGCGTATCACGGATAATTTCTCCGCATCGTTGGCGTTAGGTCGCGAGGGTTTATGCAGAGCTGCAAGGAAGCTAGAGGATGCCCTAGAATCCAGAAAGTGCATTGCTTGGGAGGAACGAAAGGCATGGCTGTTGTATCTCAGTTGAGCGTAAACGGCGATCGCCTAATGGGGGAGATCGAGCGACTCGCCCGGATTGGTCGCTTGCCCAATGGTGACATTTGTCGTTTGGCTTTTACCCCAGAGGATGTGCAGGCGCGCTATCAGGTGCAGCAGTGGATGATGGAAGCGGGAATGACGGTTTCCAACGATGCGGCAGGCAATATTATCGGCACTTACCCAGGGCGTGAGGCAAATGCTCCGGCCTTGGCGACGGGTTCTCACATCGACACGGTGCCCTCTGGGGGAGCCTATGATGGGGTTCTGGGGGTTTTAGCTGGAATTGAGGTGGTCAAGACGCTAAAAGAGCAGCAGCAACGGCTGAAACATCCCCTCCACGTGATTGTCTTTACCGATGAAGAAAGCAGCATGGTAGGGGCACGGGCGTTGGCTGGCATGGTGCCGCGATCGCCCACCGACCTGAAATTGCGCGACGGCCTCACGATTGAAACCTGCCTGGAGGTGGTGGGAGGCGATTGGCGTACTATCGGCACCGCCCAGCGCACCCGCGACCAGATTGCGGCTTTTGTCGAGCTGCATGTCGAGCAGGGGGCGGTGCTGGAGCAAACAGAGACGACGATTGGTGTGGTGCAGGGCGTTGTTGGAATGCGGCGCAGCATCGTGACCATTCGCGGCCAGGCAAACCATGCTGGAACCACACCCATGGAGATGCGCCAGGATGCATTGGTTGCGGCGGCGCAAATTGTACTCAAGGTGCGAGATATTGCCCTCGACACCCCCAATGCTCCGGTGGCAACGGTTGGCTATCTGACGGTGGCGCCTAATGCGGCCAACATTGTGCCGGGAGATGTGATGCTGACGGTGGACATGCGAGATCTGTCCCCCACTGGGCTGGCGTCGATGCAAGCGCGACTGGAGGAGGCGTTGCAGGCGATCGCCACCACCACCCACACCGAAATTAGCATTGAACCCCTGCTCGATGTGGCACCGTCCCCGGCTGCAGAACGGGTTCAGGACACAATTGCCGCCGTTTGCGACGCGTTGCAACTCAGCCACCGATCGATGCCAAGTCGAGCTGGGCATGATGCAATGGAGATGGGGCGCATCACCGACATGGGCATGATCTTCGTCCCCAGCCAAATGGGGTTGAGCCACTCAGGGCATGAATACACGCCACCGGAAGACTGCATCCGGGGTGCAAACGTGCTGCTGCACACTTTGTTGCGATTGGATGCTCTGTATGCCTAGCTCGGGTTTGGCTGACCCGACAACGATCCACCGTTTTCGCTGGGGGGATTCAATCCTCGTTGACCCGCTGGATAAGGCTTTGTAACGATTATGGGTGAACTCTCTCGCCGTCAGTTTACGCGCATTGGATTGGCAGCCGGAGCGGCGATCGCCGCCACCCGCTGCTCTCGTGCTGACGCGCCCTATGGCACACCCAACAATCCTGCTCGAGGCCCCCAAGTCAATCGCAACGCGATTCAAGACGTGACCCTCCGGCTCGTCGGGACAGGCGCATCACAAATCCACGAAGTTCGCAAAAAAGCGGAGGAAGATCTCGGCTTCAACATTGATATGCGTTCCTTCAGCGCGGACGAGAGCCTGCGCTTTGCTAGGACTGAGCCAGACGAGTATGACCTGTTTACGGTCGATTATGCTGGGTTGCCCCTGATCGCACCTTCGGGGAGTTTGCAGCCCATTCACACGCATCGTATTGACACCTTTGATAGTATCAACGCCTTCTTCACCCAAGGAACCTTTGAGGGCAGGCCTGTCGAGCGTTCTCAGGGCACTGCTCCATATCAGGTGATGTATCTCCAGGGGGCAGAGTCAAGCGAATTTTCCGACAATCCCACCAATTTCGCGACGCTCATTCCCTTCCAATACAGCGCTGATACGATTGGTTACCGCCCTGATCTAACCCAGCGGGCGATCGCCAGTTGGGGGGAGCTTCTTAATGAGGAATTCCGAGGGCAAGTTGCACTGCTAAACCGCCCACAACTGAGCATTTTAGATGTGGCTCTAGCGGCAGAAGCGTTGGGGGTGATGGAATTTGAAGACAAGGGCAACATGACCCGTGAGGAGATTGATCAACTCATCGGGCTGCTGATTGAGCAAAAGCGCAATGGGCAGTTTTGGGGGTTGTGGGCGATGGCTGATGAGTCGGTGGACTGGATGGCGAAGCGAGATGTCGCGTTGCAACCCATGTGGGTTTCAGCCGTTTCCACCTTGAAATCTCGGGGGGTGAATTGTATTGCGGCTGATCTGCGCGAGGGCTACCGGGGTTGGAGTAATGGGCTGGGCTTGTCGAGCAGCCTCTCGGGTATTGCTCTGGATGCGGCTTATGCGTATATCAATTGGACGCTGGAAGGCTGGGCCGGAGCCTTTCTGATGCGTCAGGGGTATTACAGTGCGATTCCCGAGAATGCCAGGAAGTACATGTCGCAGTCGGAGTGGGAATTTTGGTACAAGGGGGATCAAGCGTTGGGCCCCGTGATTGACCCGCTCGGTAGGCGGCTGGAACGGCGTGGCGTGACCCGCTCAGGGGGCAGTTTTGTCGAACGCTTTGGGGCGATCGCCTGCTGGAATTCAATCATGGACGAAAATCGCTATCTCGTCAGGAAATGGGATGAGTTCATGGCCACAACACCAACCCCAGAGAATCCCGAATAGCGATCGCTTTACCTACCGAAATCCCTATCCGCTCATGCCCCATTGACTGATCATTGGGTTGTGAGGATGGGAAGCTCATTTATCTGGGCGATCGCCATCGCGTCTTCATCCTCATGCGCCAGGGAAATGCGGGATTGTAGATGAGAACGCAGAGTTGCCCACTCCGCTGGCTCTAAGGGGGTAACGAGGGAGATTTCGGGAGTCAGCTCGGGATCGAGTCCGGCTTCGGCAAGCACCTCCAAGGCCACGCTGGAAAGTGCAAAATCTGCCTCCTCCGCATCCATGTCGCCGCTATAAATCAAAAGGGTTGTGCGATCGCCCTTGGGCAACCCCAGCACGCTGCGGAGCAGGTGAACCAAATCGTCGTAAAGCACCTCTTCGGCCTGCTGCCAGTTCGGGAATGCAATTAGATTGTGCGATCGCAACGGATACAGCTCTGTCGGCTCAAACGCCGGAGCTGTGGGGATTGGTAAACGGGCAGGCAAGACTTCGGCATGGTCACTGGCCGCAAGAATCTGGTATCGCAGCTTATCCAGCTCAGGGGAGGTTTCCCCGGCTTCTTCTGCAGCAACAACCAAGTGCAAGGCGCGGGCGTAGTGCTGCTCCGTTAGGTAATGGCGAATGCGCTCCAGGCGCGATTCACCCGACAATACCCAGTCTTTTGATGGGCTGGCAGGGGACGGGTCGATGCCGCAAACCGCAAATTGCTGGAGATGCGCGGGCAATGCCCAGGTGATGCGCGGATCGGGCTGATGGGCGATGGGTTGCACATTGCCCCGCCACGCAATGCCCATGATTTGCATCGTTTGGTAAATCTGCGTATTCCACCCTTTGCGTCGAAAATACTCCAGCCCTTCCGCAACATGGGGGGAGGCCAAGTCATGAAAGACCACCAGCGCATCCGTTGCAGCTAACGGTTCACAGGCGATCGCATCCAGCAAAGGCCCGACCGTTTCATGATCGCCGTCAATGAACAAAAGTGACCAGGGGTGCTGGCGTTCCTGCGCCACCGCCGTGACCGCCTGGGGACTGTACCCTGGCAGCAATGTGACCCGTTCCCTGACCCCAGCGTCGGACAAGGATTGTTGCACACTGTTGTAGAACATCCACTGTCCCAGCATTGGATCAATCACATCCAGTTCGACCCCGGCTAGCGCCAGATGACAGGCTGACCAGCCCATCCAGCAACCGATTTCCAACGCTAGCTTGCCCCGAAAAGGTAGTGCCAGATTGTAAAGGATATGGGCTTCATCGCGACTGAGGAAGCCTACAAAGGGATGGCGCTGATCCACATACCAGGGATGAGGTACCTCCTTGCGCAGGTAAGCCCAGGGGCACGCCTGGGGATTGCCCAGGGTCATGTTCGGAAACGCGGTGTCTGGCCGCGCAATCTGCAAGCCCGGTGCAATGTAATCCTGGGGGGGGAAAAATAGGCGCTCCAGTTTCCACATCTCCTCAGTGACCCCAGAGGCTGCTGCCGTTGATGGGGGAGATGATTGGGCGATGGCATCTGCAACCACTTGGAGTGTTTCGTTCACCATCCGCTCCAGTTGGAACATCGCTGCTGCCCGCTCGTGCGCCAACTGCCCCTGGTGCGATCGCGCCTCTTCCTTCTCAGCCCAGGTTGCAATGCCCTGCACCAAGTCCTGAACCGTCGCTGCCGGATCCTCGTTGGGAGAGGTCAGCAGAATTCCCGTTTCGCCCAGTTCCTCAGGAATGCCGCTCACCGCCGATGCCATCACTGGCACCCCCTTTGCCATCGCCTCCATAATCGACAGCGGCATCCCTTCCACATGGGACGGCAGGATGAATATATCTGCCGCATCCAGCCAGTCGGGCATATCCCATCGTTGTCCCAGTAGATGGACGCGATCGCCCACACCCAAGTCAGCAATTTGCTGTTCTAGGGTTGCCCGCAATTGCCCATCCCCCGCCCAGGCAAAATGGAGCCGCGACCACTTTGGCATGGTTTTGAGTTGGGCGATCGCCTCCAGCAGATATTGATGCCCCTTTACCTGTTCCAACCGCGCCGCCGTAAAACACAGGATGTCGGTTTCACCAATGCCTAATTCCTGGCGTAAGCGCTGTCGCACAGCCGGATCAGGAGGTGAGAAGAAAGTCGCGGGACGACCGTAGTGGATGACTCGCCCTTTTTCTGAAGCAAGTCCGTACCGCTGATGCAGCAGGGTTAAATTCTCCTGGGAAACCGCAACAACGTCCTGGGCTGCCTCAAATTGATGAAATAGAACGCGCAAGCATTGCTCAGCCATCGGCGGTGCCGCGAAGTGCTGGGTCATGGTGGGTGCCACAAAGCCTTCGACCATGAAAAACGGAATGCCCTGTACTATTGCCTGGTGGCGGGCGGCCACGTTAGAGGCTGGGCAGCTATCGCTAAATAAAATTAAATCCGGCTGCAGCGTTTGAAAAATGCGTGCTGCATCGGAACCATCGTAGGTGCCGCGACTGAATTCTTGCCCCGTGTCGTAGCGCAGCCATGAGTGGGGGATGCCACGTTGTTGTCGCGCTTCGACTAGGGGATTGTCGGCTTGAGATTGCACACAAGTAACGATGTAGCCCTGCTCCGCCAATGCCAACAGCATCGCATGATTGTATTGAGCAACACCGCCCTGCCCCGGATCATCGGTGTAGAGCAAGATGTGGGGGGTGGAAGAGGACATGGCGATCGCAACTCACAGGACGTCTCAGTTTGGGGAGGCACTTCAGCATCGATCATGCAAGCAATAGGCGAGAACTGTCTCCAGGGGTAGAATGCCCATACCCAAGCTCATACGCGTCATCTCCCTTAGGCCAATGCGCAAATCTCTGGGAGCAGCGCTTGGAGCCGATCGCCCGTGCGTTGATTTTCCTCGGGTGTGCCGACGGTAATGCGCAGGCCACCGCTGGTTTTGCGGATGAGGGTGCCCTGCTGTTTGAGCGTATTGAACAAGCGATCGAGCGTTGCATCCGGATCGAGATCTGCGGCAAGCGCCGCCGGGTCGAGGCGCATAAAGAAGAAGTTGGCATCGCTGGGCCACACTCGCAGTTCTGGAAACGACCGCAGGCGATTGCCCAATTTCTCGCGCTCCTGCCGAATTGTATCGATAATGGGCAGCAACTCCGCCCGATGCTGCAGGGTGAGTTGTGCAGCGGTTTGGGTCATGGACGGGAGGTTGTAGGGGAGGCGAACCTTTTCCAGCGCGGCGGCGACGCTGGGATGCGCCAGACCATACCCAACGCGGTGGGAGGCCAACCGATAGGCTTTGGAGAAGGTGCGCAAAATCACCCAGTTGGGATGCTGAGGCACCTCCGGCAACAGCGAGGTTTGGCTGAACTCGAAATAGGCTTCGTCAATGACCACCAAAATGTGATCAGGAATCTGTCGCAGCCATTCGATTTCCGCTTCTGTCAGGGCGTTAGCAGTAGGCGAGTTGGGGTGAACCACAAACACAACCCGAACGGGCTGAGCGTCGGTATCGGCGATCGCCGCCTGTGCGGCTGTGCAGTCAATGGCAAAGGTCGACTCATCCCGTCCCACGGTCACCACCGGGATGCCCAAGGTATTTGCTGTAATGGCATACATGGAGAAGGTCGGATTGGCGACCAGAATGGAACCCTCCCCGCCCAAGCAGGTGGCAATCAGCAACGCCCGGATCAGCTCATCGGAACCATTGCCAATCGAGATATGTGCAAGCTGCACCCAGTCGGTGTGGGCAGATTCGTTGGCGTAGTGGGCGATCGCTGCCTTCAGTTCAGCGTGGCCGCCGTCGGGATAGCGGTTTGCCTCCAAACTGTGCTGGTAATGCCATGCCAGTTTTTGCTTCAGTTCCGCTGGCAAGTCATAGGGGCTTTCGTTCGTATCCAGCCGATCCACGATGGCAGGCGCCTCTGCACCTAACCCACCGGGATGAGGTTTATAGGCAGCCAGTTGAGCTAAATCCGATCGCAGAAAGGGCAACATCATCCGTTCCATTAAGCATTGAGAAGATTGGATTGCGAGTACGCAAAATGAACGGTGGGGAAAGACCAGGTTTCAGCAATCATCCTGATCAAAATCCTAACCATTTGTATCTAGAATATGTCGCTGTCTTCCGAGAAATGACGGAACATTCCACATCTCTAAATATTCTTTAGATGGTGAGAGTCGGAATCATTGTTTTGGCATTGTCGCAAAAACGGTAACACCACAGAATTCAGGTGGATATGGGTAGACAATAAACGTGGGTGCCAAACCCTACCGATCCTAAGTCCGCATCAGCCAATGCAGTGAGTGTTGCCAATCTCAAACCAATAGGGAAGCCAAAACTGCACGTAAATGGAGAAGGATATAGGGACATGAGTGGGCACAATTGTGACAACTCAAACCCTGACATTTCCCTCCAATCTTTGCAAACACACAAGTGCTACGAACAGATCAACCACACCAATGCGGATAGGTTTTGGTTCGTCCGACCCATTCAACGACTCAACCCCAACACTGACCAATCCAACACTGACCAAACACTGAGGCAAGTTCGATGAAGTTCGTTTCACCTATCTGGCTGGCAGCGACATTGTTGTTTACAATGGGCTGCTCTGTCCCAGATTCTATGTCTCCAACCTCAACCAACTCTGCGCCCCAAACAGCGAAAACCCCAGTTGCCGTAACGGAAACCCCAGTTACGAGCGCTCCTGCTTCCCCCGCTGCAGTGGCTCAGGCTCCCACCATCGACCTGACGGTCATTCCAGGCGAACGGGTCGGCGCAATCGATGCTAGCACCTCCCGTACCGAACTTGCTGAACTATATGGTGAGGAAAATCTTACGGATGCGGACATACCCGTCGGCGAAGGGTTTGTTGAAGCAGGTACAGCCCTCGATATGGGTGAGGGGCGATCGCTCAACCTGATCTGGAATGACGAAACCCGTACCCAACCCCTGGAAGCCCGTGATTTGGGCGAAGCCTGGAAACTGCCGGAAGGAATCGGCGTGGGCACCACCCTCGGAGAACTCGAAGAGATTCTTGGCCTATTTGAACTGACAGGCTTTGGTTGGGATTACGGCGGCACGGTTTTCTTTGAAGGAACCCCATTAGCGGAATACGACGGACTCGTCTGGGTTCGCCTGTCTCCCCCTGATGGGCGACTGGCTGATAGCCCCGGAACCTTTGAAGCCGTGATGGGCGATCGCATGATCCCCAGCGATGATCCCAACCTGGATGCTCTTGACCTGAGTGTGGTTGACATGGGCGTTTACCTCAGCAGCCCAGGTCAATAGGGAAGACGCAGGGAACGGCAAGAAAATTAACGGTCTAGCAATCCAGTGAGAGAACAGCCCGTGTCTGCGCTCTCACTGGATTCTGGTTTTTGTTCGTCCCTAAGACCATAAGGGTTTTCGGAAGCACACAATTGGATCCCGCAGGCACAAACCAATGTCGGGTTCTAGGATTTCCCACCCAATGGACTCCAGCATCTCGCACGTTTCCTGGACGCCTGCATGGTACCAGCGTCCTGGCGTTGTTG
>JBCBSL010000075.1:0-17766 GCA_039819145.1 Cyanobacteria bacterium J06638_22
CAAGAAATTGAAATCCGAACGGAGCGAGTTGGCGATCGGGCGATCGCCATTCACATCATCGATAACGGTGCAGGAATGTCAGAAGAAGTGCAAGCCCAAATCTTCAATCCCTTTTTCACAACTAAAGCTATAGGCAAAGGAACTGGCTTAGGTTTATCTATTAGCTACCAGATCATTATCGAAAAACATGGCGGAAAACTGTACTGCAATTCTACGGTAGGCATGGGAACAGAGTTCATCATTAATTTGCCGATCGCCATCCACAGCGATACGCTAATTGACTGACAGAACTCAGGTAGCAGAACGATAACTCCTCAGTCCGCATATCCTAACCCCAGCAAGGCAAAAGCAAATAGATAGAAGGCTATGGCAACGAAACCAAACCCACCGTAGAGGCTCAATCCTTTGAGTACAGAAGGATTGTTTTGTTGGCGTAATAAGAGCGCCATCCCAATGAATGAAAGGATACCCAGGGTGAGCGACGAGCCGCTGACAATCTGATCCCAGTCACTAGACGTCAAGCCATAGGGAGTGACTGCGCTGTACTGCACTGGAGCGAGGAGCGACCATGTGATGCTACTCACAATGCTAGCCAAGCCTTTGCTGAGCCACCCCGCATGGAACCAGCAAAAACAGGCCACACTCATACCTGCCAGAACGGCTAAAACATTAGCCACCTGGAATAAGCGTCTTTCGCTCCCCAAGGGTTCGAAGACAAGTTCACGCATAATGTCTGGAAACGGTTTCTGTAGCAGATCAACCAAAACTTGCTGCCCAACGACCATTCCGCCTCCCGAATAGCGATAGTGCAAGCCAGGAAGAATGTTGACTTCAACCTTCTCACTGTTGGCTGGAAACTCACCCTTGAGCACTTGCAGGGTGGTGGGTAAAGTCGCCGATGCATCATAGCCGTAATAGCCTTGTGCCGTCGTTCCGGCTGTGTGACTCAACAGGTGTCGGAGCGTGATGCGAGGCTGCCACTCGCCGTTAGCCGGTACATGCCAGGACGTAAGGTAGGTATTTACGTCCTCGTCGAGGCTGAGCCGACCTTCTTGAACCAATCGCATGACAGCTAGTGCGAAAATCGGTTTGCGAATCGAGCCAGCTTGAAACAGCGTATCGGGTGTAACATCGTGGCTTGTTCCGGCTTCAGCGACCCCAAACCCTCGTGCCCAATCAATTGCAAAGTCTTGAATAACGGCAATACTGAGCCCAGGGGTGTGATAGCGTGCTAATTGCTCATACAGCGTTTTGGGTGGACTCAATTCCCCTTCGAAGGCTGTCGCGGACTGTAGGTTGTGAATGACTTGCTCGATGCGTTGCTCAACAGCTTGCAGCATTGACCTGCTCCCCTCTGTTTGATCTGCGTTTGCCAATGCTATCTGATTTCACTTAGGCGTAATGCCCCTGCCAATTATTCTGTCCAAATTCCGGGCATGGGATGCAGCTTTTTGGGATAGCCCATGAGCCAAACCATGCCCGCAGCAGGCAGGAGAACCAAAGCAACCAACAACCCAGGGATGATAACAAGCCCTTGCCGCAATGCAGACTCAAAGGCCAGCATGCACAATGTACCGAGATTGATGAGAATCCACCAGCTAGGACGGTAGCCCTGCTTGTATAGAACCCGGCTTTGGGCTGCAATTACAGCGAACCAGGCGATCGCGATAAAGAATGCCGCAATGCCCAAACTAGCAAAGTAAGGCCAGTAACCCGAAGTCGGGCTCGCGGAGACAGCTATCGATCTGAGTGCTAAGCCTCCTAGGATGAATGACAACACAAGTCCAATCAGCGTAAATGTAAACGCGGTAGATATCGTTGCGATAAACCAAAATTCGCTCTCATTAATTCGCCGTTTCAGGGCAATCCATTGGAACCCGGCTCCCACCCCCATCACAATCACTACTGAGAAAACGGCACTAATGCCAAATGTTGCCAAACTCAGTGCGGGGCCGATGATAGCACTAACAACCCATCCAACAAGGGTTAGACCCGCCCATTCAAGGAAAAACTGACCATTGATTTTAGCTCGCTGTTGCAAAAGGCGGCGGCGTGTGGTGGCATCGGTCAGGCGATTGAGCTTGAGTAGCTCCACTCGGTACTGGCGTAACAAGTACACCATGACGGCTCCACTTGCCATCCATCGCCCCAAAGACCATAGCCACTGTGCATCGAGTGAGTAAAACGGTATGAAGCGCTCTACATTGAAAGTTTGGAGGAAAAATACCAGGAAGGTAATGACGACTATTGACCTTACCCAAAGCGTGGCCGACTCAATGCCAAGATGACGGCGTAATACGCGCCACTGACCGATGAAGATAGGAGCCATTGCCGCGACGCGCATGATCAACGACACAAGTGTCTTGAGGCCGCCGAGCGAGGGCAATGGTGACAGCAAAGACTGCCACAGAAGCAACCGAATCACCTCCAATACGCTAGCGGCGATCGCCCCCAAAATCGTTGCTTCCAGCCATCGCTTGGCCCAGGAAACCTCTTGTCGCAGAACCAGCCATTGCCCCACCCCAATTAAGCTTTCGGCTAGGGCACTAAATATCAGAATCCTGAAATTCCCGTTTATGTTGAGGGAATCAAAGATGATAGCTTGTACCCCAGCCGCTAACGAAGCGCTGATTAACAGCACTGCCACCCAACCAAACCAAAAGCTCCATCCCGGTAAAATTAGAGGAGACGAAGGCTCTGGCGACTCAGACGGGGTTCCACCCGATGGCGGATTTGGATTACTCCCTGAAGCGATATTGGGCTCTACTGCTCCCGGTGAAGGGTTCGCCGGGGGTGACGGTGAAGGTTGGTTTGCCTCAGCCGATGAGTCCCCTGTTGCGGAAGAAGATGACACGGAAGAAGCTCCCGTCGATAATTCCACACGTGTCTGCCAAGCTATCCCAGTGCCACCCAGGGCTTGTGCTTGAATATGAACTGTGCTGATCCCTTGGATTTCCAACCGCTGCAAGCCATAAACGATGCGCGGAACGATAGTGTTTTGTGCAGGTGGTTGGGTGTCGTGAACCAAGCGTACAAACAGCTGAGCCTCTTGGCGACCCACCTGGGCTCGGATGTTTTGCGCTTGAAACGATCGCGTGAGTAGGGAGGCGATCGCCGTTGGGTTTCCCTGGCGGGCCTGTTCTCGTAAGGTTGGATCAGTCATCGGAATCTATCTAAAATGCCAGCGGGGTGAATGCGAAACTCTTGAATATAGGGAAAGGCGGAATTGGAATAGCAGTCTAAGGTGCTTCTATCAACTGCGGGCCGTCTGTTGAGCTGAATGGATTGGGGGCGACCTGTAGACTCAGGGGAATGCCACTTACTTGATCGGTGAGGACAGCTTCAGATGCTTCAGAGAACTCCCAAGAGGCCAGCAAACCGCGCGTCTCGGCTGACGGGGTTTGCTGCATGGCCTGCTGAATTTCCTCATCGGTTAAAGCCCGTTGCCATAGCTGAATGTCTTTGAGGGAACCCGCAAAGGGACGGCTATTTTCACGGTTATTGCCAATCCACAGCTCAGAGGTTGTCAGATCAATGCCGCCTTGATAGAGCGTTTCGGCTTTCAGTTCACCGTTGATGTAGACACGAATGTACGTCCCGTCGTAGGTGCCTACAACATGGCTCCACTCATTGAGTGGGAGCCCAACCCCAATTGCGTAGCTCCCGTTCAGGCTTAATCGAATGCCCCGCTCCTCATGGTCAATCACAAACAGGAAGCGATCGCTCAGGGTATTGTCTGAGCGCTCCACAACCCGGCCATAGGTGGTGAATTCGGTGGGATATATCCAACTAGAAACAGAGAACCCACCATCCGCTGAGGTGAACGCTGGGAGGTATCCTTGGGCAGCGATCGCAATGTCATCCTCACCGTCAAATTGCAAGGCATACTCCTGGGTTTGGGGTGCATCGGGTGATGAGGACGAGGATGAAGATGGGAGGAGCGATCGGACACCAAGAGCTGCGAGGAATACGAACACAATTCCTCCGCCCGCGATCGCTCCCCACTTGACGGCTGTGGGAAAGGACTTGTCGCTAGATGTTGATGACCGTGAGTTGGTGGATTGCGATCGTCGGTTGGGCGATCGCGAACTCTGCGATTGTTGTGGTTTGTTAGGCGATGGCCTGGTGCCCGTTTTTGGAGATGAGGGCTCTTCTTGCGTCGTCGGTGAGGTCGGGGAAGATGTTTGACTTGCGACCTCAGCCGAACGTGGTTCCTCAGATGAAGCAGACGCTGACGATTGAGCCTGAGCAGGCGAAGCTTCTGTTGATTGGGAGTCTTGGGACACAGATGAGGATTGGTTAGGTGCCAGTCGCTGTTGCCATTGGGGCAAGATATCGCCGATTTTTCGTCCGTAGATGTAAATAGGATGACTTGTTTTCAGCCCGACCTGCCCCAGTAATCGCCGAACCTTAGGCACCCACTTTTGTTTCTCGGGCAACGCCGCCCCTTCAACAAAGATACGCAGTTCATCATTTTCGTGGCAGACAAGTATCCGAAAGCGTTTTGTTTCGGATAGCTCATTCAAAGCGGTCTCAATTGCCGCAGGTGCCATGGAAAGGTCAGCAGGCGTTGAATCGACAGAACTCA
Organism: Cyanobacteria bacterium J06638_22; assembly: GCA_039819145.1. Classification (GTDB taxonomy): domain Bacteria; phylum Cyanobacteriota; class Cyanobacteriia; order Elainellales; family Elainellaceae; genus Vacuolonema. Next base: position 4,589 of record JBCBSL010000075.1, read on the forward strand.
TCAGTGGAAGGACGTACAACTCGCTAAGTATGCCCTGTATTCTTGATGGGGGTGCAAATTCCCGGACATTTTTGCACAGGACTTACGCAAAATTTGCGTGAGCTCTCAGGAAATTTGCAGGCTGGTGTGCCCCACCCAATGCGTAATATTAAGTCCGGTTAAATAGCCGCAGAACCCAACTATCGTTTGCGCCCGCCGCGTTGCAGCGGGCGCAAACGATAGTTGGGTTCTTCAACCGGATTTGATCTAAGGCCCCATTAGAACACGTCGATAGTGGGAAACTTGGCTTGTGCGTGCAAACAATCCCATAGATAAATAGCCAAACCCAGGTCGCCCGTCCACAGTGGATAGCGCAACTGTCCATAGAGTTGTTGCGACAGGCGATACTGCTCAATGGCATGCATTGCAAAGGCTCTAGCGCGATCGAGCCATTGCTGATCGCCCGTGCGAACAAACAGCTTGAGAAAGGCATAGCCATTACCGCTCGTGCCGTGGCATAGGTTCGCTCCTTTTCTCAATGGCCCAGCGTGCCAAGTAAGCTCTCCGCCCTGCGCCAAAACCTGATCGAATTGCACATCAATCCCCTTTGGCAGACTGGCTAATGCTGTCACCATGCCCGGTGCGCCATGACAGTATTGCACCAGGTGTAGCTTCGGATTTGGCTGAGCTTCTTCGTAAACGGCTGGCCAGTTAGTTTTGCCATCCTCTGTGACCGCAGTTTGCACCAACGTCGTCATAGCTTTCGTGGAAATCTCTTGAAACTCCGCCTCAGTTAACAAAGACTGTCCCACGAGCAATGGCGTTAAGTTGCTAGCGAAGCCATGAACAGGCCCCAGCCATTGCCGTTGCCCCCCATACAAGTCGATTGTCCACAGGTGACCTGCTTGGCCGACGGGTTGCCACTCCTTGAGGAGCAAAGCAGCTTGTGATTTGAATACCTCTTGCCATTGCGCTACTTGTGTCCACTGGTGTATGAAATAGGCCGCAAGCATTGAGCCAGCAATACCCCACATCAGTTCTCGAATCGGCTGGGTGTCGTTCTTATGAATCGACTGCAAGATTTGAGTTGCTTTTTCTTCGGAAGGAGCCAGCTTATACTGCAGCAGCAGGAGCGGCAGGTCTCCAAATAGATAAGACGATTGCTGGGGATAAGGGGTGTTTTGAAGGTAGCTTTGGCTATTTTGAGCCAGCGTTGCATCGAGATGCTCAGCCACGTCGAAGGTAGAATCGATCGCTCCAGCAGTTTGCAAGTAATGGATGGCCCACAACACACCAGCTTTTCCAAAGTACAAGTCAGTCCCAAAGGTTTGATCATCCATGGGGTGCCCAGGTAGCACGGGTTGCTCGTTTAGTTGAGTAATCGTTTCGTGGGCGATCGCCTCAATCGCTTGCTGCGCTGCATCGGGATTCCAATCCAGTTCCAGAAGCGAATAGTGTCGGGTTGGGTCAAATAGTGTCATTGGTTATCCTTGGTGAGGTGCGACGGTGAGGTGCGATCGCCCGCTATTTGTACTTGCATTACGAAGTAATCATTGGCTTCTTAGCCAAACTTATCCCCATCTCATTACTCTCTGTGTAGCCAAGCCTGGAATAAAGCAACTTGCCTTGCTCAGACACATGAAGAACTGCATGGGTACAGCCAATTTCCTGCAAGTGAGCCATAGCTTTTTGCATTAGCTGAGTAGCAATACCCTTCCTTCTGTGAGCTGATTCTACATACATGCCCCAGATATATCCCTTTTGATACTGATCGCTAACCATGGGATATAGCTCTAAAATCTGGCAGCTTGCAGAGCCAATCACTTCATTGTTCAACTCCGCAACAAAACCCTTGTAATGAAGTTCACGGCGGGCGTAATCAATAAATTGAATCGTTTTCTCTAGCCAGTTCTGTCGAATTGAGCTGGATGGAAAACCAAGCTCAAGAGCAATTTGGCACAGATGTTTAGCAATGATTTCCTCATCCTGCTGCATGGCTTCGCGAATGACGAGAATCTCTTCTTTCATAGCAAGTTTTGCGCAATGATGATCAGCAACTCTAGCTTCACGGCAAGCATTACATCATCCTATTACCGAGGCCGACTATTGATCATTGCTGCATTACTGCTTCTGCAATAGCTGTGCCGATTTCGGCGATCGCCGCATTGCGGTCATCGAATGAGGCATTCGTCTCAGCAATGTAGACGGTAGCGATCACAGGCTCGCGTTCGGGTGGCCATATGACCGCAACGTTGGCGCGCAAGCCATTATCCCCAGCGCCTGTTCTATCTGCGACTTGCCAGTCTTCTGGGACTCCAGCTCGAAGCAGCGCATCGCCAACTTCGTTGCCCCTGAGCCAGTCTTCAAGTTGCTGGCGCGACTCTGGCGAGAGCACATCACCCAGAACGAGCTTCTCAATTGTCATTGCCATTGCATTTGGCGTGGTGGTATCTCGCTCATCGCCAGGGATGGCTTCGTTTACCTCCGGCTCCCAGCGATCGAGCTGAGTGATGTCATCACCAATGGATCGCAGAAACTCAGTAACGCCTTGTGGGCCATCAACGGCTTCTAAAATCAGGTTGGCAGCGGTATTATCGCTGAGAGACAGGGTTGCTTGACAGAGTTCGAAAAGCGACATGCCTTCGGAATCAACCCGCGTTTCGGTTACTGGCGAGTAGGTAACAAGATCACGTTCATCGAAGGGGATAACGCGGTCAAGCTGTTCTTGTCCAGCATCGACGCGGGAAAGCATGGTTGCACAGGCAAGGGTTTTGAATGTGCTTGCCATCGCAAAGCGATCATCAGCATGATACTCCCAGCTTTGCCCTGTCTCTTTGTCGTAAACGGCAACGCCAACTCTGGCATCTAGGCGCTCTTCGATTTGACTAATGGTTTCAAGTAAAGCATTGCTGGCTTCAGGCGAAGCATTGTCGTCGGCTGCTTGTGTTGAGGCGGAGGATACGGATGAAGGCTGACTCTCTTCTGCTTGGGTTTGGCACGCTGATGCCGCAAGGCTGAGTGTAATCAGCATACCGATGACAGCCTTTGGCAAACGATGCGATCGCAGCAGTTTCACCATATTTCCCCTCCTAAACATGCAATGCAGACTGGGAAACAACTTGATTCCCTAGAGGTTGATATCAGAGAACTTGCCTCTAAAAAATCCCCTAAGCGGTCAATAAGCGTCGCCACTTGATTGATTCTCAACTCGCTGTGCCCCAGTTATTGAGCAGAGGGATTGACGAACTGCTTACCACAGGTCTTACAGACATAGCATTGCTTGCCTCGGCGATATCCATTTTTGGATAACTGGCGAGATTGGCAGCGGGGACAAATCATTACTTTCATTACATCTTCGGACGGATCTTTGCCGACATGGGGTTCTAAATATGAAACCAACAGGTCTTCATTCTGTTGGAGCAGTCGCTGTCGGTGCTCCGGGTCAGAGGTGCGCAGAGCTGCTAGTAGAACTGCATTGCTGCTGTGGACACACACTTCTGCCAGCAACTGGCGTCGGTCTTTGGATAAGGTTGGATTTCGCCCTTCTAGAAGGGTTGCCAGGAAGTTAATAGCATTCTGGGTCATGCTGTCGTCGATGGATTGAAAAATGTCACGCGTTAAATAGAACTGGATAAAAACTACCCGTGATATAGGGTCCTCAAAAAGTTCAACCGCTGCTGTGAGCAGGGTATGCATCATTACACGAAGGGGTAACCGAACGATTTTGGGCACATCCACCCCGGCCCAAAAAGCCTTGACGCGCTCCGTATGGCGCAGCTCCATCGCTTTGAAAATGGCGGCTTTGTCGGGAAAAAACTGATACAGCGATCCGATTGCCGTTCCAGCTCTAGCGGCGATGTGATGGGTGGTTGCTGCTGCATAGCCCATTTCATCAAAGACAGCCGCTGCGGCATCCAGAATTCTTGCAACCCGCTCCTTGCCCCGTTGCTGCTTGGGTTGGCGGCGAAGATTGCTAGGCAGTTGCGTGCTTGACAAATGTGAATGTTCTGTCATATTTAAAAACACGACAAATCTTTCACAATTCTATCCCTTACGGAGAAGACGATGCCGTCAATGCTGCTAGGAGCGCCCTGGTTGTTGGCGCACAAATCCATGCTGTCTATTAATCAGCCACACAACGTGTCTTTGTACGGCAAAGACTATGTGCTGTGGAAAGACCGCAACAACGAGGTTCATGCCCTGCCCAATGCCTGTTCCCATATGGGAGCCATGCTGTCTGAAGGCTGGTGCGAAGCGCAAACAGATGGTTCAAGTAGCATCGTCTGTCCGTTCCATGCCTTGGAGTTTGATGGGCAAGGATGCACGGTTTTACCTGGTAGCGATAAGCAGACAAAGCCTTTGTTAGAACCGCTCAAACTAATCGTCCAAGATGATTTCATTTGGTCTTACGGAAACCATAAACCCAAAATGGCCATTCCGGATGTTCTGAATCAAATTGCGGCAGAGTATGAGTTTGTCGGCTCTACAGCAGATACAAGCGTTGATACACCGCTTCTGTCGATGCTTTTGAACAACCATGATTACAATCACCAGAACGGGACGCATCGGGATTTGTTCCGGATTGAGGAGGTTCAGTTCGAGCAGTTTATCGATCGCGGGCATCAGTCAGAAGCATTTTTCAAAACCCCAACGGCATCTCCTACACTGCGTGAGATTACTCGTAATCCAGCGGTTCTTATGATTCCAAAAGTCATAGACGCCCACTTAGAAAATCACTTTCCCTCATTGGTAATTTTTCATGGCGAAAGTTCGCTGGCTACCGTTGCTCAATGCCACTTGTTTGTACCTGAGGCGGGCGATCGCACACGCACCTATATCCTCCTATTCGCAAAGCCCAAAAATGTAGGGTTTAGGCTAATGAAGAAGACGTTGCTAAATCTCAGTAAAACCATTGTCGCGCAAGATACGCATATCCTGAATCGACTTTATGCCGAGCATCCCCAGAAGATTAAACTCAACAACGAGGTGGGAATGGACTGGGTGCGTCGTAATTTTGAGAGTTGGCCAGAGGTTGTTGAACCGACGCTCTCCCGATAGGAGCATAACGAGCCAAAAAGTTAATTTGAGGGTGAGGCATTTTTCAAGTAGGTCGTCGGTGAGGAAAAAGCCGTAGGCTTGTAGGACGGGATCGTCAAGTCGTTTTGGGAGCTAGCGATTGGCCTCGTGGAAGCACATCACCCCCCTTTTGAAGGGGGGGGGGTTATTGAATAAGTGGTTTAGGCTGGGCATAATTCCCCTTCATTTCGATCAACACGCGGGGCTTCCACATCAGGTCGGCAAATCCGGTTGTGCTCACCATCACCCTTGCTCCCAGCCCATGAATTGGCGGCAGAAGTCGCAGGTTTCCTCAGCGACGGGGGTGGGGGGATTGGTGAATAGAGGATGCCGCCGCAGGGATTCGCAGCAATGCCGTACCCAGTCTTCCCAAGAACCATCGCGCCAGGGTTGGGTGATGTCTGCCAACGTGCCACTCATCACTACCTGCCCATCGGGGGTAAAAGTGACAAACAGTGGAGGTTCTACCTCATCCGAAAGCCCTTGCCACAAGGGTGTGCCATCCGCCTTCCAGAGGCGAATTATGCCATCGTCTCCGGCGCTAGCAATCCGCTGGCCGTCCGGGGAAACGGCGACCGTTCGCACATCTGCACCATGCCCTCGCAGGGGCGATCGCACCGGAGTCCCATTGAGCCGCCACAGCCGCACGGTGCCATCGGCTCCGCCCGATACCAACCGTTGGCCATCCGGCAAGAAATTGATCGCCCGCACATCATCCCCGTGTCCCTGGAATGGCTGACCGATGGGAGTGCCATCCCGCTGCCACAGGCGAATAGTGTGGTCGTCTCCGGCGCTGGCAATCATTTCCCCATCGGGAGAAAACGCCACGGCCCGCACATAGTCCTCATGCCCTTGAAAGGGCGGGCAGACGGGGGTGCCATCGCGATACCACAGGCGCAGGACGCGATCGCCCCCACCCGACACCAACATCTCTCCATCGGGGGAAAAGGCGATCGCCAGCACTGCTGCCTCATGGCCGACCAGCGGATCGACCAGGGGGGTACCATCCGTTTTCCAGAGGCGGAGGGTGCGATCGGCACTGCCCGACGCCAAGATTTGCCCATCGGGAGAAAAGGTCACGGCCAGCACGGCGGCTCGATGCCCGCGCAGGGCGCTGCCGCAGGGCTGTCCATCCACGTTCCAGAGGCGGAGGGTGCGGTCGTCACTGCCCGACGCCAGAATCGTTCCGTCGGGAGAAAAGGCCACCGCTCGCACATAGTCCTTATGACCTTGGAGGGGTGGTCCTAGGGATGCCCCGTTCATATCCCACAGGCGCAAGGTGCGGTCATCGCTGCCCGACACCAGAATGCTCCCATCCGGCGAAAAGGCCAGGGTTCGAATGTAGTCTTTGTGTCCTTGAAACGGTGGAGCGATTGGAGTTCCATCCGGTTGCCAAAGGCGAATCGTGCGATCGGCACTGCCCGAGATGATGGTTTGGCCATCGGGGGAAAAGGCGACGGCTCGCACATAGTTTTCATGGCCTTGCAAGGGAGGCGCAGCAGGAGAACCATCCCGTTTCCACAGCCGCAGGGTGCAATCCTCGCTGCCCGATACGATGGTCTGCCCATCGGGCGACACCATCACGGATAATACGGCGGCTTTGTGTCCCCGAATGGGTTCCCAAATCGGTGTCCCATCTAGGGCCCACTGGCGAATGGTGCGATCGATTCCCCCCGACACCAAGCCCTGGCCATCGGGGGTAAAGGCGATCGCTAACACCGCGGCCTCATGTCCCACGAACGGTTTTCTCAGGAGGGTGCCATCCCGTTTCCAGAGGCGGAGGGTGTGGTCGTCGCTGGCGGTAGCAATGAGATGACCATCGGGGGAGAATGCCACCGCCCGTACGGCAGCCTCGTGACCGAGCAACGGTTCGCCCAGCGGCTTCCCATATTTGCTCCAAAACCGGAGAGTCCGATCGGCACTGGCACTCGCAATCATCCGTCCATCGGGGGAGACGGCGACGGCCAATACCGCTGAGCTATGCCCCAGCAATGGCGGTAAGGGTGAGGTTCCATTCAATGGCCACAGCCGCAGGGTGCGATCGGCACTCCCCGATACGACCCATTCCCGGTCGGGGGATACAGCCACCGTCAACACGTAATTCTCATGGCCCCGCAACGGCTCACCCAGGGGCGTTCCATCCCGCTGCCACAACCGCACGGTGCAATCATCGCTGCCCGACACAATCAAGTTTCCCTGCGGCGCGAATGCCACGGCTCGCACATAATCCTCATGCCCCTGAAAGCGATCGGGTTCTTGCGGATGAACGGGCACAACTTGCCCCCATCCATCAACGGGTGCAGAGGTTTTGGTTTTCCAGGTACGATGAACCATCGCCAGCGTTGCCGCCAGGTTCTTCCCGACCCCCTGTTTTTGCAATAGCATCTGCAAGCGTCGCGAATCTTCTCGCCATTCGCGCTCTAGCTGCGCCCATTCAAACGCAGCAGTGCGGTTATGTTCATGCTCCAAACTGGCTTGATAGTAGCGCTGCAAGGTTGGTGGCAAGCGTTGTTCCAAATAGCCTTCGAGTACGGCTGCTTGCACCATCAGGGCTTTGGGCAAGAGAAAATCGGGGTGTTGATGATGGTGTCGCCACTCCCGGCAGGCATCATCCATCCGGTCGATCAGGCGGCGCACATCACGATCAGACTGACGCCACTTGGCAAAGGTCGCCCATCCATCCATGAGGGCTTCGTGAGCCAGGTCAATGGTCGTGAGGTTGCCTCGGGTTTCTGGCAAGGGAGAAACCGACAAGTGAACGCTCAGCGTATCAGAGGATGCCGCGCTTACTTCCGATGATCCGTTGCCCTGTTTCCCACTGGTATGATTTCCATTGGCATGTTTCTCGTTGCTGGAGGCGAGGACGGGCAAGGGAATCGGCACGACCTCCAATGCCGCATCACCACTCACGAGCAATCGCCCTTCTACCAAATCCTCCAACACCGTTTCCAGGAGCTTGTGAGCCATTGGGTCAGAATCGGCCAGACTCAGAATTTCGGTTCGGGTACGGCGTTGGCGGGTATCGCGGGTGTCCTCCCCCGTCCGCACTAGATACAGAAAGATCCGGCGAATCCACTCTTTCTCGTCGGGGCTACGTTCCTGCTGGGGATGAGGGGCACGCCAATCCTGATAGCCATAAACCCGGTCGGCGTGGGCATTCAACGCTCCCTTCAAGCCTCCCAGTTGTTCGTAATGCTCCAGGGTCATGTTGTGGCCATAGTCGGTCGCCGGAGCCCAGAGACGCTCCAGGGTAAACTGCAGCAGGGGCAGGCAATGGCGTTCCTGCGCCATATCCCGCGCGATCATCGACACCAGGGCTGGATCAACGCGATAGCCCTGGCTCTGAGCGGGTTTGCGAATGGCAGCGCTGAGATTTTCCCCTTCCAGGGCTGTCATATAAATAGTGAGATGTTGGAGGTGTTCGGTCAGTTTTGGATAGCTCAAACAGGCATCCACAAAGTCGGCTCGCAGGGCAATCACGATGGCTAAGCGAGACCCCGTGTTTTGGGTCAAACAGTCGATGAACTGACGTTGCTCGACTTCGGATGTGCAGACCGTGAAAATTTCCTCAAACTGATCGATGAACAGCAGGAGCCGCTCATTACCAGGGATGCAGGCGATCGCCTCTGCCAACGACATCTGTGCAACCGCCTCATGCACTATCTGGATTTCGCTGCGGCGATGTACTTCACGGGCGATCGTGCGCTTCAACTCGGCCATCGGCTCAAACCCTGGACGGATGGGTTGCAACATCCGCCACCCAATTCCTTGCAGTGCCGGAATCAGCCCCGCCCGCACCACCGACGACTTCCCGCTACCGGATGCTCCGACAAGAACCACGACATTGGCTTGTTCGATTCCCTGGCGCAACTGGGTTACCGTTTGTTGTCGGCCAAAGAAGAAGCGATGCGTCTTTACTGTAAACGGTTCCAGACCTCGGTACGGGCAACGCTCATCCACCACTTTGGTGATAGCCGGGGAGTTGTAAGACACCAGCGTAATAATACCGCCACTGCCCAGGCTAATGGGTTCCTGGCCGCTTCCCTGCAAGGTTTGCTTGATGTAAGCGGCCAGCGCTTCGGCATTCACTTCTCCTTCGGCATTCGCCCGGGCTTCCGATAGCCCTTCGAGCAAGGCTCCCGTAAAGATACTGTGCTCTTCACTCCGACGGGCATAGGCTTGCTCAAACCCTCGGCAGGCGGTGATCAAGTAATAATCCCGTCCGGCAAAGGCGGTCAGGGTTTGTTGCACCACCTGCTTGTCGACGGTCTCAATGACATCGCCGCTATGGCAGGAATCGAGCAACATGACAAAGCTGCTCAGTTGCGACTTTTGCAACAAGCCATTGAGGTCATGGAAGGAAATGCCATTTTGCTGCTGGGTAATTTGCTTCCCCTCTATCACGACCCGACAATCGGACGTTGCCAGGAACGCTTCGGTTTCTCCCAATAGCGAGTTCACCACCGGAACGCCGTGCCCGGTGAAGTAGATCAAGACATCTTGGCCTGTAGCCTGTTGCAGCAACAGGGTGCGGAGAAACCGGCTCAGGCGATCGCTTGTGACCTTACCAATTAATCGAGTGACATGGAAATCACCGTAATCTTCCAACACTTGAGCGACAGCTTCTGCATCGCGAGCTGTTTTACTCAAGGGTTTGAGTGGAGAAAGATAGTCATCAATGCCAACAACGAGTGCATAACGTCGTGCCATAGCAAGCTAGAAAAAACGCCAAAGAATCGACGAACAAACCGGTCTAAAAACTGGCTGTAACGATAATGGAGCGGGAGAAAGTGGCGATTTTCAGGTAACGCATTAATGATGATGGGCTATCCCATTCATCTTGACGATCAACAATTTTCGAGGTAAATCTAACGACAAACTTTGAGGGGTAAGACCCATCATCCCTAGATAGAAACGAATTAGTTATTCATAAAGTTCAGGAGACTTTGCTATCACAACATACCCTCTAAATCAAACGAACGAACTATTTCGGTGCTATTAAGTCAATACTGTTAAATTGACTTTATTAAAACCGATGGTTCCAATTTATAAGGTGAGGCGTTTCGTTTAGGTAAAGCCAAAGTTTTATTTACATGAAGGCCACTTCGTGCGGTTGAAAATTTATGTGTAAAAATATTAATGAATATGGAAGGGTTTTAGATGATATCCCCTAGACCTTGTCCTAAATGCCATATTCGCCGAATCTGCACAGAGGCTGAACTAGGCATTTCTCTAACTCCTAAAAATAATTTGATACCCGTCTTGTTTCCTATCAATGTCGTCTCGTATCCAGAGATAGGCATGGCAAAACACATGAATCGCCATCCCCAAAATGCCGATCTGATCACAGGGCAAACACCAAAATCGTTTTGGTTTCGGATGGCGCGAGTTTGGGCTGATGTATTAGCAATCAATCATGAATAGATCTTGCGTAAGACTATGGATGCAGCAGTAAGTTTGCGCTATATACTGGGGCATTAATCTGGGATATCAAGCTATTACCATAGAGTGCAAATACCATAGGGTGCAAAAGGAGTAGAACATGACTGAACCGCATGTTGAGGCTGTACAGATTCAGGGAGAAGATGGAGAAATCACGACAATTTTTGTCGAAACGAAACAGTCAGCCCCCCTCCCTGAGCGGATGACTGAATTTCCAGGCGAGGAGGATGACCGCGAATCCTATGGATTGACGGAGGATGCGATCGCCCGCGTCAAAGACCTCCACGGCACCATCCGTGCCTATGCTTGGTATGCGATCGGAGCCTTTCGCAACCTTGGAGGCGCTGAAGTGGATGAAATCAACCTCAAGTTTGGCCTGAAAATTGGGGGCAGAACTGGCGTCCCGATCCTCACCGAAGGCTCCGCCGAAGCCAACTTTGAGATCTCAGTCAAATGCAAGTTCCCCACCGATGAATCGCCAAAATAGAGGGGCATTTGGGGGCAGCATCCAAGGGTGATTTGTTCTGAGAAGGAATGCAGTGCGCTCCTTCTCAGAACAAATCATCCCCTCAATCAGCAATGCGTATTACACGCTACTCAAAATCGAAGGATGTACATTCGGCTGAAACCCGGCTCGGATGGCTTCTAGGATGGAGGGTGGCGTTAGCACCTGAACCCTTAGCCGTTTCGGCTTTTCGACCCATTGCCCATAGCCTTCAAAATGCCAGGGAATCAAGCAATGTTGCGCAACAAGATAGGGTTGCCGATCTTCCTGAGGCAAGAGAACCATGCATCCGTTAGGCACTTCACTCAATCGATAGTCATGGAGTTGCTTCTGATGGGACGCACCATCCAACCGTTCTTGGTGAAGCACAGTATCCATCAAGGGGGCAGGGGCTTTTGCATGTCCATCAGCCTGTTTGGGATTTCCTGCAGCCCATCGTTTGGCAAACTCATTGAATCGTTGCCGAAGGCAATACCCACAGGGGCGATGCCCTGCGGTCAAGGCCGTGGCTTCATCCAAGAAAAACAGCTCCGTATATCGCCCCGGACGCATGATGGGACGCTTGATTGCCTTGCCCTGCTTATCTTTGTAGTGGAGGACGCAGAAAATCCATTCCTTTCTGGCGAAGGGGCGCCGAACTGCTTGGGCTTCGTTGTGCAGACATCCACGGTTGCCCATTAAGGTGCCACGGGCAGGGGTCGCAATGAGTTCACCAAAGGGATTGACCCGATTTTGTTTAGGCATAGCTGGCCGCAGAAAAGATGATTGCGTTCTATAGCTGTAGCCATCAGGGCTAAGATACGCTATCGAACGGTCATTCCCGCAAATGCGGGAATCCAGAAAGGCTAAATATGCGGAACGATAGATGTTTGATGGATGCCCATTTTCATGGGCATGACGAAACCCTCACGTCTTATCCTGGCTGGATCAAGCTATATCTTAGCGCGCAGCGTTAAACGGACTGTGTAAGCCCTGCCCTCTTGAGGATGGGCTAAACGGTTTCGGCTTCGGCCACGGGACTTTCGATCGCAGGAAGGGCATCCAGCGCATCCCACAGATTTTGCAGGAGCGGATCGATGCCGACGCGGGTGACAGCGGAGAGGGAGAAGACGGGGGCGTCGGTCAGGTGGCGGAATTCCTGAGCGATCGCCTCTATCATTTCAGGTTCCGCTGCTAGTGCATCGATTTTGTTGAGCGCTAGGATTTGGGGGCGATCGCTCAGCCCCCGACCATAGGCGGTTAGCTCATGCTGGATGGTGTGATAGGCGGCAACAGGATCTTCTTGGGTGGCATCAATGAGATGCAGCAACACCCGCGTGCGTTCCACATGGCGCAGGAAGTCGTGCCCTAAGCCCTGCCCCTCATGGGCGCCCTCAATCAACCCCGGGATGTCGGCAAAAACGGTGCCATCGCCCGTCGGACGCCGCACCACGCCGAGGTTGGGAACCAAGGTGGTGAAGGGATAATCGGCAATTTTGGGGCGAGCCGCAGAGAGGGTGGCAATGAGCGTTGACTTGCCAGCATTGGGCAGACCAATGATGCCGACCTCTGCCAGCAGCTTCAATTCGAGTCGCAGGAGCCGTTGCTCTCCGGGCAGGCCGGGAAGTGCTTTTTCAGGGGCGCGGTTGTTGTTGCTCAGGAAGTGACGGTTGCCCAAGCCCCCCTTACCGCCCTGGACTACCCGCAGCATTTCGTCCTTCTGGGTCAGGTCGCCCACGATTTCGTTGGTCTTGGCATCGTAGACCATGGTGCCACAGGGGACTTCAATGATGCGATCGCCCCCCCTCGCGCCAGTCATATTCTTGGGACCACCCCGTTTGCCATCCTCAGCTTTGAAGCGATGGGCATACTTAAAGTCAAGCAGGGTTTGCAAATTGTCCACGGCCTTTAGATAGACGGAACCGCCATTGCCCCCGTTGCCCCCGGCTGGGCCTCCCGCTGGCACAAACTTTTCCCGCCGAAAGGCAACGATGCCATCGCCCCCATCCCCCGCCCACACCTCAATTTCTGCCTGGTCAATAAATTGCATCGTGCCAACCCTTTTTACTCGCCGAATTGTCCATTCTAGAGGATCTGCCAAGGCATATGGAGCGTGCTCTGTGCATTGCAGAATCCAAGGATGATTTTTTCTGAGAGGGGGCGCAGTGCGCCCCCTCTCAGAAAAAATCATCCTTGG
>JBCBSL010000076.1:0-17647 GCA_039819145.1 Cyanobacteria bacterium J06638_22
GCCGATGCAAAGCATCGGCCACAAACGATAGTTGGGTTCTTCAGCTATTTAACCAGATTTGATAGTAAGTCTGATCCGCTAGGGTAGAGAGTCAACGGTACTCGAATCACTACCCACATCGCTCGTCTTTGTTCTATAGCGCTATGCGCATTAGTTAAGGCCGGTTGTGTGGGGGCGCGGCGCGCCCACACACAACCATTTCTGTGCTTGATGCGGGTGCACACCGCTATAAATGCAGGATAAAAATTAAATGTCTGCTCAACCCCTTGATTTTGGTTGGCTCAGGCGTCGCACAAGCCAACCAAAATCAAGGGATCTCTGCTCTTTGTCCTGTACTCAGGTCTGCGTTACGATGATGTCTCTGACCGGGTCAAAGATCGGCTCCGATCGCTAGCCGATTGAAGGACAATGGAAGGCGTGCAAGGATGCAATCGCCCTACCCATCATCCGAAATTACATCAACCATTTCTCGTCCCCTCTCACTGGTTTCTGGGAGTTGCGCTGTGCCCGCTGATGTCGTTGAAATTTTTTCCGCAGATGAAGTCCGTCGAACGGTGACAAGACTGGCATCGGAGATTATCGAACGGGCAGGCGATCGCCTTTCAGAGGTCGCACTAATCGGAATCTTCACCCGTGGGGTTCCCCTCGCAGATCGTCTGGCACAACAGATCGCAACCCTCGAATCCATCCATCTCCCTGTGGGTCATCTCGACATCACGTTCTATCGGGATGATCTGGATCAGATTGACTTGCGTACGCCCGAAAAAACTGAGATTCCTTTTGATCCCTCAGGGCGCATTATTGTCTTAGTTGACGATGTCATCTACCAGGGGCGCACCGCTCGCGCCGCCCTCAATGCGGTCAACGAGTATGGCCGTCCAGAGGTGATTTGGCTGGCCGTGCTGATCGACCGTGGGCATCGCAACGTGCCCATTCATCCAGATTTTGTCGGCAAGCGCCTGCCAACCGCCCGTGAGGAAAACGTCAAGGTCTACTTGCAAGATCTAGATGGGCGCGATGCAGTCGAACTGCTGACCCGCAGTTAGGCCATCTATCCAAAATTTCTGCCAGAGTTTGGCTTGTCAAATTCTTTCAGGACTTTTCGATAGGCACTCGGCTGCCCTTTCCCCTAAAACTCCTCGACCTTTAGCCTGTTGCATAAGAACCGAACCGTCTCCCCTTTACATGAGCCAACCTTCTGATCTCTCAGGTACGAATCCTGCACTGTCCGAACTGCAATTGCCTCCAGCTAACCCCAAGAGCTCCCCAGTGGATGCGTTGCTCGATCGCTTTGCCCATTTTGGCGTGGAGCTGGGCTTAGAACGCATTCAGCGCTTGCTCGCAGCACTTGGCAACCCCCATGCCCAACTGCCGGTTATCCATGTTGCTGGAAGCAATGGGAAAGGCTCTGTCTGTGCCTACCTTTCAGCCGTCTTAACCCATGCAGGTTATCGGGTCGGGCGCTATATTTCGCCCCACCTGCTCGATTGGACAGAGCGTATCAGTATTAATGAAGTGGCCATTACCCCCGAAGCGTTCTATCAGACCTTACAAAGAGTTATCGGGGCGATCGATCGCCACTATCCCTCCCCCACCCAATTTGAAGTTGTCACAGCAGCAGCTTGGCTCTACTTTGCCCAGCAACAGGTTGATGTGGCCATTATGGAGGTTGGCTTAGGCGGACGTTTGGATGCAACCAATGTGTGCGATCGCCCTCTTGTCAGCGTGATTACATCCCTCAGCATGGAACATTGGCAACGGCTGGGGCCGACCCTCGCAGATATCACTCGCGAGAAGGCTGGCATCCTCAAACCTGGCTGTCCAGCCGTCATTGCGCCCCAACCCAACGCTGCCCAAGCGGTGCTCCAACACCAACTGGCAGCGCTCAATTGCCCCGCCATCTGGGTGCAGCCAGCGATCGCTCTGGATGACGAATGGGTAGAGTTTTTGCATCATCCCCCAGCGACAGTCTCCGCATCCCGCGATGAATTGTCGGCTCCACTCTCATTACCGTTGCAGTCATTGAAATATCGTTTGCCGTTGGAGGGTGCCCATCAGCGGATTAATTCAGCGGTGGCGATCGCCACACTCCGTATCCTGCAAGCCCAAGGGTGGCATCTAAACGACCAAGCCATTGCCCAGGGTCTTGCCAAAACTCGCTGGCCCGGTCGAATGCAATGGCTCACCTGGCAAGAGCGACCGTTGTTGATTGACGGTGCCCATAACCCCGCCGGAGCAAAAATGCTACGGCAGTATATCGATCAAAGCAGCCATATTCCTTCGCCCATTTCCTGGGTTATCGGCATGATGGGCAACAAAGATCACGCAGATGTATTACGGGCTTTGCTGCGGGAGGGCGATCGGCTGTATCTCGTACCCGTTCCCGACCACCTCACAGCCGATACACAAGCTTTGATGGCTCTTGCCCGCGATCTCTGTCCTCAACTCGCTCAGGTGGCGGCCTATCCAGACGAAACCCAAGCATTGGCAGCTGCCGATCGCGAAAACGCAGTAGGCACGATTGTGCTGTGTGGCTCTCTCTACCTGATCGGGCATTTCCTTCGGCACAGAATGCAAACCCTGCCACATGCTCACTCAGAAAGTAGCGCAAAAGCAGAGTCCCAGAGAGCTTCTCATATCAAATCCGGTTAAACAGCCGTAAAACCCAACTATCGTTTGCACCCGCTGCACTGCAGCGGGTGCAAACGATAGTTGGGTTCTTCAACCGGATTTGATATCACTAGAGGTTTACATAGGCACTTAGGGCTACACCTGAACACATAGCGCTATCCAATCCATTTACCTTCGTCAAAGAAACAGATCAAAAAATATGAATATCTGAACGGCAATAAAAATATTTAGGCTATTCCCGAATTCAGAATAAAAATTCATATAAATTAACCTTCCTCTTTTTGAGAACTTAAAAATGCCTAAAATCAATGCATTGCCTTGCTTTCTGTCCATTTACAGGTTTCCATTTCTACTTAAATTGTTAGACTTGAGTAAAGGATCGATATGCATCGATAGCTTTTGGTTTAGCGAATGTCCCGATTTGCCAAGAACTGTGAAGTTGGCGTTCCAGGATAACCTTTGATCCTGCGATCCCATGCTTTACGAAATAGCCAGTTGATGGTAGTCGACTTTACAGAGTCTCGGTAGAGCGGGTGTTAGCGTTAGATTGACGTTCATTATGGATACACTCCTCTAGAGTTATGGCTCAAATCATTGATCCCCTACCGCAGGAAAATGGTGGTGCAATCATCTGCTGCTATGTAAATGCAACTAGCAAAATCCAGGTTGCGCGGGTGACTAACATTCAAAACTGGTACTTCGAGCGGGTCGTTTTTCCAGGTCAACGGCTCATTTTTGAAGCAATCCCTGAAGCTCAGCTAGAAATCCACTGTGGCATGATGGCCAGTGCAATCCTCTCAGACACGATTCCTTGCGATCGCCTCCGAATCGAAGCCGAGCTAGATGCGGCTCTAAATAGCAGCGAAGCGGTCACTCATGAATCAGATATTGATCCCCAACCCGTCCCTGCTGCATCAAGGGCTGAATAGATATTAGAGCTAACGAATTTCCTGTTAGCCATGGGGCTGTTTAGATACTTCTTTGAGAAAACGCAAATTAGATAATCATTCCTGTTTTACTCGGCTGTTGATTCTTGAATATGAATAGTCTTTGATATTCCCTCAATTTTTTCGCTTTCGTTAATTGCCCACATTGCTTCCAGTTTGAGAAGATTGCATAACCGACTCTTGAACGTAAGTGCACTCTTTGTGAGAACGTTATCTCTTCAAAATAACTGGCAGTTTCCTTCATACACCGTCCTACTATCCTTTCGGATAGTGTTTAGAATCGGCTCAAACATTAAACGGGCAATCTTCAACAATAGGAAGATTGCCCGTTTGTTATAGCCTTATGCATTTGTCCTGTACTCAGGTATTTGGCTTAGGCCATCTTGCATCAGCCTCCCTCGCGGAGCTTGTCGAGCACCGACCGATCTTCCAGGGTGGAGGTGTCACCTGTCACTTCCTGACCCGCCGCCAGGTTCCGCAATAGCCGGCGCATAATCTTGCCCGATCGCGTCTTAGGCAGCGCATCACTAAAGCGAATATTGGCCGGACGAGCCAGCGCACCAATTTCCTGAACAACATGCTGCTTCAGGTCTTTTTCCAGTTCATCGCCCGGTTCATAGGCCCCTTCCAACATGATGAAGGCCACGATTTCTTCGCCCTTGAGGTCGTCGGGGCGACCGACCACCGCCGCTTCTGCCACGGCTGGATGCGATACCAATGCCGACTCAATTTCCATCGTGCCCAGGCGGTGACCCGATACGCTGATCACATCATCGACGCGACCCATCACCCAGAAATAGCCATCTTCGTCACGGCGTGCGCCATCCCCAGCGAAGTAGAGGTACTCTCCATCTTTGGGCGCAATATGCTCCCAGTAGGTACGACGGAAGCGATCGGGATCGCCGTATACCGTCCGCATCATCCCAGGCCAGGGATGTTTCACCACCAGATAGCCCCCGGAGTTGTCGGGGACGGGGTTGCCATCCAGGTCAACCACATCGGCAAGGATGCCGGGGAATGGACGGGTGGCCGAACCCGGCTTGGTCGGAATCGCCCCTGGCAGCGGCGTAATCATGACGCCACCGGTTTCCGTTTGCCACCAGGTATCGACAATAGGGCAACGCTCGCCACCGATGACGCGGTAGTACCACATCCAAGCTTCGGGATTAATCGGTTCGCCCACTGTGCCCAACAACCGCAGCGAAGACAAATTCCGCGATTTTGGCTCATGCTCGCCCATTTTGATGAAGGCGCGAATCGCCGTCGGTGCGGTGTAGAAGATGGTGACCCCGTATTTTTCCACTACATCCCAGAAGCAACCCGGATTGGAAGGGCGGGGTGCCCCTTCGTACATCAGCGTCGTTGCGCCATTGGACAGCGGCCCATAGACGATATAGCTGTGTCCCGTAATCCAACCCACATCCGCCGTACACCAGTAAACATCGGTATCTTGCAGGTCAAAGATCCACTGGGTAGTCATGTGGGTGTAGAGATTGTAGCCCGCTGTCGTGTGCACTACCCCCTTCGGCTTTCCGGTACTACCGGAGGTATAGAGGATGAACAGCATGTCTTCGCTATCCATCGGCTCAGCAGGACAATCAGCCGACACCCCCTGGCGCAGGTCATGCCACCAGTGATCCCGCCCCGGTTCCATGTGAATCTGCTGCTTGGTGCGCTCGACCACCAACACATTCTCGACGGTTTCAACCCCCTCTTCAAGCGCCTTATCAACCTGCTCTTTCAAGGGCACAATCTTGTCCTTGCGCCAGCCTCCATCAGCGGTGATAACGAGCTTCGCTTTGCCATCAATCAGGCGATCGCGCAAGGCCTCAGCACTAAAGCCTCCAAACACAACGGTATGCACCGCCCCAATCCGGGCGCAGGCCAACATGGCGATCGCCGCTTCGGGAATCATCGGCATGTAGATGCCAACCACATCGCCCTTCTTCACACCCAGTTGCTTGAGCACATTGGCAAACTGACAAACTTCACGGTGCAGTTGGGCGTAGGTGAGGGTGCAGGAATCGCCCGGCTCCCCTTCCCAAATCAGCGCCGCCTTGTTCCGTCGCCAGGTGGTGAGATGGCGATCGAGGCAATTGTAAGAAATGTTGATTTTGCCGCCATCAAACCACTTCACGAACGGCGGTTGCCAATCCATAACCGTGTGCCATTTCTCAAACCAGTGCAGCTCACGCTGCGCCAGTTCTTCCCAGAATTTTTGTGGATTGGCTTTCGCCCGCTCATACAGCTGCTCGTAGTCTTCCAGACTTTTGATTCGAGCCTCTTGTGCGAAGGCAGCAGGAGGGGCAAAAGAGCGATTTTCTTGCAGAATCGATTCGATTGTGGGCTGCGACATAATCGTTGCTTAATGTCTACATCTAAATATCTAGGACGTCCACGCTGTGAGGCATTGCAGAAAGAGGTGAATGCTGCACAATGCTGCGCACTATGCTCCCGTCCTATTGCATTCTGTATCTTCAAAAACACGATAAGGTGTTTTGCGCCTCACAGAACGAGACTTCACGGTTCTTTAAGACCGAGTCTTCAGCTCACCTTCAGTTTTTCGGCCTAAACTGCACCCATTAACCCTGGTAGGCCATTTGCCAGAAATCTCGTTCTAGGCGGGCAATATCGAGAAAGAAGGCTTCTGCCGCTTGGTGTTGGCTTTTATCAGCAACGGCGATCGCTTCATCCGCCTGTCGCGCCAGTTCATCCACATAGGCCGAGAAGTTGGCGTTGCCCCAGCGATCGCCAAATTCGGTATAGGGCTCTGGCATTGGACTGTGCTGCCGCCATGCCTGGTTGTAGGCCGCCTCGATCGCCCAAATCGCCACCGCTTGAACAGCATAGGGCTGCTGCCCAGCGCTAGCCATCAAATGGCAGTATTCTCGACAGGTTGGTTGAGGTTGCGTGTTTAGATCCAGCTTGCGGGTAGCCGCATTGCGCTGAAACCACTGCAGTTCATCTTTGATCGCAACCAACCCACTCAGCAGAATGTCGAGATGGTCGGATGGCGCAACACCCACTAAGCGAGCCAGCATACGAGCACATTCCACCGCAAACAGATAATCCTGCACCAGCCAGGTGTTGAATTGCGATAGCTGAATCGTTCCGGCCTGACATTGCTGCAAAAAAGGATGCACCGTCGCATCCCGCCAAATGTCCGTATACTTTTCAATCAAAGATGCACAGGTTAGAGTCATTTTGTTGCGTATGGTTTCTTATCACCAAATATGGAACAGCAAATATGCAGTAAGAAGTAAAGAATTACTTGTTGATCAATAAGAAAGAAATCTAATAATTTCAAGCTTCGCCCATTGTGAAGCACACTAAAACTAAAAACATCAACAGAATAGAGACAAGCTATCACGCAGCGCTATGGTCAGGACTTAGGAATGTTCCATTCCATAGAAAGCCTACGCTGAGATCGCACACAATCTTGCAGATAAAGATTAATCAATGTGGGATATGGAATTTTTGTCTCTTCCGACATTTTTTTGAAATAGTCGACTGTTTCTTCCTCAAGTTGAATTGTTATCTGTGTTTTGAGCTTTTTGATGTAGGGATTTTGGACTGAGGTTCCAAAGTCGTATTCTTCTCTCATATCAAAAGGATTGGTATTGTTGCTTTTCACGCTTTGTGGCTTTCCGAGCAGAGATAATACGAATAATTTCGTTACTCTGTCGATAACCATGACAGATAATTAGTAGACGAAAGGTAGTGCTCATACCTAACAGAATATAGCGCTCTTCATCTTGAGAGTAGTCTGGATCGTAGATTAGTCGTGCTCTTTCATCATAAAAAGCAGACTGCGCCTCTTCAAAAGATACGCCATGCTTCAGTTCATTCTGCTGAGCTTTGTCATCATCCCATTCAAAGATAATCTCCACCATACGTTGGGGGACCTCGATTAATTGACTTTTTTAACCGTGGCGTCTCATTTGAGACAGTCACGGTAATTCAGAGCAATTCCACGCTATCCCAACCGAAAGAGTCCCCTTATACTGATGGGAACAATAGGATTGGAAGACCGCCTTTAAGTCTATTTCTCGGCTTTAGACCTGATTATCCTGTCAGTTCAGCCGACGCGGCAGGTTGGGTTTCGAGCGACACGAACCGCTTCAGGTTATACACCAGATTTTTCAGGCCTAACTGAGTCTGGGCACGGGCTAATCCAATACTGCGCACAGCCTTGCCTCCCATGCTGGTGACGAAATCACCAAAGACATGCTCCACTCTAGCGCGGGTTTTAGAGCGCTCTCGATTCGCGGCCTTCTGCGCCTCGCTCAAGGGGCGGTTGCGATAGGCCCGCTCATTGATATGCGGTTCAAACCCCATGAGTTTCAATACGTCGACAATCAATCCCGAGAGATAGGCACTATCGGCCCAGAGGCCATCGCCACAATTGTCGGCATCCAGCAATTCACCCAACACCTGAGAGTCGTGAACCGAGGCATCGGTGACCGTGTAGCGACGAATGAACTTAAAGCTGACATCGCTACTGACATGGTTTTTGTATCCGTAGTACGACATCCCGTGCTTCTTCGTCCACCGGGCATCAACATCTTTTTGCGCGAACTTGTGGGGTTTCGACGGCCACTCAACGGGAACCTCACCCTGCTTGAGGGTTTGGTTCTCCTCGCGGGTGTTGCGCTGCTTCGGCACTGGAATTAACGTCGCATCCACGATTTGTCCATCCTTGGCGGCATACCCCGCTCCTTGTAGATACTGACCAAACTGCTCGAAGAGCTCCTCCACCAAGCTGTGCTGGTGCAACTGCTCTCGAAACAACCACACGGTCGTGGCATCGGGCACCGTATCTTCGATACCCAGTCCTAGAAATTGCATGAAGGACAATCGGTCATTGACTTGATATTCCAGTTCCTCATCGCTGATGTTGTAAAGCTTTTGCAACACCAGCATTTTGAACAGCCGCAGTACATCGGTCGATTTACGGCCTGCGTTACTTTTGCGGGGCTTCTCATGAATGCGCCTGAGAATGGGCCGGAAAGTTTCCCAGGGAACCAGTTGGTTCAGTTGATTCAGGATGTCTTTCTTCTGCTTCAGTTTTTCCTCACGGGCTGCTACATCCCAGAATCCTTGCTGTCCCATGGCCTGCACTCTTCAAATAATCTATACCTATGATCTCATATTGAGATCGCTCTGGCTATTTCTCGAGGTGCCCGTTGGTAACTACATTGTATTTAGGTTGTGGTCACTTTGCAAAGTTCGTCTTCTTATACTGACTGTTTACAAGAAATGAAGTCACTTAACGGCCTCTAACCAACGGCCTGAACTTACAAGCGACCAAATTGGGGTCAACACGAAACAACTCCATTTATCATCAACCTTAATGAACTTCCTGCTAACTCGATGCACTGGTATAAAATCGCAGTGCAAAGCGCCAGAATAAGCGGGAACAGAAGAACAGGGCGATCGCCAATCCGCCAGATGCAACAATCCATACCCAGTTGGTGCGTCCCAGTACGGCCTCCGCTGGAATCGTCGTGAGGAAGGCAACCGGAATAATGAACGTGAAGAAAAAGCGGTAGGCAACCGGATAGGCCACCATTGGATAGCGCCCTGCTTCTAGCAACCCTCGCAACACTTCCGTCACGTTGTAGATTTTGACGAACCAGATACTCGTTGCCCCCAGAATGAACCATAAGCTGTATAGGCTGAATAGCCCAAAGCCCAGAGGAATGCAGGCGATCGCAAAGCGCCATAGCGGCACCCCCAACTCACTCCCGGCATAGGTCAAGATAATTAGCCCAAACACCAGGTCGGGGATGCCCCAGGGGGAAACCGTCCGCAGCGACAGCCAGTATTGGGAATCAATCGGCTTGAGTAGCACAAAGTCCAGCGTGCCATCCTGCACCTGCTGCACGATCTTGTTGAGATTGGGGCTGAGGAGGGTTCCAGCAAACCCTTGCAGAATGGTGAACACGCCTAGAACAATCAACGCCTCTGCCCAACTCCAGCCCTGGAAGGTGTAATCGGCTCGGTAGAACAGAAACAGCCCAAACAAGCTGCCCGCAAGGCTTCCCAGGCTACTGAACGTAGCGATGACGAAGTTGATGCGATACTCCAACTCCGCGGCGATCGCCGTTTCCCAAAATTGCAGCAAGACTCGTAGATAGCGTCCCATTTCCCCTGACTGGCTCCAAGCTTCTAGCTCTCTCCAATCGCTGCTAAGCCACGCTGATAAAGTGCTTGGGCATAGTCTGTCCATGCGCCCTGACCCCAGTAGCGGAAGCAACTGGTTTCCAAGAGCAAAATATAGAGCAAAGATTCGAGGTAGTCGGGTTGGCGGGTCGTGGCCGGGTCCCGTTGCAGAGCCGCATCGTACTTTTTGTGAAAGGCCGCACTGAGCTGGTTCATCGGCTCCAGCACATTCTCATAGCCACTGACCCAGCTGAGGTCATTGGTCCAGGAAGCCCCATCCATGTGGAATGAGCCGTCCTCTTGTTTCAGGGTTTCAATGGTCTGGGCGATCGCCTCGGGCGAAACAGTGGCCGAATCAACCCGCTGCCACAACTTGTGCTGTTGCACCGCCTGACAGGGAGGATACATCGCCGGATCTGCCCCATTCGCCTCAATCAATTCTAGATATTCTGTGCCGTTCATGGGTACTGTGCCCTGGCGTCCACCGCCCTGCTCCCGGATCTCGTGATAGACCCGAACGAGGTCGCGGGGGTACTCGTTCATCATGACGCCGCCGTTTTCGCCATCGGCAATCTGGCTCACCAGCGACGGCACGGACATATCGCCCAGCTGCTGCCGTCCTCGTCCCTTAGCCTCAAAGTAGGGCTGCATCTGCGCGACCAGCTTGGTGTCCGAACCCTGAGTCTTGATCAGCGCTGTGATGCTGATGGTTTCGCCGCGAGAGTTGCGGGCAACCAGGCGGTTGGGCATATACTTCTGATCCTGAGGAAGCCCCTGTCCCTCCAACGTTTCCACCGAATGCTCCTGCACCAGTAGCCACTTGTAGCCGCAGTCCTTCAACGCCTTGATGTACTCGAACAAGGTGTCGGGATGGTTGGGCAGGTGCATTTCTGGCGGAGAGAAGCCCCGCACTCGTCGCAGGGCATCGTAGCCAAAAACGGCTGCAAAGTAATGCTGCCACGCCTGAATATGCAGCTTCAGGTCAGGAATCGGCGTCGAGGGCACAACGGCATGACTCCACATGCTTCCCAGCCATTCCACATGGGGGACGTACTGCGGGTCGCAGGTAATGCGTCGCAGATTGCCGAGGATATCCTCTCGGTTCATCTGCACCAAACCCCAGAGCAGGTTGCCGGAGTAGTCGAGCATAATGCGTGGGTTGCAGCCCTCGTGTACCAACTGCGGGATGAACTCGCCCATGCGGCCATAGCACCAGGCAAAGGCTCCAGCATTGTGGTTGTCTCCCTGATCGGAGTGCTCGAACATGTACTGAAGATGACTAATCAACGCTCCATTTGCGCCTGCTGGCACCGTCGGCTGGTGCATATGCAGCACACAGGCAAACCCCGATGAAATATCCTCCAATCGATGATTGGTCAGGGGCAAAAATACCGGGTCATTGTGCTGCGTGACGGAGCGCAACTCGGCTTCCCAACCACAAATGTTGGGTAGATGCGATCGCTCCACATCCAGGGCAGACAATTGAGCAGGCAGCGTGGTCGTCATAAGCAGCATCTCCAAAATCCTGGATTCCCCCTAGTCATAACACTGTTCAGTGGTTAATGATGTTTATCTGTAAATTCAGTTTTTGCCCCCTCGCAATGCAGACGATTAGAAACTGATCGGGTTTTGGTTTTTGTCGAATTTGGTTAAACAACCGACGCCCTGTTCTAGCCTATTTGCTGGTTGGGCTGAAACAAACTAGGAACCCCCAAGCCCAACCGTTCCAGGGTTTGTTGATGACGGAAAACCTGATTTGGAGTGCCCTCCATTGCAACTTGCCCCTGATGCATCACAACAACCCAATCCGCCCAGTCATAAACAAAGTTGAGGTCATGGGTGGCAATGACAAGGGTGGTTCCGGTGGTCGCGATCGCCGTGAGCAGTTGGCGTAGATTACGAATCTGACCGGGATCAAGGAAAGCCGTAGGTTCATCCAACAAGAGCAATCGGGGACGCAGGATCATGATGTCGGCGATCGCCAAGCGTTTTTTTTGTCCCAAACTGAGGTAATTCACCGGAAAATCGGCCAGATCTGCTAGCTCAAACTCTTCAAGGGCTTGCTGTACCCGCTGCGCAATGTCTGCATCGGGCAATCCCAAATTGCACAGCCCATAGGACAAATCCTCTTCCACCGTTGCGGCGACGAGCTGTTCTTCAGGATTCTGAAAGACTAGCCCAACCTGTTGGCGCAACTGATAGAGGGAAGGGCGATCGTAGCGGAGGGGCGCATTCTCCCAGCACACCCTCCCCTCTGTAGGGCGATACAGTCCATTGGCGAGACGAAATAGAGTCGTTTTGCCGCAACCGTTTTGCCCAATCACCGCACATCGCCGTCTTGCCACGATTTCCAGCGACAGTCCTCGAAGCGTCGGTTTCGGGTTGCACGGATAGGTGTAAGTTACCCGCTCGAAGGTCATTAACATAGTGATAGGGCTCTCCAGTGGTGCCATCCGGTGAGGGAGAGCAGGAACAGATAGCCTGCGATCGCCTCGGCGGCATACCGACGACTAAACTTGTAGCGCCGACGATGCCAAACCCGCAGATCCCCGGTATACCCACGCGAGGCTAACCCCAAAGACAGTTGTCGATAGTTATCCAGAGTCCGTCGCAACAGTTGCCCCACTAACAAGCTGAAACTCCGCATTCCCATGCGCCAGGTGCCGTAGCCCATGCGGGCTTGCTGTGCCGTGAGCAATTCACTCGCCGTAGCTGTCAGCAGGGAGATAAACCGATACATCAAGCCCATCAATTCGGTCACCAGCGGAGGACATCCTAACTGCTTTAGGATGCGAAGGATTTCAAACAAGGGAACCGTAAGCAGGATGAAGTAGAGACAAGAAGTAAGGGCGATCGCCCGAGCAAAAACAATCCTGGCTTGCTCCAATCCTTGCTGACTCAAATAGAGATAGATCGGCTCGATGGCAATTCCCCAAATCACATCCGTTTCAAGACTTCCTAAGCTAGCGACTGTGCCAATACCGATGAGTAAGGCGGGCAAACTTAAGATCAGAAAACTAACGGGAAGCAGAAACAATCTAAGGTAAATGCTGGCTGGAATTTGGGCATATTTTATCACCCAAACAAATAGCCATAGCACCATTAACAATTGCACATGGATAGGTGCTAAATAGCCTAGTAGAAAAAGAGCGATCGCGAACCCCAATTTGTGTTCTGGAGGGAGCGATCGCAACTGATTGGTATAAGCCAGCGAGTCAATTTGGTGGTGCATTCAAACGCGATAGCAGGGACATTGGAGTTACCTTAACAACCCGTCGCTCAACGACTTTCTTGCTCGGAATTGGAGGATTGCGAAGACGGCAACCGTTCACGGCGTCCTTTGTATAACCCCACAACATAGCCAATGACGCCTGCCCCAATCGCCGCCTGTAAAACGAAAAGAAGACTTTCAACTTCACCACTGTGGGGCTCAAAAACAGCACCAAACCAAGGCTCATAATCGGGTTGAATTTCCGTGATGGCCTCTTCTGCTTCGCCATCCGCTCCACCATATTCCCCCTGCACGAAAATCAAGGGCAATGCTGCCAGCGCAACAACACCTAACACAATCAACCAATTGCCTTGATTAGCTGGTTGTGAAGATTTGGATGAGGTATTTTCTGATGGTTGATTCATAACAAAAACTTAGGAATGGATGAGTAGTGAATAATAGTCAGACGCTAAGGATCGCGAATAAATCAAAACCAGAAATTTATTTTTGAAAGCGCGGCTAAGCCGCGCTTTCAAAAATAGGTGTTGGATTTAATTTAATTCAAGATCCTAAGCTTCAGGTCGCAACGACTTGAGGATCTGCAATTCATCAGTAGCGTAGGACTGGAGCCAATTCCACACCAACAAAGTCAGTAACCCTTCGCTAATCGCCAGGGGAATTTGGGTCAGCGCAAAGATTTCAGCGAATTTGGCGAACGCTGCCATAAACCCACCACTGGCCGCGGGAAACGCCAAAGCGAGTTGAATGGATGTAACGATATACGTCATCAGAGTGCCCAGAGCAGCCGCAAGGAAAATACCGAATTTTTGCTTGCCGCCACTAGCAAAAAGACGATAAACGCCAAAGGCTACCCAAGGTCCCACAATCGCCATCGAAAACACATTGGCTCCCAGCGTCGTCAAGCCACCATGGGCTAACAGCACCGCCTGGAAAACCAACACCAGACTGCCCAGAACTGTCATCACCGATGGGCCGAATAGCACCGTTCCCAATCCTGTTCCGGTGGGGTGAGACGAACTGCCCGTAACCGAGGGAATCTTTAGGGCAGAAAGGACGAAGCTGAAGGCTCCAGCCAGCGCCAACAACAGCTTTAGCTCAGGCTTCTCGCGGGTAATGCGGGTAAGCGATCGCACGCCCACAACAAAAAAGGGCAACGCCACAACCCACCAGAATATCGCCCAACCCAACGGCAAAAAGCCTTCCATGATATGCATAGCCTGAGCCGGTTGAGCTATGCCAATGACGAGATAGAGGCTCAATCCGGCCATCGCGACCAGACTGAACCAACGAAACCGTTGATGCATAATGCGCTCCTTAATTATTTATTTGCGCTGATTATTTGCACGAACTAAGTGAGTTTTGTGAACGGATGAGGGACAACGCAAACCCTTTGGATAAGAGGCGATCGCGTTCAACGCTTGATAGCAGAAAGTAATTTTTTAGGGTGCGAGTGGGCGATCGTAAAGCCCTGGCGTCCTGTCAATGCAGAACCGAAGCGGTGGTCCAATGACAGTCCAAATCAATCCACAAAACTAATGGCTGAATTCCGAAACATATCATCATCCGTACCTCGCAGATGTTGCAGAACATGAATGACTCATCGGCGGGCATTCTGACTTACACAATTTTAGATTTTAGATTTTAGATTTGATGTACTCACAATCGCAAATCAAAAATCGCAAATCAAAAATTGATTCACAGCTGCGGGACAGCGGCAGATTTTCACTGCACTTTCCCCGTTTCCTCTAGCGGCTGTTCCCCGCTAGAACCGACAAAGTAGCCACATCATACCATGAGCCTTCAGCTTCAAGTATTGAGATTGAATTCA
The DNA here is from genome assembly GCA_039819145.1 of Cyanobacteria bacterium J06638_22. GTDB lineage: Bacteria > Cyanobacteriota > Cyanobacteriia > Elainellales > Elainellaceae > Vacuolonema. The sequence goes on from JBCBSL010000076.1 coordinate 14,804, forward strand.
TTAACCTCAGGCAAGGCGATCGCCAAGATCATCCTTTAGAAGATTTGTTGCAAGCTGCACCCTTTGCAACGTGTCAGAAATAGTTTTACTCCAATACCCAACAACATGGCAATAGCGCCATTGTCGAATTGTGCCTAAGCTTGCGTCGAAGCCATCAATTGTTTTATGCTAAGCTAAATCAGCTTATTGAGAATAAGTCCTATTAAGACAGGCCTTGTCTACGGAGCTGCACCTCCAGAAGTCGTAGGCTTGTGAGCTTCAGGGTAACCAAACTAGTCAGCTAGCGCTTTGATGGACGGTTTCCATGTATGTCCCCAACCTAGATAAATCAAACGATCTGAACTTGCCGATGATGGAGTGTCGAGATGTGCGGTCGTTCAAACGACGCGAAATTATTCCCGTGAAAAATAATATGCTCTGGCAGCTTAGAGTTGGTGCCGTACGCACGTTTACTTTATCTGAAGATGGTTCGATGATTCCCCTCGGCTTTTGGTGTGTGGGCGATATGTTTGGGCAGCCGCTCAATTGCACCCAGCCCTTTATGATTGAATGCTTAACGGATGTCAAAGCTGTGATGTTCATATCCGATCAGTGCAAGCTGCTCGATCAAGCGATGCTGTCTCACATCTATCAGATGCAATCGCTACTAGTCATTCGCCATGGGCAGGTTCGACAGCGTTTGGAGTCGTTTTTGCAATGGCTCGCCAATAAGTTTGGTTGTCCGAGTTGTCAGGGGCAGCTAATTCTGCTGCGATTAACCCATCAAGACATGGCTGATGCGATTGGAACGACTAGAGTGACCGTCACCCGTTTACTGCAAGAGCTAGAGAAAGCGCAGGTCATTAGCTGGTCTCAGCAACGTCAGATTGTATTGCACTAATTCATGGAGTCAGTGAGCGATGCTTGGCAGCACGCAGCTCCCTGAGTCTATCTTTTGATTCCTAGAACAGCGTTAAGATTCACTTTAGGATAAATGCCTTGAAAGCACCTAATGCCCATTGCGGCCTACTCGGTGTTCCTCTCGATTTCTCGCTAAACTTATAGTCATACTGGTATCGGGAACCGGATGATGGTAACAAATCCCACCTCTAAGCCGACCCCTATTCTGCTGCCGGATGAATCGCTGCCCCTGCCGCCTGACGATTTATGGAGCGATGAGCCGCCGTTGGAAAGTGATCTCCACCGTGAGCAAATTGATCTGCTAATTCGCTTGATCCGTTCCCTATTCCGAGAAGGGGGAGCAGCAGGACGAACAGATGCCTATGTTGCTGGCAACCTAACGGTTTACTACAGCCCCAACCAGAAAAAATCGGAATTTTTCCGAGGCCCCGATGTGTTTGTCGTTTTGGGAACGGACAACCATCCGCGCCGCAGTTGGACGGTGTGGCATGAAGGTGGGAAATATCCCAATGTCATTGTGGAGTTGTTGTCCGATTCAACCGCTGAGACCGATCGGGGAGAAAAGAAAGAAATCTATCAATCCCTCTGGCGGGTTCCAGAGTACTTTTGGTTTGACCCCATGTCGCTGGAATTTCAAGGCTTCTGTTTGGTGCAGGGAGAATATCAACCCATCCAAACCCACCCTCAAGGTTGGCTCTGGAGTCATGAACTAGGCTGTTACCTGGGCATCCATAACGATGTGCTGCGGCTTTTCGATAGCAGCGGGAAACTGCTATCCCTCCCCGAAGAAGCGGCGGAGCAGCGAGCCGCGCAAGCCGAACAACGCGCCGAGCAAGAGCGCCTGCGAGCGGAGCAAGAGCGCTTACGAGCAGAACAGGCGGAACAGGAAGCAGCACAGGAACGACAGCAACGGGAGGAGTTGCTAGCAAAGCTCCAAGCACTTTCGCCAGAGCAGCGACAAACATTGGGGCTAGATTTGGACGAATCGTAGTTCTGAATTTCGAATTGAGTCGCAGTTGCTAGATCTTCGACTTCTTCTACGCACCCAACAGTGATTCTCTTGCTTGGCAAAGAAGTCGAAAATCTGGGGGTTGTGGTATCGACCAAACTACTCTGCTGGAACAGGTTGCGGGGGATGTTGTTTCAGAACGTGCTTCAGATATTGCCCTGTATAGGATTTGGCGACCTTCGCGACTTTTTCCGGTGTGCCCTGAGCAATGATTTCACCGCCGCGATCGCCCCCTTCAGGCCCTAGATCGATAATCCAATCTGAACAGCGGATGACATCCAGGTTGTGCTCAATCACCAGAACGGTGTTGCCCATGTCCGTGAGGCGTTGCAGGACATCCAGCAGTTTGTGGACATCGTAGAAGGAAAGTCCGGTGGTGGGTTCGTCGATCAGGTAAAGGGTTTTCCCGGTGGCGCGGCGGGAAAGTTCGGTTGCCAGCTTTAGCCGTTGGGCTTCACCACCAGAGAGGGTGGGCGCTGTTTGTCCTAAGCGGATATAGCCGAGCCCAACATCGACCATCGTCTGCAATTTAGCTGCGGCTTTAGGGATGTTGGTGAAGAACTCCAGCGCTTCCTCTGCCGTCATGTTCAGCACATCGGAAATAGACTTGCCTTTGTACTTCACTTGCAGCGTTTCGCGGTTGTAGCGTGCCCCTTTGCACACCTCGCACTGAACATAAACGTCGGGGAGGAAGTTCATTTCAATAACGTTGACCCCCTGACCACTACAGGCTTCGCAGCGTCCGCCTTTGACATTGAAGGAAAACTGACCGGGCTTATAGCCCCGCGCTTTGGCTTCAATGGTTTCGGAAAACAGGTCGCGGATGACATCAAAGACGCCAGTGTAGGTGGCGGGATTCGAGCGTGGGGTGCGTCCGATGGGGGATTGATCAATGACGATCGCCTTATCCAATGCTCCCAATCCTTTGAGTTCTT
>JBCBSL010000077.1:0-3025 GCA_039819145.1 Cyanobacteria bacterium J06638_22
CCCATCAACGGCATCTGACAAGGCCAACAACGCTACCCGCCAAAATCTACAGGTGTTGCTAAGCAAACAACTGGTAGAAAGCCACAAGGGACGCATTACCCTACAGGGTTCCCAGGAAAGCGGCTATCGCTATGCCATTATGATCCCGCGGCTTTCGGAGTAATATCAAATCCGGTTGAAGAACCCAACTATCGTTTATGGCCGCTGCACTGCAGCGGCCATAAACGATAGTTGGGTTTTACGGCTATTGAACCGGATTTGATATAAGCCTTTGCTGTAAGGTTAACAGCCAATTCCGATAGCTAGTTCCGACAGCCAGCCCTGATGGTTTGCCATTGGGTGTGTTTGGTTGATACCGCAATAGGAGCTATGCCGAAAGTGAAAGTGTCTACCTCGAGTGAAAGCCCCTGTCAGCGTAGCTTTCGAGGTGTGACATCGAAACGAGAGGCAATTAGAAACCTGTCAAGACTTGATCATTTCGGCTGATTCGTTATGATCTATGTATTCCTCAACTAAATCGAGGTTTGGTTCCTAGCTATACAACGAAAGAGGGTTGTCAATTGAGTGAGGCGTGCTTCGCTCTGATTTACCCGCTGTTAGGGGGTTAGGAAGCTATCTGACTTTAGGGAGTTAGTAAGTCAATGGATTTCATTGAAAAGGTATTGGAAAGGCTGAGGGAATGGGCGCAGAAGATTATCGAGTCCATTCTTGGGCCTGAAGGACAAGCTGAGGCCGAGCCAATTCCTGTACCTATTGACGACTCAAAGTACCGCCGCTAAGGGGTCTTTGCGTTGCAGCTCAAATCTAGTACTTTACATGTCTTGGTGCTGCATGGCCCCAACTTGAATTTGCTTGGTCGACGTGAGCCAGAAACCTATGGCTCTGTTACCCTTGACAGCATTAACGACAAATTGGATTCGATTGCAGCTTCACTTAATGTGGAGCTGTCCATCTTTCAGGAGAATAGCGAAGGCGCATTGGTTGATCACATTCATGCTGCCTTTGACGCGAAAGATGGTTTGCTCATCAATCCAGGTGCCTATACCCATACGAGTGTCGCGATTCGTGATGCGATCGCTGGTGTGAGCCTGCCGACGGTAGAAGTACACCTCAGCAACGTCTACAAGCGAGAGCCATTCCGCCACAATTCCTACATTGCCCCTGTAGCGATCGGGCAGATTAGCGGGTTTGGATGGCACAGCTATATCTTGGGACTACAAGCTCTGGCGCATCATCTCCGGCAAGAATCGAGCTGAGGTTCAATTTTTTGTGACGTTCAAAAACCCCAAATCGTGAGTTCAGGAGAATTTCCTTGCAATTAGGGGCATGTCTGTAGGAGCTAAATCTCCCATCGCGGACTATGACAATTTGTGGTTAATTCGTCGTTTGAAACCCCGTGACAGCATGATGTCGCGGGGTTTCTTTCTAATAGGTGCAGTTTCAACTGCCGGATTGAGTCATCCTGAACTCACATTCCGAGGTTCTTTTTTCCAAGAATAAGCAATGGCTTAATTTTTTGTTCTGCGCGTGGGCTTGGGTTATTAAAACGGTTCTGAAAATTCGCTAAGCTGAGACTCAGTACGCTTCCATATTCCACAACAGACCTATCAATAGAAGCCATAAGGATTGTGCTTTGTTTCGGTCTATCTGGCTAAGCGTGTGTCCAAGAAACTGTCGTTCAGGATGGCTGGGAGAAAAATCAGGCGAATGGCGTTGCAACAGCTCGATCAAACCCTTCAAAACAAGCACCAGGATTTACAAGATCTATTTTCTGGAATGGAGCAGGCGTTGATTGCCTATTCGGGAGGCATTGATAGCACACTCGTTGCGAAGGTGGCATTTGATGTTTTGGGCGATCGCGCGATTGCGGTTACCGCGGAGTCTCCGTCTCTGCTACCCGAAGACCTGGAGGATGCGCGAGTACAAGCCGCCGAAATTGGAATTTGCCATGAAATTGTCCAGACTCACGAAATGGACAATCCGAATTACACATCGAACCCGGTCAATCGGTGCTATTTCTGCAAGAGCGAGTTGCACGACACGCTGAAACCGCTGGCGATCGCCCGTGGCTATCCCTATGTAGTAGATGGGGTCAATGCAGATGATTTGGCCGACTATCGACCGGGAATTCAGGCTGCAAAGGAGCGGGGTGCGCGATCGCCACTGGCCGAGGTGGGCATCACCAAACTAGAGGTGCGAGAACTTTCGCGAATGCTGGAGTTGCCCTGGTGGGACAAACCTGCTCAACCCTGCCTCAGTTCACGCTTTCCCTATGGCGAGACTATTACGGTGGAGAAGTTGCAGCAGGTAGCCAAGGCCGAGCGCTACCTGCGAAAGTCGGGCTTGAAGACACTGCGGGTGCGATCGGAAGCCGGAACTGCCCGCATCGAACTTCCGCCCTCCGAGATTCAGGCTTTTGTCATCAACCACGACATGCCTGGGCTGGTCGAGGCCTTTCGTTCCTATGGATTTTTGTATGTCACGCTGGATCTAGAAGGGTTTAGCAGTGGCAAGCTAAACCGGGTTCTACAACAGCCAACCGTCGCTGCTACTTATATCAAATCCGGTTAAACAGCCGTAAAACCCAACTATCGTTTGTGGCCGCTGCAGTGCAGCGGCCACAAATGATAGTTGGGTTCTTCAACCGGATTTGATATTAGATCACGAGGTCGCAGAATCGTAAAGATGATTTTTGCCGAGAAGAGATGTGATACGCCCCTTCTCGGCAAAAATCGATCTTCTCAATTAGCAAGACTTAGGCCAACAAAAAAAGAGGGCGATCGCCCTCTTAGCGTGAAACATGGATTTATCCAAATATGGCAAAGCGTAGCAATGACAGGCCTAGTAGGCTAGACCCATGCTGCGCGTGGTTTCGGGACCCAAGTAAACACGGATGCTGAGGAAGTCTGTGGGGCATGCCGTTTCGCAACGCTTGCACCCAACACAGTCTTCTGTGCGGGGTGAAGATGCGATCTGACCTGCCTTGCAGCCATCCCAAGGCACCATTTCCAGAACGTCGGTTGGG
>JBCBSL010000077.1:3123-17637 GCA_039819145.1 Cyanobacteria bacterium J06638_22
GCAGGCACGAACGCACTGCGTGCAACCGATGCAGGTATCGTAGATTTTGACCGAATGAGACATTGATATAAAGGCTCCGAACGAAATGATCCTAAGCCATGGCAGACGATAGATAGAGCTTTCTCAATTAAAAACCTTCTAATCGCCGTACCATAAGGTCTTTCAATCGCATCTAGTTTACAGCAGCGGTTTTGTGACGTTCTGCAAATCATCAGAAAACTTCAAACAACGTAATATCTGAAGGCGATCGCTGTAACAAAGTGAGGGGCAATGCAAAACGAGCGCAAATCCTGTTTATTCTAAGCTTCAGTTGAGACGTGAGGTTGTCCCGCTGAGGGAGTTTCACATTGATATTCCACATTTGGCAAGGGTCAGGTGGTAATCTTCCGTGAGGTTATTATTTGCCCACGACCAACGATTTTTAATGTTCTCTTAGTGGGATTTTCTGAGAGTTGTCCCATAATCAGCTTTGTGCTCTCTTCGAGCCCCCTACTCGAAGTGTGCATGTTGTTTACCTACAAACCTGAATTGGAGGGTTTTATGGGATTTTTCAATCGAATCTTCGGGCGAAATAGAGAAGAAACTGAATCCGTTGCTCCTACCCCCAGACAGTCGGATATCCCTGCAGCGAAAGTGGGACCAGATGGAAATTTTGATGAAAGCGGTTTGGCGAAGCGTGTAGCGATCGCTTTTGATGACGATTCCCAATTGGGTGAACTAGAGCGATTGTGGATTGCACAACTGGGCAGCAAAGTTGTCCTGAAAGGCGAGTGCCCGACCCAGGACATGCTTAGCCGTGCCGTTACGATAGCCAAAGGCGTCAACGGTGCAACCGATGTTGATACCAGTGAAGTTAGCGTTGGCTAGTTTTACGTGAATCGTTTGTCTGCCTAGGAGAAAGGGAATGCGGATCGGTCGGATCTCTATCGTCTGCGACAGTAGCACCGTTAGTCAGCTTTTCTTTTGGGCAGATGCCACCCCTGAGACCAAATGAGAACGGGTGTCGTGAATGTCAGGGCGATCGCCCCATAATTCAGCTCCGTATTTCAACAGTTAGGATTTCTAGAGGACAAGTCAATGCCACTATTTGATCAAATTGTTGGGGCACTCAACAACCCCGAACAGGAAGCCAGTACCGGTCAACTCAGCACCATTCTCAACACAGTGCAGCAATTGTCTGGCGGGCAAAGCGGCAACAACCAGCAGGTCATGATGTCGATTGTCGGCAACTATGTGCGATCGTCGTTGCGGCAGAAGCGAGCCAGTGGTGGAGAAAGCCAGGTGGATGCGCTGCTCAAGCAGTTTGCCGGAACGGGAGCCAATCCAGCGGCAGTATCTGCATTGTTTTCTCCAGATCAGCAACAGCATCTTTCCCAGGATGTGGCCCAGCGCACTGGAATGAATGCGGGTCAGGTACAGGGAATGCTAGCGACGCTTGTCCCCGTCGTGCTGAATTTCCTCGCTGCTGGGCAACAACAAAACACGGCTTCGGCGGTCGGTGGCAATTCTGTGCTGAATGCATTTATGGATTCCGATGGCGATGGCGATGTTGATTTGGGCGATGCGATGTCAATGGCAAGCCGCTATCTGAGCCAGCGTTAGGCCTCTTTCCGTGGATTCGGATTGTCTCTAAAAATCAATGATGGTGTAGGTAGGCTTGGCATTAGTTGATGGTTTGTCCGGGTTCTTTGCGCCAAGCCTACCTTCGAGCATTGTGGATTGAGGCAGCGAAAGGCCTTTGTAGGAAATTTAGCCGATGAAAAGAGCATCTAGCCAAGAAGCTTCAGCTAGATGTTTGCACTCTCTCCCAATCTTCAGGGGTGTTGCAGTTGAACAAAATGGCATTCCCCGCAATGTCAATGGGCTGCACAGGCAATATTTCTAACCATTTCTGAAAGCTGCGATCGCCCCCTTCCACAAACGCCTCTAGCGATTCCAAACAGTCTCGCCGATAGAAGCCGCAGAGCGGTTCCCAGCCCTGGGAGGCATGAGGAACACAGGCCAGCATGGTATCGGGGAGCGTCGCCAAGTCCTGACGCCACCGTTCCAACGCCGACTGCTGTAACCGAGGTAAGTCGCAGGCTAACAGCAAGATCCATTCCGCCTGTTGCTGCGGGAGCGCATGCAGAAACCCCATCAGCGGCCCTGCGGATTGTTCGCCCTCAGCAGCAGGTTCGGGAATCAGCGTGATGGTAGGCGGCAGCTCAGAACGATAGCGATCGCCCCAGGGGGTTACCACCGAAACCGTTTCGCAAACGGCTGCGGCGATATGGCAAGTGCGCTGTAACAGGGTTTCATCCCCCAACTTCAGCAACGCTTTGTCCTTTCCCATGCGACGACTTTTGCCCCCCGCCAACACGATCGCCGCTAGGAAAGGTTTGGAATTGGGCATGGTTCATCTATCTCCATGGGGCGTTCTGGCAGTCTGATTTTGGGTTTCATGGGAATGGGGATTGACCACTACCCAATCAAACGACAGCGGATTCTAGCATTTGAATCGTGCCGCGATCGCTCTCTACAGCAACCCTTGTGCCAATCGGCAAGGTGAGCATCGGCTCGATATGGCCAATCATGGCACCATACCAGGCGGGAATGCCGAGGGGTTCGATGTGCCCCCAAACGACCTCCTCCAAAGTCAGGGAACCGAATCCTCCGGCAGGATTGCAGCGGACGCATTGCCCAAACACAAAGCCCGCCAGTTGGTCGAAGACCCCGGCGAGCCGGAGATGGGTCATGAGGCGATCGATACGGTAGGTTTCTTCGCCCACATCTTCGAGGAAGAGGATTGCACCTTCTAGGTTGGGCATGTAGGGCGAACCGACGATGCCTGAGAGAACGGTGAGGTTACCGCCAAACAGTCGCCCTTCGGCACGACCGGGGGTAATGGACTGGAGGCGAAAGCGGGTATTCATCAGGCGATCGCCATCATCTCCAGCCTGCTGATTGCGAAAGGTCAGGGATTCTCCAGAAAAGAGCACCTGCCGAAAGGGTTCGGTCTGGTCGGGACGCCATGCGGTCAATCCATTTGGCCCGTGAAAGGTAACCAGCCTCGTCTGGGCATGAATGCCAAGTAACAACGACGTAATGTCACTGAAGCCCACCAGAATTTTGGGATTAGCACGAATGGCATCGTAGTCCAGCAGCGGCAGCAGACGGCTACTGCCCCATCCCCCCGTAATGGGTAGCAGCGCTGCAATCGAGGTGTCGGCAAAACTTTGGTTGATGTCGGCGGCTCGTTGTTCATCGGTTCCTGCTAGCGACCCGTATCGCGCCTGCGCATGGGGCATCAGCACAGGCTCTAGCCCCAAGCCCCGCACCGCATCGACCACAATATCCACTTGTTCCTGAAGAAACGTCGCAGACGCAGGGCTAACAATCGCAACGCGATCGCCCTCCTGCAGTCGCGGGGGCTTGACCACATCCGTTGCCGCTTGCCCAGAGCGCGGGTGCAGTAATGGCAGCAGGGAAGTGGCGATCGCAGCGGTTAAAAAATGCCGACGGTGCATCTGAATAGTTTCTCAAACGATTTCTCGAAAATACGATGGCTGAGCAAACTTGTGTTGCGTCTTCACAATGATAATTGTGACCATAAGAAACGATGCCCATAATCAAATCGTTGAATCATTTTTGGGAACAGCTCATCCTTGATTGACCCCTTAGATTGATTCCTCAACCAGCCCTGGAAGGGATTTCTTTCACCAGATTTGTATAACCTGCGGCTGAGTACAGGATAAAAACCAGAGAGCCCTTGATTTTGGGTAGCGCGGGCGGTGCCCGCGCTACCCAAAATCAAGGGTTTTAGCTGGGGTTTGATTTTTGTCCTGTCCTGAGAACCTGCGGAATGCCAATGTCAGAGAGTGAATGTTCTGATAAGACAGTTGTGGTCAAGTTTTTTGGCAGACAGCTTCCTAAGTCAACAACGAAATTATGCTAGAAGCTGCGAGCCTAACATGGAAAAGTTCCTGAAACGATCGTGGACTGTCATTTGCATTGTTTGTATTGTCACGACTGTGTTTGGATGCATAAGCAATGATCGATCTCAAGAAGATCTAACGGCTCCGGTGTCTGATGCCGTTGAGGTTTCATCCTCTGAACTTGCTCATTCAGTGTGCCCAATCCCGCCTCTCGGCTATGAGCAGATTCCGGGTTACGAGCCCGATAGTGTTGATCCAGCCCAATCGGATCAATTGCTCGCAATTATTTCCCCAACACTAGAAGGCAACCCAAGCTTTTATATGGGGCTTTTGCAGCAACCCGTAAAATTTTGCGGCATCGCGAACGGCGATATTGTAAGAGTCGAACTCTTAGCCAGTGGTGCCTATGTTTATGAAGTGACCGATCCAGATCCAGCCGAACCAGAATTACGGCTTGGAGACGCACCGATTGAAAATGGTGTCTGGTTTTTTGACTATGATTTCGGAGAGGTCGGACGACGGCAGATCATTGCCAATGGGTATGATGCCGCCAATGCGTTGGTTGCGACGACTGGATCAATTTTGATTACCCTTGCTGAACCCAATCCTGGCTGAAGTCTAACGATTGGCAAAAATGCAGAGCGAATCCTTCAAGGGACACCAGCAGCTGAACAAAATTTTGGGGCAGTGGTCCAGACTGCCAATAACCCCGAAGATCGCTGATCTGTCCCTACCAATTGTGAGTTTTGTTCTACGCCTCCATGGGCGGCTCGATCGCCCCCGTAAAGGTCACCTGTCCCACCTGACTCGGCGCAAACGTTACATCCGTCAAATCCGCATTGCGAAACGATGTCCCGCCAAAGGTATCGATGCGATCGCCCAAACAAAGGCTCCACCGCCAAGTCAAGAGCAAGTACCCCAGCGTCAATCCACTAAACACAATCCCAACCCAGTGCTGCCCGCCGATTCCTGCGATCGCAGTCGTTCCCAGCAAAAACACTGCTCCGCTCGAAACCATCACACTGGCTGTGATCAGCGCAACTGACCAATTGCTATGGGGCCACCATCGGTTCAGCCTATAGCCTATCGCCGCACCTATGATTGTCCCCAGGCTGGCGGGCACCAGCGCCTCTCCAAAGGCACTCCCTCCATAGAAAAAACCAAGCAATGCCCCGGAGAAGCTACTACCCACGCCAATCGCTAGTCGAGGCGATCGCGGCCATGCCAGAATTCCTAACCCCGTCACCATCAGCACCGCGTGTAGCACCATCACCAAAACTCCAAACCGACCGAGAAGCGGTTGTCCCAGGGCTGCAAAGATGAGTCGAGTTACGGCATGGCCTGTTGTCAAAAATGCGATCGCGATCGCCAAACTCAACATTAGCCATTGTCGGCGCGATCGCCCCAGTTCAACTCCCTGAAAATTTGCGCCGCGCAAAATCGCCCCTTGAAAATCACAGCCCCGCAGATTTGCCCCGCTAAAATCTGCCCCAGTCAAATCTTGGCCGCAAAACGATCGATTTTGTAGATTGGGAGAGCGCTTCATTAGGTCAATGGATGAAACAGCAGCATAAGCGGTATCGAAAACTGAGCCTTGCCATCTTGATCGCAACCCTGCTACCGCTGATCCTATACGCGATGCTAGCGTTCCAGCGACCTCCCCGTGTAGAGCTGAGCCAAACACTGTTTGCAGGCATCACCTATCAACGTCAGATCCGCAACACCCCCCGCGCCATCGTCATCCACATCATTCATGTAGATCTGACCGCACCTGGCATTCGCGTGATTGTATCGCCCAGTGTGGACGACCGCCCAGCCAACCCCACAGGCCCATCCCGAGAAACAGTCGCCCAAACTACCACCGAGTTTTTGTCAAACGCTCAGGTTCAAATCGCCACCAACGGTAGCTTCTTTTACCCATTTGAGGAGAAATCTCCCTGGAGTTACTCCCCGCACAGTGGCGATCGCACCCATGTCCTTGGCCAAACCATCGCGTCAGGCATCCCCTACGCCAGTCCCCAAGATGATTGGTATCCCTTGTGCATCCTAAACCCGCAGCGAGTGCTGATTTCAAGCCAAACCGCCTGCCCTGAAAACACTGAATTTGCCGTATCTGGGTTACCGCTATTGCTGAGCGACGGGCAAGTAGCTCTGCCAGAGGATTTTGGTCGAAATGCCCTTGAATCCTACGCCCGCCTCATTGCAGCCACCAACGCCACCGAAACCGAACTTTGGCTGGTTGCGGTTGACGGCAAACAGCCTTTTTACAGCGAAGGCATGACCTTACCTGAAGTCATCGAACTGCTGCAAAGCCTAGGAGCAAACGATGCGTTGAACTTAGATGGCGGCGGTTCTACAACTCTGGTACAGGCAACTCCCAGTGGCTCCAAAGTGCTCAACGCCCCCATCCATACGAAAGTGCCCATGCGAGAACGTCCGGTTGCCAATCATCTGGGGATTTACGCTCAGCCATTAGAGTGAAACTCACAGCCAGAACGGTCGAGGATTGGTCTAGACTGATGGCTGAGATCTATACGTTCATTGCTCATCAAGAAGGAATCCCTGGTCATGCGATTGTCGCAAATGTTGTTTGTTACCCTGCGCGAAGATCCAGCAGAGGCGGAAATTCCCAGCCATAAGCTGTTGTTGCGGGCGGGTTACATTCGGCGAATCGCTAGCGGAATCTATGCATACCTGCCGTTTATGTGGCGAGTCTTGCAAAAGGTCTCGCAGATTGTGCGCGAAGAAATGAACGCGACCGGGGCGCAGGAATGTTTGTTGCCGCAGATGCAGCCTGCGGAGTTGTGGCAAGAGTCGGGGCGGTGGGAGACCTACACCAAAGCCGAAGGCATTATGTTTGCCCTGACGGATCGGCAGCAGCGTGAAGTGGCGTTGGGGCCAACCCATGAGGAAGTGATTACAGCGATCGCCCGCGACATGATCCGCTCCTACCGTCAGTTGCCTCTGCATTTGTACCAGATGCAGACCAAGTTTCGCGATGAGATTCGTCCTCGGTTTGGGCTAATGCGGGGACGCGAGTTCATCATGAAAGACGGCTATTCCTTCCATGTGGATGAGGCGAGTTTGAAAGAAACCTATGCCGATATGGATGTGGCCTATCGCAACATGTTCCGACGCTGTGGGCTGCGCTTTTTGCCCGTAGAAGCAGATTCAGGGGCGATCGGCGGCTCTGGCTCCCAGGAATTTATGGTGCTGGCGGATGCTGGGGAAGATAAGGTGTTGTTTACCGAGGACGGCAACTATTCGGCCAATGTGGAAAAAGCCGAGTCTCTACCGCCCAACGCTGAACCCTCGTCCTACACGACATATGAAAAGCTGGACACCCCCAACACTCCAACGATTGATTCCTTGGTGAAATTTCTCGACTGTTCGCCAACGCAAATCCTCAAGAATGTGCTGTACCAAGCCGTGTTGGACAATGGGCTGACGGTGCTGGTTCTGATAAGCATTCGCGGCGACCAGGATGTGAATGATGTCAAGCTAACCAACGAGCTGACGAAACTAGCGGGCGACTTTGGGGCAACGACGGTGCTAGCACTGGCGGTTCCCGATGCAGAAACTCAGGCGAAATGGGCGGCAAAGCCGCTCCCGTTGGGCTACATCAATGCTGGCATTGAAGACGCCTACATCGCCAAGGTCGATAAGGTGCATCCCAAATTTCTACGAATGGTCGACCAAACGGCAGTGGATCTGCAGAATTTCGTGACCGGGTCGAACGAGTCGGGTTACCACGTGGTTGGGGCTAATTGGGATGTGCAATATCCTAAACCCAAGCTAGTGGTGGATGTGCGCACAGCCCAGGTGGGCGATCGCTCCCTGCATGATCCCAACCAAACCCTGCAAAGTGCCCGGGGCATTGAGGTGGGACATATCTTCCAGCTTGGCTCCAAGTATTCTCAAAAACTGGGCGCAACCTACACCAACGAGCAGGGTGAGGAAGTGCCCCTGGTGATGGGCTGCTACGGCGTCGGCGTCTCTCGACTGGCGCAGTCAGCGGTAGAGCAAAACCACGACGAAAATGGCATTGTGTGGCCTGTGGCGATCGCCCCGTACCACGCCATCGTCGTCGTCCCCAATATCAAAGATGAGAAACAGATGGCTGCCGCAGAGAAACTCTACACCGAGCTAAATGCAGCAGGTGTCGAGACGTTGCTAGATGACCGAGATGAACGCGCCGGGGTGAAGTTCAAAGACTCCGAGTTGGTGGGTATTCCCTTCCGAGTCGTGACTGGGCGATCGCTCAAAGATGGCAAAGTCGAGGTGGTGAAACGCGCCACAAAAGAATCCCAGGATATTGCTTTGGGCGATGTTGTCTCAACCCTAAAGCAATGGGTGGATGAGGCGATCGAACCGTAATCAAGAGGGGAATGCAGATAAACGCAGATGAACGCAGATGAAGACCTTCTGAGTGCTTACAGGCTCCCTTTGTGCTCTCTATGTCTCTGTGGTTCCATCTCCACCACAAAGAAAAAGCCTGTGTGGAGACCTTTCTATCCACACAGGCAACTCGAACATTTAGTCTAGAAAATTGGGTTGAACGCTAAGGTCAGGCCTTGGTAGGCGACCGCTACAACCATTTCGGCACCTCAGTTCCAACATTTACTGGACAGGCGCAAGCAATTAGACATGCGCCTCAAACTTGTGGGCATAGGCTTGCAATAAGGTGCTGACCTGGCTCAACACTTCGTCGTTGGAGTTTTTGCCCAATACTTGGCGATCGGGGAAGAACTCTGGCTGGTCAAGGCCACGGGCAATGCCTTCGCTCACCTTCTGAGCAATCAGGCTGCTCAACTCTTCTTTGGCGCGACCCCGTTGGTAATCTGCCCCTTCTTCCGTGGTGGCGTAGAGGGGCGGCAGACGGTTCAGTGCGTAGGCAGCAATATCCCCCAGATCCAAGGTGCAATCACTCGTTGCTTCGATTTCGGCTACACGGGCGATCGCCTCAGTCAGTACGAGTTCTTCCATTACGTTAATAAACTGCTTCCGGGGAACAGCAACGACTTCCCCTGTTAGCAAGGCACCCATCAAACGATCCAGTGCCATGTACTCTTCAATGGAAAGTTCAGAAGCAGTATCACAAATGCGCCCAACTTCTGCCTCCATAGCTGGTGTCAGATAGCCATCTTGCAGGGCTTGTTCTACAATTCGTTCAATACTCATATGTTAATTTTGCTCCATCGCAGGTAGCAACAGGGTAGTGCCTGCATTGTCTAGCCTATCTTTCCCAAAAAATGCTGGAGTGTACCACTCCCGAAATAATCGTGTCTAGCTACGCCGTTCAATAAAGCGTGGGAAAGCACCCTCGGTAACCTTCTCATCACAACCTTCTCATCAAGGGTTCAAGTGTTGCCGATCTTGGATATGGTAAAGCTTACAAGCATTGAGCTTTGGCTTTCGGGACTGCCTTCCTCCATATGCAGAAACGAGAATGGTGCCGTCCCAGAGCTGATCTCTAACGCACCTTATTCAAAGCCTTGGTTGCGCCAGGGAAACGGATCGACGGCCTTTCCATTAACGAATAGTCCCCAGTGGAGATTTGGCCCGGTTGCTAGTCCGGTTGCACCGATGCCCCCAATCACCTGGCCTTGTTGGACGCGATCGCCCTCTTGCACATCAATACGGCTGAGGTGGATAAAGACGCTACCAACACCTTGCCCATGATCGATCGCTACCGTATTGCCATTCACTCGGAATCCATCCGACACACGTCCGACAACGACAACTCGACCCGCTGCTGGGGAATAGATAGAGGCTCCAGTCCCTCCGGCATAGTCCACACCCCGGTGATAGTAGTTCTCGGCAAAGACGCCGTTGTAATAGCGGCGAATGCCATATTCGGAGGTGACGCGGCCATCGGCGGGACGAGCGAGGGGGCCATTCCAAAATTTGTCTGGAGTGACGGTTTCTCGGAACTCCCGTAAGCGTTGGATCTCATAATCAGTGGCGCTGGTGCTGGTGCCACTGCCCACCCGAATGCGTTGGGTGCTGAAGGAGCGATTACGCAGCTCAACAGCAAACCGACGATCTTCACCATTCAAGGTGAAACGAATCTCCTTGCGTCCCGGGCGATCGAGCGGGGTTGTCGGTAAGAGGGCGCGGTAGCGGTTGTCGCCTATTTCATAGCTGGGATAGGTCGCCCCGTCATACTCAATGCTGGACGCTTTGCCATCTTCAGTTTGTAGCGTAACGGAGATGGTATCGCCCAGATGAGGACTGCTGGGGGTGATGATGACGTCTTGAGCCTGCGCTGGGGTGAGGAGGGTAAGGGTGAGGGCGATCGCACCGATCAGACTCGCCATCCACCACCGTTTCCGCAGCATCTGTTGCAAAGCATATTCAAATCGTTGCCAGACATGACGAACCAAAGTGCTTTGACGATTCATAAGGCAAGAGTAGAAAACGGGACAATTGGCAAAACCCTATCATTTTTTTCTGAAAACCGCTTCTAATTTTCAGGCCTTATCCCCGCCTTCTTCAGGAACCGTTCCAAATCTTGTGTAAAACTCTTGCAGCGAAAGGGTTTCAAGAAGATACATCCTTATCCTCCAATGTGAAGACTGCCCGTGTCGCCATCTAGGAGCGCGGGAATGCCAACGGGAAGGGCAGCATTTGCGCCGTCATGGCCGAAGGGCATATCAACAACCAGGGGAATACCGAGGTCGGCAAGGCGATCGCGCAAGACTCCTTCCACCGAAAAGCTGGGAATACCTTCGGGAGAGTCACACTGGCTGAAGCGCCCCAGGGCAATGCCTTTGACCTTCGTAAGTGCGCCGCTGAGCCGCCATTGGGTGAGCATGCGATCGATGCGATAGGGCGCTTCGGTGACATCTTCGAGCGCCAGGATAACGCCGTCCAAATCCGGTTGAAGGGGGGTGTGAAGCAGGTGGGTGGCCAGGGTGAGGTTGGCGGGAAGCAAGAGTCCTTGAGCCTGTCCGCCAACCCAGGATTTGCCTTGTAAGGGAGGCAGTGCCTTGCCCTGCACCCAGGCGAACAAACGTTGGCGAGACCAGTCGGGTTCGGCAGCAAAGGTGGTCAAGACGGCCGCATGAACGCCAGACACCCCGCATAGACTGAGGCTCCAGAGCAGGCTCGTGATGTCGGAAAAGCCAATCAGCCATTTATTAGGACTTTTGCCCCAGTCCCAGTCTTCTAACAGGCGCATCCCGCCATAGCCACCCCGGGCACAGAGGATGCCCCGACAGTCCGGATCGTCCCAAGCCGCTTGGAGCTGGGCGCGGCGATCGCTATCCGCCCCTGCCAGATAGCCCCAACGCTGGTCATAATTTTTGGGCAGATCCACCAAGAAACCTTGGGATCGCCAACATTCAATCCCCTGGTGAAACCGCTCCGCTTCGCGTAAGGCTCCACTGGGAACGACAACATGCAGGTGATCGCCTGGCTGCAGTGGACTTGGCGGATGGCAACGTTGCATAGGAAATTCACGAACAGTGCGCAAGGGGACAGAAAGATGGCCAAATTTCGAGGGGAACAAGCATAACGCAAAAGACAGGAAGCTGGGCAACTGCTGATGATCAGGACTCACCCCTTCAAAACCTTTGCCATTATCTATCAGATGTGAGTCCCTCAATGGGATGGTGATGCACCGCACCCACCATCAAGAAAACAAAAAGAAACGTTATTTCTATAGGAGTTCGCGATAAGTCACTCCACAGCCAGCGACAGCGGACTTCGCTCTCATAGCCGTGCCTGAAAGCCGCGCCGTGACTTCAGGCACCAGGGAATTATTTTCTTCATCCAACGGGTTGTTTCATAGACTGGACAATACCCACGACGATCGCCCGTGCCATTTGACTCTGAAACGTGGTGTTAACGAGTCTGGCAGCATCTTGTGCCCCGGTGATAAATCCCGTTTCCACCAGCACAGAAGGCATAGAGGTGTTGCGGAGTACGAAAAAATTGGCTGTTTTGACGCCCCGATCTACAACTTGAAGCGACTGAACAATACTGCTTTGGATCGCGGTTGCAATGGTCTTACTTGCTCCAGATCCCGGATAGTAGTAGGTTTCGGTGCCGTTGACGTTGGGTCGCGCCAATCCCGCAGAATTGGCATGAATGCTGACGAAAGCGGCTGCATTGACCTGCTCGGCGATCGCCACCCGATCTTCAAGGGAAAGGGTGCGGTCGTCGTTGCGCGTGAGGACGACACGGAGATTGAGGCTACCCAATATCCGAACAGTTTCCAGGGCGATCGCCAGATTTACATCCGCCTCCTTCAGGCTATTGATGCCGATAGCTCCCGGATCACGCCCCCCATGCCCAGGATCGATGACGATCAGCAACATGGTTTCGGGCGATGAGCCGCCAGGGGTGGAATTTGTCGGATTACTACTGGGGCTGACGATATAGGGAGACGGTAGGGATGGCGATCGCCCCCAATACACAAGGGATTGGTAGACCATGGCTGACACATCAGCCCGAGTCGCGGGGTTGATCGGGTTGAGGCGGTTCAAATTAGGATAGTTGACCACCAGACGATTGAGGGTGGCGCTGGCAACGGCGGGGCGAGCAACAGAGGGGATGCTGGCGCGATCGCTGTAACGGTTCACCATCTCCGGATCCCCAGGCGGCAAATTTAAGCCATTCACCAGCGAAAGCAGCACTTCGATGCGCAGAATATTTTGGTCTGGGCGAAACGTGCCATCCACATTGCCGGAGAGCAGCCCTCCCCGATAGGCACGCTGAATCGCATCCGCCGCCCAGTGGTTATCGGGAACATCCCGGAACGTGGTGGGCGGGCGCTTGGGCAGGGGCATGAAGGTGTTGACCAAAAGCGCGGCGTACTGAGCACGGCTAATAAAATTGTCAGGACGGAAGCGACCATCTAGAAATCCACTAATGAACTCCTGCCCGGCCAATCCCCGAATGAACCCTTCGGCCCAGTGTCCCGTAATGTCTGAGAACGACACGGCAGCAGCGGGTGGCATGACGATGTAGGGGGAGGCAAGCGCCCGCGCCTGTCCCGTCACCACCAAGCTCTGATACACCATGACGGCGATTTCCGCACGGGAGACGGGCAGATTTGGCTCAAACCGGCTGATATCGGGATGATTGGCAACGATGCGCTTCTGGGTCGCGATCGCCACAGGGACAGAGGCATAGGTAGGAATTTCGGCGCGATCGCGGTAAACCGCCAACACTTCGGGCATCCCGCCAATCAAGGCCAGTCCATTCACCAACGACACCACCGTCTGTACCCGCGACAGGGTATCTGCTGGGCGAAAGCTACCATCGGGGAACCCGGCGATGAAGCCCATTCGCTCGGCGCGGGCGATCGCCCCTGCTGCCCAAAACTCCGCTGGCACATCGACAAACCCCGATGCAGAACGGCGATCGGGTAGGTCAAATGCCTGGGAAATTAACGCGGCGTACTGAGCACGGTTGATCGTGTCTTCTGGGCGGAAACTGCCGTCAGGGTAGCCACTGATGATATCGCGGGCGACCAAAGCACGAATGAAGGGTTCAGCCCAATGTCCTTGGATATCGCTCAAGCCCTGTCCGTCAGGGCCATCAGGCGGAGGGGTGGGAGTAGGCGTTGGAGGCGGGCTGGGATCTGGAGCCGGATCTGGCGGCGCAGGCTGAGGACGCGGGATGGCTGTCTGGATCTGCGTGTTGACCGTTGTCGCACGAAACTCAACGCCCCGACTACCCGAGGTTCCATTCACATCCACACGGGTGGGGTTCAACTCGTTGCCCACCGAGATGAGCGGCGCGGCACTGGTGTTGCGGGCATCAGACTCACCGTTGCGCCGGAACAGGTTGCCGCCAGGATCCTGGGACTGACCCAAGTCAGGAACGGCATTGTTCATAACCACCAAACCATCAGCGGTGTTGCTTTCCACCAGATTGTTCCGCAGTACGGGGCGGGCAGAACCGGAGATAACAATCCCGGCTCGATTGCTGAGTACGCGATTCTCGGTCAGTAAGGGAGCCGCATTATCGTTAATGGCAATGCCATATCCTGTTTGTTGGAACAAGTTGCGGCGAATTTCTCCCTTGGTATTGCGGGTGAAGGAGACGCCGCTGGCGGCGTTTTGAATAAAGCTACTGTCGGTGATTTGAGGGTTGGCGTTGCCTGTGGTGAGGATGCCTTCCCGGCCACAGTTGCGAAAGGTGCAATGGGCGATCGCCGGAGCTGTCGATTCAACCCACACTCCGGTTCCCCGTTGGTTGCGATTGACCACCGTTACTCCCTGCAAACCCGACCCATCTTCCATCTGAATGGCGATGTTCTGGCGGGCGAAGGTAGGACTCATGTAGTTGCCGCCCCCTTCTAGCACGACGGCTCTGCCGCGCTCGGCTTGCTGTCCTTGCACCCATACCCCCTCCGGAACGACCAGGGGAAAGCGCTCGCCATTCTGAGTGGTGTAGCGCCCCTCGGCCAGTTGGATTACGGCTCCTGCTGTCGCTCGACGCAGGGCACGGGTAAGGCTACGAAACGGGCGTGTGGCATCCCCAGGGTTCCGATCGTTGCCATTTATAGGATGCACATAGAAGGTTTGGGTTGCGATCGCCTGAACCATAACGGAATCATGCTAAGTAGGTAGGAGCGAAACGAGAT
>JBCBSL010000078.1:0-17621 GCA_039819145.1 Cyanobacteria bacterium J06638_22
CCGCCCCTCTCTCTGGGATTTAATTTTCTGGCTAATCCCTTAGGTATCGTCGTACTGAATTTTGGCAAATTCCCTACGAGGAAGAGGCGATCGCTCCTTTCTGGCCATCTTCGATCGTTTTGCTCATCTTGCTAGGGCTGCTGGAAGCCTGTTGCAACGTCGGGTCAATTCCCTGCTGGCTGGGCGATTGGAACAGCAAGTAATTCAACACGGTACGTACGGCGATGATGGCCGCGAGGCGGGCAATATCATCCCATTGGCTCGAAAGCATGGTCTTGAGAATGCTGGCTCCGACCAAAAAGCTAAGCCCTAGCGAAAAGGCATAGCCCATGGCGAGTCGGCTGCGCTCAAAGGCTTCAGATGTTTGCGCTTTAAAGAGGAGATCGCGTAGGAAGATGACGAGAGCTTTGGTCACGCCAGTCGCAATGACAAAAATAGCGAGAAGCTGACACACGCTGGTCATAACCAGACTTAGCATCTTTACAATCGTGGCAATTTGTATGCCAGTTAGAACTAAATCCATTGGTTGATTCAGTAGGTTGGTTCAGTGCCTTGCTGCTTATCTCTGGCGCAATGCGCGTTTGCCATTTTGGATCATAGTGTGTTGTTGCAAAATGGCAATGTCATTGAATTGACCCCACCCCTCGGAAATTCACGTGAACCCAATCGATCTTTGAATGTCACAGCTCATGACATTCAAAAACTAGGGCTGCCGAATCCAAGGATGAATTTTTTCAAGAAGAGTCCTCCTGTCACGCCCCTTCTTGAAAAAATTCATCCCCTCAATCCGCAATAGCCATGAAATTACCGGGGTCTCAGAGTTGAGTATCGCTCTTCAGCCATTGGTTAACGAGAGGAGGGCGATCGCGTTCCATCACGTCTAGTAAGTCTCCAGGATCCTCTGCGGTTAGCACGAGCGATCGCATGCGAGGGCGCATCAACCCGACATCGACAGCTTTGTCCAGCATAGCCAGCAGGGGATCATAATACTGTGATACGTTAAGCAGACCACAGGGTTTTTGATGCATGCCCAATTGCTTCCAGGTTAAAACCTCACAGAATTCTTCTAAGGTGCCATAACCCCCTGGTAGTGCCAGGAAGCCGTCTGCAAGGGCTAACATTTTGGTTTTTCGCTCATGCATTGATGCAACGGTATGTAGAGTCGCTAGCCCCTCATGGGCAACCTCTTTCATCGTGAGAAAGTCTGGAATCACACCGATGACTTCTGCCCCTGCTTGTAATGCGGCATCGGCGAGCATCCCCATCAACCCAGCTTTCCCGCCTCCATAAATTAGCCCCAAACCCCGCTGAGCAATGGCATTTCCTGTAGCGATCGCCGCTGTCTGGATGACGGAATTTGCTTTGCCATTGGAGCCACAAAATACACAGACGTATTTCATACCGCAGTCTCTCCCAAGCTTGCCAACCTAAAATTCCTATAAAAGTGCTTATTTTTTGTTGCCAACGGTCTCCTCATTCGTTTTATTGATGTTGAGGGTAAAAACGCTGAGGTAAACGAACGGTCACAAAATGTTAGGCGATCGCCCTTAGATGGTGTGTTCAGTCTCGCTCAATTACGGCTCGGTGTTGCCGCACACGCTCTCCCCATCGCGGCCATATGGCTTCTTCCCAATCATGACACGCCTTGATGGTGCGGTTTCGCCTCCCTGCTGATCGTTAACATCTCGACTTCACATTTCCTTTTCCGCCGCTTGAAACCCCATCGCTGCTGGCTTGATCGTTCAGGGGCGACTCCTATCTTTTCCGAATTTCCGCTCTCCGCTACCCTGCAATTGGTGCTCTACCTGCTGACCGCCTGTCCTTAATCCCAAGAATCACTTGTGCATCTCCTTCGTGTTTCACTTCGCAATTTGCAGCCTAGTCAGCCTTACATCAGTGCCGAAAAACTGTCGCGAGTCATGTGGCAGTTTGCCCGTCACGAGCTGGATACACAAGAAGCCGTATCGCTATGGCGGCTTGGCGATCGCCTGGTTATTACCGATGGCCACACCCGTGCATTAGCGGCTTGGTTGATGGGGAACGATCGCATCATTGCCCGTTGGGAATCAGACCCACTGGACTGGGAAGCGTACCGCATCTGTGTTCACTGGTGTGAAGAATCTGGGATTCGCTCTGTCCCCGACCTGACGGGACGCGTGCTGAATACAGAAAGATTTCGGAGCCTTTGGCTCGATCGTTGTCTGCAAATGCAGAGTCATCTCCACCAAGAACGTACCAAACGGCGGGCTGTACCCGAATCTCCTTTCACGTATCGTCAGCCGGTTTCGGCTCAGCCAGAGCCGAAACCCGACCCGGTGGAACCACCGCCTCAATCTGCACCATCTCCATCGCCTCAGCCATCCCCTGTGGCAGCGGCACCGGAGGCTGATGATATGACAATGCCGCTGTCAGAGCCTCCGCTGTCGGAGCCGCCCGCGACTTGGGTAAATCAGCCACCATCAACGGCTGTGCCCCGATCAGCGACCCATCGCCATCCCCCATCGAAGCCTGAGCCCACCAATGTGCCGGTTACTCGGGAAATGCTTGATGAGGAGATGACGTTACCGCTGGCTGGCTTGCCGCCGGAGGTGACCTATGCCGTTGATGCGTCTTCCGTGACGGGGGCTCACCCCGATGCCGCCAACAACAGTCCGCCGGAGGAACCCCAGGCTCCTGCTGGTCATGGGGATCGATCTCTCCTGTCCCGCATCAACTCATCTCATCAAACCCCACCCCGCTCGAGTTTGGGGCGAAAACGGTTTGAGGATGGGGATATGACTCTCCCGCTCCAGGAGCTGTCGTATGAGGGCAAGAACGGTGTGCAGAAAGGCTCTAAGCCTTCCAAAGCAAGGCCAACGCGCCAGCGGAAGTCAGGGCGAGAGCGATCGCAAGGTTCGTCATCTACGCAAACGCCGCCACCTTCCGTGTCTCGTAGCCATGCCGCTGCATCTCCTCCAATGCGGATGCAGGAGTCTCGTCCCACAACCTCCATCAACTGGTCCTATGAGGATCAGACCATCATCGATACGCCCCAAACACAGATTGATCCCCCTCAGACACAGATCAATCCATCGGATGGGGATCAATCCCCTGCAACGGACGCCCCCTCCACGTCCACCCCCGCCCAGTCTCAGTCTTGATGATGGATGCTAGGGCGATCGCCGCTACCGCGAGCCCACCTAACCCGCTCAGCCACCAATACCGTGCGGTTATCCCAGACTCTCGACCCCCAATGCGCCGCAAATCAACCTGCGCCATCAGAGCCAACCCGAGCAGCATTAGGGTGAGCCAATCCCGCATGCCCCAATGCAGCGCGATCGCCTTGATCCCCAACCCGCTGAGCAGGAGCCACGGTAAAGTGCAAAGCAGGAGAACTAGACCCACTAAGCCCAAGGTTCCAACTAAATTTCGCTGGGATCCGGCGTAGATATTCTTGGTCCAACCCTCCCACAACGCAGCCCAAGAGCGATACATGCGCACGGAGATCAGCGCTGCGCCAGAGAGAAACTGGAGCCGCAAGCCTGCACCTTTGATGCGTCGCGCTAGCTCCACATCCTCGACGACCTCATGGGCAACGTCGCGATGCCCACCGATTTTGTCGTAAGCGGTTCGTCGAAACAGCATGAATGGCCCTGCAGCAAAGGCAGACTCTGTCTTGGGATCATTGACAGCACGAATGTCAAAACCAATCAGAATAACGGTGAAGATAATGGGTTGCACGAGCCATTCGGCTAGACAACCACACCGAATGGCGGGGACACAACTGAGCAAATCGATCGCCTCTGTTTCCGCGTGAGCGATGGCAGCGGCGATCGCCCCTGGTTCCAACCGCACATCTGCATCCACAAACAGCAGGTAGGAACTGTCGCTGTTTTCTGCGGCTTGCTGCTCCAGGGCTTGCACACAAGCCCAATTTTTGCCGACCCAGATTTCATCCTTGGGTCGGGGCTGTCCTGCTACGAGATGAAATAGGGGATCGGTTGCTGTGAGGGAGTTTTGAGTGGTTTGGGCGATCGCCCAAGTGTCATCGGTTGATTGATCATCCACCATCCACACCGATGCCGACCCTGGATAACAGCGGACACTTTCTAGGATCGCCGCCAAGCAATCTGCAATGTTCTCTGATTCGTTGTAAGCCGGAACAACAATCGCAACGGATGGGTAAGACGACAGCGCTGTCGCTTTAGGCGGAGATAGCAGCGCTGGAATTGCCGCAACGACTTGCCGCAATCGATAGGAACAAATCAAGAGTAATGCTAGAGAAAAGAGAGTGAGAAAAAGCAGCATTAACCATCAACCAAATGAAAGTTGAGATGAAGCGTTATATAAAGAAATGCTTAAGGTTTCAAGGCTGGCTTGTAATTTTAGGAAAGAGTTGATAATTGAAACATGTAAATCAATATCATGTAAATCAATATACAGTTACCTAACTTTAGGCTGAGTACATCTTTGATGAGAAAAATTTAGACTTTGGTACACCAGGTTAGAATTAAAGTAAGAATTTGAAACAAAGTTAGCTGTCGTGAGGTGCTCTAAGCAGTATTCTGACTCCTAAGTTGGGTTTTCGGCTCACACAATCTCAGCACTCCTAGCTGAAATTGCTTTGTCACTGTCCATAAAGTAACGCCATAAACATGACCCGAATTTTAGTCATTGATGATGATCCAGCGATCGCCGAATTGGTTTCTGTCAATTTGGAGATGGCGGGATATGAAGTCAGCCGCGCGATTGATGGTGTAAAAGGGCAGGCTTTAGCTCTTCAGCTTGTCCCTGATTTGATCATGCTGGATTTGATGTTGCCCAAAGTGGATGGCTTTACGATCTGCCAGCGATTGCGCCGTGATGAGCGCACAGCGGACATTCCAGTGCTCATGCTGACGGCCCTGAGCCAGACGCAAGACAAGGTCGAAGGTTTCAATGCGGGAGCCGACGACTATCTCACCAAGCCCTTCGAGGTAGAAGAGATGCTGGCGCGGGTTCGGGCGCTATTGCGGCGCACCGATCGCATCCCTCAAGCTGCCAAGCACGCCGAAATTCTCAACTACGGCCCGCTGACGCTGGTTCCCGAACGGCTCGAAGCGATCTGGTTCGATCGCATCGTTAAGCTGACTCACCTGGAATTTGAGCTGCTCCATTGCTTGCTCCAGCGCCATGGCCAAACGGTTTCACCCAGCGACATTTTGAAGGAAGTGTGGGGCTACGACCCTGACGATGATATTGAGACGATTCGGGTGCATGTAAGACATCTGCGCACAAAGCTAGAACCCGATCCCCGCCATCCCCAGTTCATCAAAACGGTGTACGGTGCGGGGTACTGTCTAGAGCTTCCGCAGACAGCGAGCAGCGTCGAGGTCAACGACGTCGTCTCCTAGTCGTCCACTCAGGGGCGTTCACGAAAGTACAATCCCAAAGACCCCAGATAGAGGATAGGTCATGCCCATCCTCTATCTTGAGCCTATGTTTTGCTAATCTCTTTAGCTCCCCAACCCCGTCCGGTGTGGTGGCTTGGGGTTGATATAGCCTGACGCATTGAGATTAGGACAAATCATTTTTTGAAAGCCCCGCGACGCGGGGCTTTCAAAAAATGATTGGGTTCTATCTGAGCGCGTAGCGCTATAGATTCCTTTAGCAGTAGACGGTCACATCTTCACCACACTCATCTGCTAGATAGCAGAGTGCTCGGAATCTCAGCCCTACAACCTCGTCGTAGAGAGGGTTGAGTTTGCAGAGGGGTGGGATGTGAAATAGGGTTTTCCCAAATAGCTGAATATCACGCTCAAATGGGCACTGAGTGGGGATCGTGCGACAAATGAAGTGGGCGAGGCGAGGCTGCCGCACGTTGAGTTTATTGATGCCAGTCCGCAGGGGAGCCAGAAAGTCTGGCATGCGAGGGGAAGGCTTGCGGCCTACAAAGCTGGCTGCGTTGTGCGATGACTCAAGGGCAGCAGATGTCTGTGTAGACTGGTTTTCCTGCCATTGGCTAACGTCGAAAATCTCGGAGGGTTGCATCCAGATCCAGCTGAGGAGAGCAGGATCGCTGGGGGTAAGGGAGGAAGGGTTTTCAGACGGTTGGGTTGTCATTGCTAGAATCCTTTGCACCAACGAATAGTCACGCTAGAGGTTGTGGAGATGTGCGGTCAGGGATGCTGATCAGGCCGTGATTCGCCCTGGATTGTGTTGACCGGACAGTACCCTGTTTCGTTCCAACAGTTCGCCGTGGGCACCAGCAATACGGCTGTAGTAAGCCACACGGATGATCGCTTCGCTTCCAGAATTTTTGGCAAGTTAGCAGAGGCGATCGCCCAGTACTCGAACAAGTTTGTGCTCAAATAGCTGAGATAGGCGTTGTGGAAAAAGCGGTAGAAGCTTTGCCACGCCGACATAACAAGACCGCTTCGGGCGGCATGCCAAATTCATCTTGCCCAAAGTGATCGGTTTCTCTGTTACGTGAAAACACCCAAAATTAGGGAGAGAATCGCAGATTCCCTCCCACTCAGTTTTCTATAGCGCTACCTGCTTAGGTAAACCCCAATTGAGCCGGAGCAGCCAACTGGTTTCTCGTCTGTGATCAAGCTCCAGGCGGTACGGGTGGAGCCGAGCAGTAATCAATTTGTTGAACAAAAGTTTCTATCGTTTTGATGCCAAGCTGATCGCCCATGTGAGGGAGATGCCCAGCGGGGGCTTCTAGCTTAAAGTCGAGTTCTTTGTGAGGTTTCCAGTAGTTCTGCTTCAGCAGGTGGTTGACCCGCCAGCCGACCTTACTTCCAAACTGATTCCAGGCTTCGGTCTTGTCGTAATATTTTTCCTGACACTTGTACCAGAGCTTACGCTGCACCGAAAAGCCAAAGCGCTTGCGACTATAGCCCATCCAGAGGCGATCGACCGCGGCTAAGACATCGCAGGGAATTTGTTGCACAGGAAGGCGCGTTTGGTCATCTGGGCTCATGCCACAAGACTCGTACAGCAGCTTTCGAGTTTCTAGATCAGCGAGACGCCACAATTGCTTTTTCAAGTAGCGATCGAGTTGCGCGTATTCCCCTTCCATAGTGGTGAGTTCTCCTTCTCCGGGCTAGTAACGGTGTCATCTTACAGATATGAGGCCGTATGGCAGCATACAGCTGAGTCAATGACAGCTAGATTTTCACAGATCAAGGGGCACCCAAATTCATTAAATCAGGACTTATGCAAAACAGGCGGAACCCTGACTAAATTTATTGATTGTGCCGCGTGCTATGTCGATATCGTCAGCAATCGGCGAAGGATCAATGAAGAGAAGAACAATTTTCATCTCTGTGTAAAATAATTTGCTGCATGGAAGTGATTGGATGTTTGCTTGCGGATGCTTGGTTCTTGATTGAAGCTTGCATAGTCTCGGGCGATCGCCGATAGCCGTCCCTTTGACTCCGCCGATAACCGTCCCTTTGGCTCAAAAGATGCTCAGCGATACACCTTCAAAGAAGGAGTGTGTTATATTTCAAACAGCTTTTGCAAGGCAGAAGCGATAGAAAGAAAATTGTAGTTTAGTAAGCAGGAGGTGGTGCCCATGCAAGATAGTAGTAAACGATTGGGTCATCAGGTTGTGGGAAACCGGCTGTGTGCCGGGGCTGTTCTTTAAGCAACGCCTACGCAACTGATAGATCCGTCTAAAAGCTTGCTGGGTTGGTCTTTTTGATCCTCCCGGCAGTCAGGTACAACCTGTAGACCCACTACACCGACCTTCTGCTTCTTGACTTCGGTCATCTCCGCAGGAGGTCGGATAGTTTTTGGCGTCATTTTTTGCCCACGCTTTGAGTGATTGGGGATCACCCACCCGAATCAGACGGGTTTCTGCAAGAATGGCAGAAGAACTCTTTTGGGAAAAACGATGGCGCAACTCCTTGCAGAAAGCGAAATCCAGAATCGCCTGAGTCAGCTTTCGGGATGGGAACTAGACGGCAAAACGATCACATGTGTGCGTAAGTTCGGTGGCTTTCCTGAAGCTGTTGCCTTTGTGAACAAGTTGGTTGATCCCGCCGAAGCCGCCGGGCACCACCCCGATCTTGCGATCTCCTACAACAAGGTCACCGTTAGCCTCAGCACCCATGACGCGGGTGGTTTGACCGAAAAAGACTTTGCCATGGCGACAACGATTTCTACCCTGTGAGTGCCTGGTAAAGAGGCATGAGCTTTTGTAAGAGCTGGGTTGATCCGCCCGTCTAACTGTTGGGTGCGGATTTTAGGAAAACCTAAACCTCTTGGCGGATTTTTGCCCGACTAGGGGTGGCTTGTTGTCCAAACTAGACGCCGCAGACGGCAGCCGTCCTCATGTTTCGTTATGCTGAAAGAAGCCTTATGTAACGTTTCGTTACCCGTGCTATCGTTCCTCATCCTTACGAATCCATGACTCAGACTCCTTCCCGTATCTGCATTTTAGGTGGTGGTTTTGGGGGACTGTACACGGCCTTGCGCCTCAGTCAGTTACCCTGGACGGCCGCTGAGAAGCCAGAAATTGTGCTGATTGATCAGCGCGATCGCTTCCTCTTCCTCCCGTTGCTCTACGAACTGGTCACTGGGGAATTGCAGACTTGGGAAATTGCGCCGCCATTCACCGAATTGCTGGAGAACACTGGCGTCCGCTTTATGCAGGCCAAGGTAACGGGAATCGACTTGGAGCGAAAGGCAGTTTTTCTGGAAGGTCAGCCTGAGATCACCTGCGATCGCCTTGTCCTTGCCCTCGGTGGCGAAACTCCGATGGATCTCGCTCCTGGTGTGGAAGAACATGCCCTTGCTTTCCGCACGACGGAGGACGCGTTTCACCTCCAGGAGCGTCTGCGGGAGTTGGAGAATTCAGATCGCGATCGTATTCGAGTGGCGATCGCCGGAGCTGGATATAGCGGCGTGGAATTGGCTTGTAAGCTAGCGGATCGGTTGGGCGATCGGGGACGGGTACGCCTGGTCGAACTGTCGGATCAGATTTTACGGACCTCGACCGATTTTAATCGTGAGACGGCACGGAAGGCGTTGGAAGACTATGGCATCTGGCTCGACCTAGAAACTCGCATAACCAACATCACTGCCGACAGCGTTTCCCTCGATTACAGAGACAAAGTCGATACTATCCCGGTGGACTTGGTGCTGTGGACGGTGGGCACCAAGGTCGCAGAAGCCCTTGCTCCCCTCAATTGCAAGAAGAACGACCGGGGGCAGTTGATCGTCTCATCCACGCTCCAATTGGAAGGGTATCCTGATGTGTTTGCTCTGGGCGACTCCGCTGAAAACTACGATGCTGAAGGGCAACGCGTCCCTGTGACGGCACAATCAGCCTTCCAACAGGCTGACTATGCGGGTTGGAACATCTGGGCCTCGTTGAGCGATCGCCCCCTTCTGCCGTTCCGCTACCAACACTTTGGCGAAATGATGGCGCTCGGTATGGACAATGCCACGCTGACCGGGATGGGACTCAAGCTTGACGGCTCCTTAGCCTATGTTGTCCGTCGCCTTGCCTACCTCTATCGCATGCCCACCTTTGACCATCAGATCCGCGTCGGCCTCAACTGGATTGCCAAGCCTTTGCGTGATTTACTCTCAACGCCTTCTTGACTTGCGTCTACGTTGCTCACTTAAATGAGTGCTGCTACTTTGCCTTTGAATTGGCTGGTGTAGAGCTCGTAGTACAGTCCTTTTTGCAGGAGCAGCTCCTCGTGGGTGCCCTGTTCTACTAATTCACCCGCGTTGAGGACGAGGATTTTGTCGGCATGGCGAATGGTGCTAAGGCGGTGAGCAATCACAAAGCTAGTGCGCCCTGCCATGAGGCGATCGAGGGCTTCCTGGATTTTCGCTTCGGTGCGGGTATCGACGTTGCTGGTGGCCTCGTCGAGGATGACCATGCGGGGGTTGGCGACCATCATGCGGGCGATGGTGAGGAGCTGGCGCTGCCCTTGGCTGAGGTTACTGCCGCGTTCGGTCATCATCGTGTCGTAGCCGTTGGGCAGACGCAAGACGAAGTCATGGGCATTGGCGCGTTTGGCCGCTTCGATACACTCCGCTTCCGTTGCCTCTAGGCGGGCGTAGCGCAAATTGTTCATTACGGTGTCGGAAAACAGGAAAGGTTCTTGCAAGACAATGCCGGTTTGATGGCGGAGGCTGGTCTGTTGTACCTCCAACAGGTTGTAGTCGTCAATCAAGACTTCCCCCGCGTCGATGTCGTAGTAGCGCGTAATTAGGTTGATGATGGTGCTTTTCCCTGCACCTGTAGGGCCGCATAGCCCGATGGTTTGACCGGGCAACACCTCGAAGCTGTTATTTTTCAGCACCCGTCGTCCTGGCACATAGCTGAAGTCTACGTTGCGAAACTCGACCTTGCCTTCGATGGGTGGCATGGGGATCGCAGCGGGACGATCGCGCACCACAGGGGTTTCA
Organism: Cyanobacteria bacterium J06638_22; assembly: GCA_039819145.1. GTDB lineage: Bacteria > Cyanobacteriota > Cyanobacteriia > Elainellales > Elainellaceae > Vacuolonema. Next base: position 10,399 of record JBCBSL010000078.1, read on the forward strand.
TCCAAGATCTGAAACACACGCTCAGCGGAGGTGATCGCCGCCAGCAGGAAGTTCAGAGTATTGGCGATGTTGGTAATCGGCAACCCAAACTGGCGGGTGTATTGCAAGAATGCGGTGACCGTACCCACATCAGCTTCGCCCCGGAGGGTGAGCAGACCGCCGACCAGGGCAACCAGGGCTACATCCAAGTTTGTCAGTACGAGGGTGATGGGACGACTGAGCAAGGCCACAAACTGCGCCCGAATGCCCATACCCATCGCTGCTTTGCTCACCTCTTCAAAGTTGGCGATCGCCTCCTCCTGACGTTGGTATGCAATCACCACCCGTTCTCCGCTGACGGTTTCCTCCATGATGCCGTTGAGGTTGCCCACCTCCGCTTGCAGCGCATCGAAGGCTGGCCCGGAAATGCGGCTGACCATCGCCAAAAAGCTGAGAACCAGAGGGACGATGACGCAGGCGGCGATCGCCATCCGCCAGTTCAGCAGAAACATGGCGAAGATGATGAACAGGATTTTGATGCTCTCGCTGAGCAACATTCCTAGCCCATTGCGGAAAAATTGGGCAATCACCTCAGAGTCATCGGTGACGCGGCTCATCAGTTCGCCGATAGGTTGGCGATCGAAGAAATTGAGTGACAGGGTTTGCATATGTTCAAACACCTGCCATCGCAAGACGTAGAGCGATCGCTGGGTCACACTCGCCAGCACTTCCCCTTTGATCAACAACGCCAGCCAGCTCACAAGGGAGGCGACGACCATACCCAGCACTAGATTTCTCAGCAAAACCGCATCAAAGCCTGTGCTGAGGCTGTTCAGTCCTTCTCCCAATAGATAGGGAACTAGCAGATTGAGGGCTGTACCGATGAGCAGTAGCACAACCACGATCGCCATCTCGCCCCGATAGCGGATAACGTAGCTCAGCAAACGCCGCAAGACCCGACTAGGAGGTGAAAGATCTGGGGGCGCGGTCTTTTCCCGGTGACGACGCAAAAAGCGCTTCATGTTGGGACACCTCCCAGTTGCGATTGATAGATTTCTTGGTAAAGCGGGCTGGTTTTGAGTAAGTCTTCGTGGGTACCCGACGCAACAATTTCCCCAGCTTCCAGGAGAAAGATGCGATCGGCGGTGATGACAGTGCTGATCCGCTGAGCCACGTAGAGCTTGGTCGTGGTTGCCATCAAGTCCTGCACAGCATCCTGCACCCGTGCCTCTGTTGCCATATCGAGGGCGCTGGTGCTGTCGTCGAGGATCAAAATTTTGGGTTGCACGGCCAGAGCCCGAGCAATGGAGAGCCGCTGCCGCTGTCCCCCGGAAAAGTTGCTGCCTCGTCGGGCGACCGCTGCTTCATAACCCTCTGGGATCGCATTGACAAAGCCATGGGCATCCGCTGCTTTTGCGGTCGCGACCACCCAATCGTGATCGGCTTCGGGATGACCGTAGCCAATGTTTTCGCGCACGGTTCCACTAAACAAAACGGCTTCCTGCAAGGCAATGCCAACCACTTGATGCAGGGTTGCGGCGGATAGCTGTTGCACATCGACGCCATCGATCAAAATGCGGCCTGTGGTGACGTCGTAAAACCGAGGAATCAGGTTGACTAGGGTCGATTTTCCCGACCCTGTTGCTCCTAGGAACGCCGCCGTTTGACCGGGCTCGATGGTGAGATTGATGTTGTGGAGAACGGGTGTTGTGGGTTGCCCGTCTTGGGCGGGATAGCTGAAGCTCACGTTCTCGAAAACAATCCGCCCCTGAGCTGTGGTGGGATCCAAGGCTACAGGAGTGGGCGGATCGGCTAGGTTTGGCTGGGTATCTAGCACCTCGAACATCCGCTCGGCTGAGGCTTCTGCGGCTGTGACTTGGGGCGTAATCACGGCCAGTACGATCAGGGGGACCAAGATCGTAGCCAGATATTGGGTAAAGGCCAGAATTTCGCCCACGGAGACAGCCCCCTGGTTGGCAGCCACCCCCCCAACCCAGAGGACGATCGCCGTTGCCAGGTTAATAATCAGGAAAAAGCTGGGCTGCAGCAAGGCGATATACTGCATTGGACGCAGGGAAGCTGTGCGGAATGCCTGGTTGGCGCGATCGTAACGGCGGTTTTCATACTCACTTTGCACGAATGCCTTGACCACGCGCACCCCAGCCAGATTTTCCTGCAACACGCTGTTGACCGCATCCAAGCGCATCTGCCGGACATCGAAGAGAGGCGAAATCTTTAACAGGAAAAACGCCAGAATCGCCACCACAGCGGGAATGACTAACAGCAAAATCCACATCAAGCTAGGGCTATTGATATAGATCAGAACCAAGGCTCCCACAAACATGACGGGTGCTTGGGCCAAATAGAGGATGACCTGTTGTACGGCGGCTTTGATTGCAGTGACATCGCTGGTCATGCGTACCATCAGGTCACTGGTAGGAAATTGATCCAGGTTGCCAAAGGTGAAGGTCTGAATTTTGCGATAGAGCCGCATGCGGACGGCATGGGCGGTGTGCTCGGCAAATTGCACGGCGTAGTAGGCGTTGGCGATGGTGAAGATGGCGCTGAGTACCGCAAACAGAATCATCCACAGCACGGCCTGCACGGTTGCATCGCGATCGCCCACCAAAATGCCGTCATCAATCAGGCTTTGGGTCATCAAAGGGATCAGTAGCGTAAAAAGGGCTGCGATCGCTAACAAGCCCTGTGAGACCCAAAAGGGTCGCTCATATCCGCGATAGATTTGAATAAATCGGCGAATATTGGGCAAAACATTCAAGAAATTCATGCGCTTTCCCCAACAGGCTCAAATAGGCGTCTGAGCTAAGATTTGTTTTCTAGCTAAAGAAATATCATGACTTCATAATCTAGATTGGGGCGATCGCAAAGTTTTAAGGAAGCAAAAGCTCTAATAGAGCGGCGACCTCCTGACGGGCTAAGCCTAAATTTGGAGCATTAACCGCGACATCAGCAGGTTCCAGTGGCTAAATACAAAATTGATTAGGAGCGTATGCATTTTGTTGATGGTGTGGGCGCGTCGTGCCCACACCATCAACGAAGTTAATCAAGATTGCGTGAGTTTTGCGTAAGCTCTAACTGATGCTAGATTCGGCCTTACGCTAAATAAAAATGTGGGTGACTGTCTAGAGTTGGTTCGAGACCGTTCAGATCCGTGTCCGGATCATGGGAATAATAGTAGCCACATCGCCTACCATTAATTCATTCCACATCTGCCGCACTGTAGACGCACTGCGTCCAATTCACTCAAAGAATCCTGTTCAGCGCCCATGTCTGTTCAAAAGCCAAAAGTCATTTTCTTCGATGCCGTTGGTACGCTTTTTGGCGTGAAAGGTGGAGTTGGCCAGGTTTATAGCCAGCTCGCCGAACAGTGTGGTGTCCAAGTGGATCCGGGGGCACTGGATCTGGCGTTCTTCGATAGCTTTGATGCGGCTGGGCAGATGGTGTTTCCTGGGACGATGCCCGAGGATATACCGGAGCGGGAGTATGGTTGGTGGTGGGCGATCGCCGCTGAAACGTTTCAAAAAGCGGGAGTCCTCAACCAATTTAGTGACTTTGCCAGCTTCTTTAGCGCGCTCTACGATCACTTTGCCATGGCCGATCCCTGGGAAGTTTATCCCGATACCCTCAAAATCTTGAATTATTGGGCGAATCAGGAGGTGCCAATGGGGGTTCTCTCTAACTTTGATACTCGCCTCCACAAAGTGTTAGCCGTTTTGGAACTCAAGGATTTTTTCAGTTCAGTCACGATTTCTTCGGAAGTAGGGGCGGCCAAACCCGATGTCCGTATCTTTAATGCTGGACTTGAAAAACATGGTTGTGAAGCGTCTGAAGCTTGGCATGTGGGAGATAGCTTCCACGACGACTACCAGGGCGCACGAGCGGCGGGTTTGCGTGGATTTTGGCTAAAGCGGGCGGAGGGCTAGCCGTGGGATTGGGAGCCGTCATGCATCTGGCGCTGCGGGTGAGCGATCGCCCCCGCTCTGAAGTCTTCTACGACTGGCTTCTGACAGCCCTTGGCTACACCTGCGTCGCCCAAACCAACCGCTACACCATGTGGTGGTCTGCTCAGGCCGGAGCCATTACCCTGTCGGATGCCGAGCCGCTCAAAAACACGACTGACCAGGCTCCTGGCTTACACCACTTTGCCCTTGCGGCTGAGTCCTCAGAGCAGGTCGATCGCATCCATCAACGGCTTCAGGTTATCGGTGCCCAAATCTTGCAACCCCCAAAAAACGTCGAGACTAGTAGCATGGCCTACTACAGCCTCCTGTTCACCGACCCGGATGGTTTGCGATTGGAATTGGTTTATATGCCTGGAAACAAGCCACAACCTCAATCTGTAACCCACCCCACCCCTTGAAGTGTTATCGTTCTGTGACTTTTTGCCTGCCACAGCGATAAATATCTGACAAATATAGCCTTACGCATTGAGATTAGGACAAATCATTTTTTGAAAGCCCCACAGCGCGGGGCTTTCAAAAAATGGATTGGATTCTACCTGGGCGCGTAGCGCTATACCTATAGGGAGGCAAAGACGTCGCCGATCGTGCGAGCGCTGAGATTGCAGGTTTTGGCCTTCCTGTGTTCCAATCTCCCATAGGCGGCGCGACGCGTTGCCCTGGAATCGATTGCCCTAACGTAACAACCACCGAACGCTAAACATGGAGTATCGCAGATTTGGACGTACCGAGCTGGCCATGCCCGTCTTTTCCTGTGGCGGGATGCGCTATCAGTTCAAATGGCAGGATGTGCCCTACAATACGATTCCGCAAGATAACCAGCGCAATTTGGAGGCCACCATTCGGCGCGCAGTCGAAATCGGGGTCAACCATATCGAAACAGCCCGAGGTTATGGCACCTCCGAAGTCCAGCTCGGGCAAATCTTACCCAAGCTGCCCCGCGAGCAGCTGATTGTTCAAACGAAGGTATCGCCCAAGAAGAATGTCCGTGAATTTCGCGAGACGCTGGAGCAATCCCTAAAAAATCTGCAGCTAGACTATGTGGATTTGCTTGGCATCCACGGCATCAATACGCCGGAATTGTTGGATTGGGCGGTGCGCCCGGGGGGATGCCTGGAAGTGGCGCGCCAGTTTCAGCAGCAGGGCAGAGTCCGCTATGTGGGCTTTTCGACCCATGCCCCGACCGATGTGATTGTGAAGACAATCGCCACCAACCAATTCGACTACGTCAATCTGCACTGGTACTACATCAACCAGCAAAACTGGCCAGCGATTGAGGCCGCAACCCGTCACGACATGGGAGTTTTCATCATTAGTCCGTCCGACAAAGGCGGCATGCTCTACAAACCATCCCAAGAGCTTGTGGAGTTGTGCCAGCCCCTGAGTCCGATGGTATTCAACGACCTGTTTTGCCTCAACCATCCCCAGGTTCATACCCTGAGCCTAGGAGCCGCTCGCCCGATTGATTTTGATGAGCACCTGAAAGCCCTACCGTTGCTCGATCGCGCAGACGAAGTGTTGCCGCCGATTCTGGCGCGTCTGGAAGAGGCTGCGATTCGGGCGCTCGGCGAAGAGTGGTACAAGACCTGGGATGTGGGTCTGCCCCGCCTGGAAGATGTGCCGGGGAACGTGAATGTGCGGGTAATTTTGTGGCTGCGGAATCTGGCGATCGCCTACAACATGACGGAATATGCCAAAGTTCGCTACAACATGCTGGGCAACGCGAGCCACTGGTTCCCCGGCAATAAGGCCGATAAGCTAAGACCCAGAGCGATGCAGAGCTGCCTGCAAAACAGCCCCCATGCGGACAAAATTCCTGCTCTGCTGGCCGAAACCCACAAGCTGCTCGGCGGTGAGGAGGTAAAGCGCCTCTCGCAGCAGTAGTTTTCCCTTGGTGTGGCGCTGGCTCAGGGGATTGGCATACTCTATGGCATGCATCGAGTACTGCTTATATAGCCTTACGCATTGAGATTAGGACAAATCATTGTCTGAAAGCCCTGCGACGCGGGGCTTTCAGACAATGATTGGGTGCTATCTGAGCGCGTAGCGCTATAACGGGCGTTGCTTGGGAGTGCCGATCGCCCTGGGAAAGCGCTCAGGGGTGGGGGCAGTTTTCTGAATGTGCAAATAGTGGTGCTGGCTTTGGCTGAGAGGGGTAGTGACGGGATGGATGTCTACCAGCTTGCCTCCCAGAACCTCTAGGGCACGATGGAGGTCGGTTTCTTCGGTGGTTGTCCATTGTCCGCGATAGAGGATGGCGGTGCCGTTGAGCTTGAGCAGTGGCAGGGCATATTCTACACACACGTTGGCAGCAGCGACGGCTCGCAGCAATGCCCAGTCGTAGCCCGCTCGATGGGATGGATGATGACCCAGGGCTTCGGCGCGATCGCTCACCCCTGTCACACGTGGCAGGGAGAGTCTGGTGGCCAAGTCTTGCAGGAATCGGACTTTTTTTTGGGTGGCGTCGAGTAGGGTGAGGGAGCTTTGGGGTAGGGCGATCGCCGCTGGAATGCCGGGAAATCCACCCCCGGTGCCAATATCGATGATGCGCAAGGTTGCTTCTGGGGTGGCGAGCAATGGCTGAATGCCGAGGAGGGAATCCCACAGGTGCTTTTCCCAGAAGGCCTCTGGATCGGTAATGCGTGTCAGATTGAAGAGGCGATTGCCTGCCAGAATTTCTTGGTAGAGGCGCTGAAATTGTTGCTGCTGCGCTGTGCTGGGTTGCCACCCTAAGGTCGATTGCCACAGGTCGGTAAAGGTCGGTAGAGCTTGGGCAGGGGAAGGGTCAGACATGGCGATCGCCGGGAGAAGGTGGTCTCCTCGGGTTAACGGGGTAAATGGGGAACGCGGATGAACGCAGATAAACGCGGATGGGGGTGGGGATGGATGGATAGACTGGGTGCTGAAGGGTCGAATCCTAGATTTGAATTCTAGATTCAATCTATGACCTAAGATTCGACTTTGGCGGTGGGGGTGATCACGGTGGGGGTCAGGTGACCATGGTCGAGAGTCCAGGCGCGATCGGCGACTTCTGCTAGCTCGCTAGCATCGTGGGAGACGACGAGGAGACTCCATTCGGTTTTGAGCTTACGGAGGACGCTGAGGAGCTGTTGGCGCATGGACCAGTCGAGGCCAGCGGTGGGTTCGTCGAGCATGAGCAAGAAGGGCTGGCGCACCAGTTGCACCGCTAGTGCGAGTCGTCGTTGTTGCCCGCCGCTGAGCGATCGCGGTGAGGTTTGGGAGGAGAGATGGGCGAGGCCGACT
>JBCBSL010000079.1:0-17524 GCA_039819145.1 Cyanobacteria bacterium J06638_22
GAAATCGGCATGTATACGAGGAAATTTCTAAATCTATTTTTTACATTCATCGTTAACCAATAAGGAAAAACACGCTGTTTCTCTTGACGTTTTAAACGACTCTAGAACCAAGTTAGTGAATTTTCCATAAAGTTAATCTTCGCCCGTAAGTTTTAACGATGTCGTATCCGTATTTCCCGTGAAACGATTGCAGCTCGGCTGTGTCAATTTTTAAATTCCATCATTTTGCAGAGGCTTCTTGCAAACTAGAGTATTCCCGTAAATTTATGATTCTCACAGTTCTAGTGATGATTCTCATCTCAATACAGGACAAAACCTAAGAATTCTTGACTTTGGATGGTGTGGACGATGCCAGCACCATCTAAACCCAAGGGTTTTAGAAAAACTCCGCTGCTTTTCCTACATTGAGGATTCTCAAGGTTTGATGAACTTGAACCGATAGGATTTAGCAATCTTGGGGAGTAAGCAGATAGCTCACTCGACTAACCGACGATCGTAATCGGCACGTGAAGCCGCATGTATCCATACACAATGCATCGGCCCAACTCCGGCATAGCCTGACGCATTGAACTTGGATCAGATCATTACATGGCTTCCAAACAATTATTGGGTTTTATCTCAGCGCATAGCACTATACCAGCGCATTGAGAAGGGCTTGAAGTTTTAGCTGGATCTCCGCCTCTTCGCGGGCTGGGTTAGAGCCAGCAACAATTCCCGCCCCAGCATACAGCCTTGCCTGGTTGTCTTTCAGCAGCGCTGAGCGGATACCGACAACAAACCGCGCATTGCCATTGGTATCGAGCCAACCAATGGGGGCAGCATAGAGCGATCGCTCTACAGCTTCATGCTGCTGAATTAAGCGGAGCGCGCGCTGGGGCGGGATACCCGCAACAGCCGGGGTGGGATGAAGATGCGCAAGGATATCGAGGGGATGGCAGTGAGACGGCATCCTTCCCGTGATCGGAGTGTAGAGATGCTGAATATTGGTGAGTTTCAGGATATGAGGTGAAGAAGGATGATGCGGGTAGATCTGGAGTTGTGCCAGGCGATCGCGTAGGAAGTCCACAACAATCTGATGCTCATGCCGTTCCTTGGGGCTATTGAAGAGAACCTGCGCCAGCTTTGTGTCAATGGCAGGAGAGGTTCCCCGTGCAGCAGAGCCGGCCAGAGCATCGGTTCGCAGTTCCTGAGCATCAATATGGAGTAGCGTTTCTGGACTAGCCCCCAGGAAGGTATGCCCCTGCCCGTTGCTCACGGAAAAGGTATGGCAGTGCGGATGGCACAGGCGGAGATGATGGAGGGACTGCGATACATTGAGGGGTAGCGGTGCCATTACATCCAACGCATGAGCCAGGACAAGTTTCTTGACCTGTTGCCGCTGGATAGCCTGGAGCGCCGCCACAACCGAATCCTGAAAATTTTGATACTCAGTGCGTTGCCACAGACGACGCAGACTCGGGAGGAGTGGGGAAAGCACTAGGTTTGGTGCAGCATTAAAGCGTTGGTACTGTTGCCAGAGGGTATCAATGAGGCTGTCGAGGCAGGTGTGGGGCGAAAGCAGCAGATTGACGATCGCCCGCTGAGTATGTCCGCGCCGGATGATTTGCCAACGGGGAAGGATCAATTCCGCTGGGGCAAAGCCTGTTGTGGGGGTATTGGGTTGGTCAAAGAACGTGAAGTTACAGAAATAGTGACGATCTTGGGTAGTGGGATAGACGGCACAGTGGCGATCGAACGCAACGCGAAGCTGCTGAAAGCGCTGATCACCCCCTGCAGTTTGCCGATCCGCAATATCCATCCCAACAATGGATTCTTCGGTATGTGGGTTTTCCAAGTAAAAGTGCGCCACCCCAGACTGGAGCGCACATTCAACGACCCAGAGCGGATCCAGGGTCGGTACATCCACCTCTAACGTGAAGAGCGTCGATGCATTGGATAGATTGCATTGGAGGGTGGCAAGGTGATGATAAAGGGTTTTGGCATTGCGAAACGGCTGCGTTTTGTGAGGCAGAACTTGCATGAGTAAAAGGGGGATCGATAAAAAGCAATGTTAAGGAAAGCTATGAAACGTTGAGGAATCAGCAACATTCCACGAGTAGTCTGAGAAAAAAGCGCGCTGGTCACCGATAGCGTAGCGGCGATCGCCTCAAAATCTTTCACACAACCTGTTTCGGGAATGCCAGTCTCCTACAGGTAACATAATCCACAACGGCAAGCGCCGGGAAAAGCGCCGCGAGGCGTCATAAGTCTTTACAGTCTGGGCTACGCTTCGGGATCGGGATAAAACGCTCGAAGCCTTAGAATAGTTAGGATTTCAGTCTTCTTAGTATGCCTTAATAATCCGTTGTGGAATGACTATTAAGCCAACTCCCTCTGCTGTCCCAGGCGCACCTTCACTGGGGCGATCGCCTTCCAAGAAGCTGTGGATGGCCGCTATCAAACCACCGATGTATAGCGTGGCCGTCATGCCTATCTTGTTGGGAGCGGCGCTTGCCTTCTATCAGACTCGGCTGTTTGATCCCGCACGCTTCTTGACCTTTGTCCTGTCTGCCATCTTGATCCTGGCATGGGAAAATCTCAGCAACGATTTCTTTGATGCCGCAACGGGAATCGATCGCAACAAGGCCCATTCTGTTGTCAATCTCACCGGTAATCGCTCGCTGGTGTTTTGGCTTGCCACCCTTTGCTTGCTGTTGGGGATCGCAGGTATTCTCTCCATTAGCCTGACGCAGCAAGACTGGACAGTTCTGCTTCTCATTCTGGGGTGTTGTGGCTTGGGCTATCTTTACCAGGGACCACCCTTCCGTCTCGGGTATTTAGGGCTGGGGGAGATTCTTTGCTTTTTTGCCTTTGGGCCACTAGCGGTTGAAGCCGCCTACTACAGCCAAGCCCAGATGTTCACCGTCACGGCATCGGGAACGGTCATGATAGCAGCCATCATTTTGGGGATCACCACCAGCTTGGTCTTGTTCTGCTCCCATTTTCATCAGATAGAAGATGATTTGGCCGCGGGGAAGCGATCGCCCATCGTTCGCCTGGGCACACAACGCAGTGCTCATCTGCTTCCATGGATTTGTGGCACGCCCTTTGGCCTCATCCTGCTGGCAATTGGGATGGGCTGGTTTCCCCTGTGGAGCTTACTTGTGCTGGGTAGCCTACCCGCTGCCTATGGGCTCTGCCGCCATGCCATCCGCTACCACGACCAACCCGAGCGCGTTCACAACTGCAAATTCATTGCCATTCGGTTCCACTTTTTGAGCAGCGTTTTACTCTGCGTAGGACTCCTCCTTGGAGCCATGTAACAAAACCCAAATTATTGTTTGCGCCCGCTGCGGTGCAGCGGGCGCAAACAATAATTTGGGTTCTTCAACGGGATTTGATACAAGAGTCGATAAGCCGCGCAGAAGCTTTTTCAGAAATCACATGGGAAATCAAACGAGGGGCGTCCTGTAGAACACCCCTCGTAAGTTGATGGGAACGAATCCTGAATAACGCTTTTTCAAGCGAGTATTAGCAACTACAGGTTCACAACCTGCACTTGCTTCAGGGACTCAACCAGAGCACGAACCATTGCAATCATCGCAACTTCGCTATTGAGTTGGTTAATCGCCGAACCAACGCCAACACCAGCGGCTCCAGCGGCAATCGCCATCGGTGCTGTAACGCTAGACAAACCCGATGCACAAAGGACTGGAACATCTACAGCGCGGGAGATTTCGTAGGCGGCCGCAAGGGTAGGAGCCGCTTTTTGGATCAAGCCCAGAGTACCGGGGTGGGTCGGCTGGCTGCTCTTGCCCCCTTCGGTCTGGATGATGTCTGCCCCTGCTTGCACCAGTGCTTCTGCCAGTTGCACCTGCTGATCTAGCGGCAGGATGTGGGGTACGGTCACGGAGAGCGGCGTGTGTGGCAAGAGGCCGCGAGTTTCCTGGGTTAGTGCGAGGACTTCTCTGGCCTCGAAGCGGTGCCCTTGAGCGTAGAAGGCATCAAAGTTCCCAATCTCAATCAAATCTGCGCCTGCTTGCACACAGGGGAAAAAGCGCTCGGGATCAACCGCAGAAACGCAGACGGGGAGTTGGCTGACTTGCTTGGCACGGTGAACCAAGTCGGAGTGAGCTGCAATATCCACGAAGGTTGCGCCGCCCTGCTCAGCCGCACGGACAACAGTGGCGACGCGATCGCCATCGAAGTTCATCAAACCGCTGATCACCTTGAGGGCACGGCGGGACTCAAAAGCCTGTTGAAGCGTAGGGTGAAGGTTCATAAAATCCTCTCTCATCAGAAACGCTGATTCTACTATGTCAGGACTTACGCGTTTTGTTGATTTTGTCTAATGGATCACGAATAAATTAACCTGCCAGATTTGTCGAGAGAAGCGCGGCTGGTGCCGCGCTTCTCTCGACAAATCTGTTTTTTTCTTTAATTCATAAATCCTACGTGACCACTTCGTTGGCAAATCGTGTACGGGGCAGAAATTCAAAGGGGCCAGCCACCGATCCCCACACCAGTTCATCGGTGTCTGGGTCACGCCCTCGGTCGTAGCTAATGAGCTTTTCGCCATCAATTTCAAATTCATTGTCCAAGTAGGTCGTTCTACCCTTGCGGACAACAACGCATCCACGCCCCGGTACAACCTTGCCCAAAAAGCTATGCCCCGTCCAATCTACGTTCATATCGCAGCCGGGAAGCTTTTCGAGGCGATCGCCCGTGAGTTTGGCCAAAAGTTCTGGGTTACGCGATGCCCCGTGAAATGCTTCGCCCTCCTGTACTTTGTAGTTTTCTAGGCGGATGCGATCGCCTTCTACGCGAAATCCTAAAACCCGCAATCGGTAGGGTTGGTCTAACGCAAAATCATAGGCCTGCTCCAGGAATAAGCTGGGGCCAGACAATACCTCTAAAGGCAGCGGGCGCATACACACGCGAATATGGGCGAAAAATGGCGGATTCTCAAAAGCTTGTGCCTGGTTACTGTAGTCTGCCGCCATCCATCGCATGAGGCTGGCAATATCCGTCGCATGGCTCATAAACTTATCTTCCTGTGCAAACGCACCTTCGATCATATAGCGCTCAGCGCTCAGGTAGAACCCAATCATTTTTGAAAGCCCCGTGCCGCACAGCTTTCAAAAATGATGCATCCTAATCTCAATGCATCAGGCGATGTAAAAGGGGAGGGATGACGTGGAATCATTTTGGACAAACAATCCTCAAAATTTGAAGTGTTTTGCTCAATACTTTTAGTTTGTCTGCCCTTTTGGGAAGATCGGTGGAAAGCAAGCAGGATAGAAACCCATGACGTTTGTTCAAGATGCGAAAGATACCAACCTCAAGCAGCCAGAGTACTACCTCAATCGCGAGCTGAGTTGGTTAGAGTTCAATCGTCGGGTGCTGTCTGAAGCTTTTGACCCACGCACGCCTCTATTGGAGCGTTTGAAGTTCACGGCAATTTTCAGCGCCAACCTGGACGAGTTTTTTATGGTGCGCGTTGCCATTCTGAAGGAGCAGGTGGAGGCCGAAGTAAGTCGTCTCACCCCGGACGGGCGCACACCCCAGCAACAATTGGATGACATCAGCACCACCCTGCGGCCCATGGTGGTTGAGCAGCACCACTATTTCCAGCAAACGCTACGCCCCCAACTGGAAGAGCATGGCGTTTTTCTGCTGAACTACATTGATTTGAACCAAGAGCAGCGACTCTATCTGAAAGACTATTTCGAAAAGCGGATTTTTCCGGTCCTAACGCCCCTGGCAATTGACCCAGCTCACCCCTTTCCCCATATTTCCAACCTCAGCCTTAATCTCGCGGTCAACGTCAAAGATCCGAAGACGGGAAATGAGCGGTTTGCTCGGGTCAAGGTACCCAACACCCTGCCCCGCTTTATCGAATTCCCCAAAGAGCTGCGCTATCAAGACGATGGCAAGAAAGTGCTATGGACAGGGGTCACGTTGGAGCAGGTGGTTGCCCACAACCTGGAATTTCTCTTTCCAGGGATGACGATTCAGGAATACTATCCCTTCCGCATTACTCGCAACGCGGACTTTGAAGTCAGCGAGGACGAGGCCGATGACTTGTTGCTGGCGATCGAGCAGGAATTGCGGAAGCGGCGATTTGGCGGCTCGGTGGTGCGGATGGAGCTCCACCCCACCATGCCCAATTCCGTGCGCCAGATGCTGATGGATGAGATGAACATCAGCGATGGCGATGTGTATGACCTAGAAGGGTTACTCAATCTCAAGGATTTGTTTGCGCTCACGGGGCTGCCATTACCCGAGCTGCAGGAACATCCCTGGACACCGATGATTCCCCCTCGGTTGCGATCGCTCAGCGACGACCCCGACCTTCCCTCCGAGCGTTCCGATATCTTTGCGGTAATTCGCGAAGGGGATGTGATGGTGCACCATCCTTACGAATCCTTCAGTGGCTCGGTGGAAGCCTTCATTACCCAGGCTGCCCATGACCCACAGGTTTTAGCCATCAAAATGACCCTCTATCGCACATCAGGAGACTCGCCCATCGTCAAAGCGCTGATTGCAGCGGCTGAAAATCAGAAGCAGGTTGTCGCTCTCGTCGAACTAAAGGCACGGTTTGATGAGGCGAACAATATCGTCTGGGCACGTAAATTAGAGCGTGTCGGGGTTCATGTGATGTATGGAGTTGTGGGGCTGAAGACTCACACCAAAGTTGTGCTGGTGGTACGTCAGGAAGGCGACCATATCCGCCGCTACATCCACATTGGAACGGGCAACTACAATCCCAAAACTGCCCGCCTCTATACCGATCTGGGGATTATGACCTGTCGGGATGACCTGGGAGCCGACCTGACGGATTTATTCAACTTCCTCACGGGCTATTCCCGGCAGCATTCCTATCGCAAGTTGCTGGTTGCTCCAGTGAATTTGCGCGATCGCATGACGTCGATGATTCGTCGCGAAATCGACCATGCTCACAGTGGAACCGGGGGGCGCATCATCGCCAAGATGAACTCTCTCGTTGACCCCAAAATGATCAGTTGCCTCTACGAAGCATCCCAGGCTGGGGTAGAGATTGATTTGATTGTCCGGGGCATTTGCTGCTTGCGCCCTGGATTGGACGGTGTTAGCGAAAATATCCGCGTCATTAGCATCATTGGGCAATTCCTAGAACATTCTCGCATCTTTTACTTTGGCAATGCCGGCGATGAGGAAATTTACATTGGTAGTGCCGACTGGATGCCTCGCAACCTGGATCGTCGGGTGGAAGCGGTGACGCCCATCGAAGATCCCCGATTGCTCGCCCAGCTCAAAGACCTACTCGACATCTTCCTACACGACAACCGCCAAGCTTGGGAAATGAATCCCGATGGAACATTCACCCAGCGGCGACCCAAGGAAGACGAGCCGGAACGCAGTAGTCATGAAATCTTGATGCAGCGATCGCTTGACGCCAACCACAACCATTAGAAATAAGGCTTACGCAGTGTGATGATTTTTCGTGTCCAATGCGTAAGTCCTAAGAAAGCAGGGAACGATCAGGCTAATATCTCAAACCCAGCCGCCTTGCCATCGCGACTCATCCAGCTATCACGGCCCACCCTGCGCCTGCTGGGCTTGCTGTAGCAGTTGCGCCGCACTATTAGCCCAGGGGGAATTGCCCTGGTTGGCATACAGATCGCGTGCATATTGGAGCACTCGCTGGGCTTCGCTGTAGCGCCGTTGTTCCAGGAAGACCAGCCCGGCTCCATAGTAGGCATTGGCATAGTTGGGGTCCGCTTGCGCCGAGCGACGGAACGCATCGAGCGCCACATCCAGGTTCCCTTGCTCAAACTGTAGGGTGCCCAAGCTGTAATGGGCTTCGGCATAGCCCGGATTGATTTCGATGGCCCGTTGGAAATTGGCGATCGCCGTATCACGCTGTCCCTGCTGTTGATAGACCAAACCCAAGTGGTAGTAAGATTCGGGCGCATTGGGGCTAAGGCGAGCGGCCTGTTGGAGCGCGGCGATCGCCTCCTCGGCATTGCCCTGCAGCCGATGAACAAGCCCTAGGTTGTAATAGGCCAACCCCAGCTCCGGATCGAGTTGTGTCGCACGCTCCAGATACTGCTGGGATAGGGCCAGATTGTTGCCTTCCAGCAAGGCCGCCCCCAGGTTGGCGTAAGCTAGCGCAAAACTGGGATCGACCTGGGTGGCTTGATAAAAAGCATTGGCCGCCGCCTGTAACTGCCCCTGCTGCCGTAGCGCCAATCCCAAGTTGTAATGGGCGGGGGCCAGGGCCGGGTCAAGTTCGACGGCTCGCTGAAACGCGGCGATCGCCGCCTCAGATTGCCCCTGTTGAATGAGTTGAACACCACGACTCAGTTCTTGCTCTGCTGCACTCAGGGGAACCTGGGCAACCACCGCAGGCGGCTCCATCGCCTCAGCGAGGTTACCAGCCAGCAGCGTGGAAATCACCAAAGCTGCACTCCACCGAAAATAAACCATGCATCACGCTCCCACAGACACCATGCTCCCACGACCAAGGAGGGGTAAGCCTTTCGACAGGTCTAACCAGGCCAGAGTTCCCAGTCGAACCCCAATTTATGCCACCCAAACCTATTAAAGCCACCCCACGCCATCGCTGACATACCTGCGATGGTGGGCATACTTGCCATCTACAAGCCACCATACCCCAAATCAGGAGATGAAATAGGGCAATGGGCATGGGAACAGCTTCAATTGCTGACCTCTTGATCATGGCTGATTTCCTGCCCCAGAGAAGGGTAGAAATCATCGGGCTCAGGCTGAGGAATAATATCGGGTGCCAGGGTTTGAATGGTCAGCGCTTGCGGTGGTGTTGCATCTGGCGGGTACAGGAAATCAACTTCCACCATCCGCTCTTCGTTGGGTCGTAACTGCACGGTCAAAAGCGGCTCACCCTGCTGCCCTCGGCGCTGGACAACATGCACATAGCGGGTACGCTCCATCCCCCAATTGTTCTCGTATTGGAGGCGCAACGTACCACGATAAAAAATGCGATTGAGGGGAGGGTTTAAGAAACGCAAGCCCGCACCATCCAAATGTTCATCTTTAATCGGAGTCTGAAACAGGATGGCCACATTACGGGTACTGTCGCTGGGGTTGTATAGGGGCAAATCCAGGTTGTACCGAATGCCGTAGTTCCCATGGGCACGATAGGCCGTATCCGAATACCGTGCCAGCATGGGCGCACTCTGAATTTGCCCCGTTCCTAGGGTATTCCGGTCAACGGTGCTGATGGCGTAGGAGATGGCCTCACCGGGTTCAGGGATGGTGAAGCGATCGCCATCTGAGTCGGTCAGTTCCGTTTCCCATAGCGATCCTTGCGCAACACCCGAAACCCGTCCATAAAAGAAACGTCCCCGCCCTGGCCGATCCGGCGAGGTCGGCGCAATGTCCCGTGGCCCAGCCAAGCCGCCCTCTTGCAGCAACGTGCGCCATTCATCCAGCGAGGGAGCCCGCTCTCGGCCATCGGACAAAATGCGCCCGAACATACCTAAACTGGCAAGGTAGACCGGACCATCGCTATCGAGATACATCAACGCGGTACGACCGTTGATGGGAATCTCTCGGTTTGGTGCGGCCAGAGCTGCGGGGCGCGCCCCCCCCTCACCATCGTCGTCGGCATCCAACCCACCCAAGCCATAGGCATAGGGGGGCAGGGGGGCACCACTTTGAAATTCTTGCAAACTACGCAACGGAATCGGCGCACTCATCAGTAACTGCGTCCGTTGAGGCGGCAGGGTAAAGCGGTTGGGGAGAAACCCCTGATCGACTCCCCGCAAAATATCCGTAGTCGTCCGACTACCTGGCCCCGCAAAGACTTGCCCCGCCGTATCCGCCACATAGGAGGGCAAATCATAGAACGGAGCTTCTTGGCTGAGATAGGTGACCGCTTGCGAGACCTCGACCGTCACCGGTTCATCGCTGGGATTGTGAATCAAAATACCCAGGAACAAGGTGCGGACATCATTGGGTGTGGTGCCTCGAGCAATGTGGTGGGCAAAAATATCGAAGCGCCCTTCAAACGCATAGTCCAAATGGGCGTCTGGCACCGCCATATCATCTGGAGGGAAGGTCGAGAGCAAAATACCAGGTTGCTGAACCACCTCAGGACTATTGCTATTGAAAACGGGAACCGAATCCAACTCGCCCGGCAGAGGTCGCACTTCATGGGGAAGGACGATCTGCTCAATTTGAGGCGTTGTAGGCCGGGGAGATTCGACGGAGGATGGCGGCAATTGTGCCGGAAGCAGAAGCGACAGAAATGTCAGCATGTCAAGTTGACGAACACGACAAAGAATAAACGACAGCGTCAGGGGGCAGCGACCTGATTCTCATGAACCGTCTGGAGTCAGCTAGGGTCAAAGCAGATGGATCGTTAGCACTAGGCGAGCAAATCCTCTCTAAAGCAGCACCTGAAATACCCCCTACCATCGCCAACGGACACTGCGGAAAGCGCAGACACAAAGCAGGAATTGATGGGCGCTCGTTTGATCCCGACGATTTCCTGCATGCGTACGGGTAGGAGTAACGTTGAACGTAAAATCAAACTTAACAATATCACTCCTCAGGCGTAGTTTCGCTTTCCTCCAATGCAGAAGGAGAGCTATTAAGATGAGGTAGACGTTAGAACTTAAACCCAAACCTGCACTCGTCTAAGCAACAACACACCGAGGCCTTCATCACGGTCTGGAAGAAGCGATCGCACAACCCAGAACGCCTGCGTGGTCAAAAGGTGGATCGATAGTAAAGCAGCAGTCATTTCATTCCTTCTTACTCCCACTGAGCAACGGCTTGGATCAGGATGAAACCAATCGCTGCGACCAAAGATTGATCAACCATCGGAGCCACTTTACTCAAGGCAAAATCGGCATGGGATAGACAACCTAATGTGATGCCCTAGCCTACCCAGTTCTAGGCATCGAATCGACAAAGCACATCGTCGAATCTCAAGAAAATCACTGAAATCGTCATAAAAACTGGCCAGCGTCGTCGGATTAGGGAAGCTATGGGGGATTGATCCGCTTTTTGTGGAGCAGCCCTTAATTTGCTTAACCCTTACCTTAATTTGATAAGGCTTCTGATTAACTCTCAATAAGTGGAAGGCAGATGGCATTCGGGTGCCGGACTCCATCTGGGTTGATCCCATCCTTCCTCCTGCAAAGATTGGCAATTGCTAGATTAAGAATGACGTTTGCAGAATGACACCCGATATTCACCCAACCCTTTCCCCTTATCTCATTTCAGGGGGACTGTAAGAAGCATGATAGAGATTCTCGCTGCTCTTTCTATTTCTGCGGCTGCTGGAATGCGGGTCGCACTGCCACTCCTGTTAGTGGGGTTGATCTACAGTGACACCCTCTGGATGGAGATGCCCTTGATCTCCCGCGTTCCCAGAAGCGTTGCCATCGGCGTCCTAGTGGGTTGGTCGTTGTGCGAGTTGCTGTTTTCCAAAAATCGCTTGACTCAGCGGTTCTTGCAGATCCTACAGCTTAGCTTGAGTCCAGTTGTGGGAGCGATCGCAGGAATCGGTGTAGCCCGGGCTGTTGCAATCGATTCACGGCTTCTGCCACTGATCGGCCTCATTGGCGGTCTCCTAGCCCTCGTCCTACAACTGGTGCAAGTAGGTTGGTTTTTCCGTCTGCGGGGACTTCCGCTCTGGGTCATCTTTTCCCAGGATTTTCTCTGTATATGCTTGGTGCTCTTTGCCTTCGATGCTCCCAGGCAAGGCGGCTTAATCGCACTCTTGCTGCTGTGGCTAGCCATTCGCAGTACCAAGGAATGGCAGCGCTGGTACCGAGGGCAAGCTCCACAGTCTTCGCGGCGGCGTCCTCGCAAAGGCAAGATCAATCCAGACTAATAGGCATTTGAGAAAGACCTTACAGCTACTCATTCCGGAAGCGTATGAACCTTGTGGGCGTAGCTTACAATCAACTATCAATAGGTCTCACCCGCCACAATAGATTTCAGCAGGGGCGTATGATGTCCTTACCCTACTGCTCTTGCAACAAACGCAGGTAGTTTTGCTTGAGTTGGTAATGATCCGCCGCTAACCGTTCCGTCATGGCTCGCTCAACATCACTGATTTGCTCCCAAAAGGCCGCCGAACGACGAGCGGTGAGGAGTTCATTCCACAACCGTTCGACAACCTCAAGCGTTTCAGACGGCGCATCATCTAATGCACCTTTGATCGTCGCAAACGCTTCCTCAGCAGCGAGATGCTCTTTCGGATCTTTGGCCAACTCAATACATTCGTTCAAATTTTGACTCGGTGCAGTAGAGTGCAGCATAAATTCTTTAGGCAAAGGGACGATCCAGGCTGTTTACATTTCTTAAATTATTGCAAATAGAACCACTGGATGGCAACGTCCAGCTCGTTTGTTCAAATGAATAGCTTCCCTGGGGTATCTTTGAAATCTCTCCTACCCTGCGGCTCTTAAGACGCGATAATTGAGATGGGTGACGGTAACCTTTGGGTGTCTGTGACCTGACCTAGTTGCTCTGCTACCCTTGGGCAGACGCCAACGAGCGGTTGGGGACGAGAGGGGCGATCGCCCCAACACTACAACCCATGACAACACCGTCATCGACCATCACTCCTACAGATTCAAACAAGCAACATCAAATGGATATGGGTAAGCAGCGAGTCCTCTCTGGCATTCAACCGACCGGGGAACTTCACCTAGGGAACTATCTGGGAGCCATTCGTAACTGGGTAGACATTCAGCAGGACTACGATAGCTACCTGTTTATGGCCGATCTTCATGCCATTACAGTACCCCATGACCCGACAACGCTGGGAGACAATGCCCGCAAGGTCGCAGCACTTTACCTGGCCAGCGGGATTAGCCTGGAGCATGCCACGATCTTTTTGCAATCCCATGTGCCCGCGCACAGCGAGCTGGCCTGGTTATTTACCTGCATCACACCGCTCAACTGGCTAGAAGACATGATCCAGTTCAAAGAAAAGTCGGTGAAGCAGGGCGAAAATGTCGGAGCTGGATTGCTGATATATCCAGCACTGATGGCCGCAGATATTTTGCTATATGAACCCGACAAAGTGCCCGTTGGCGAAGACCAGAAGCAGCATTTGGAGCTAACTCGGGACATTGCAGCTCGTCTTAACTATCAGTTCAGCACCGAAGAAAAGCCAATTCTGAAGCTCCCCGACCCCATGATTCGGAAGGAGGGCGCACGGGTCATGAGCCTGACAGATGGCACTCGGAAAATGTCTAAATCTGACCCATCGGAGCTGAGCCGCATTAATTTGCTGGATCCCCCCGATGAGATTCGCCGCAAGATTAAACGCTGTAAGACAGACTCGGTCAGGGGGCTATGGTTTGATGATGCCGATCGCCCGGAGTGCAACAATTTGCTGACGCTTTATATGGTGCTCTCTAATCAGAAGAAAGAGGTCGTCGCAGCGGAATGTGCAGATATGGGCTGGGGTCAGTTCAAGCCCTTGCTGACAGACGCTGCGATCGCCGCCCTCGAACCCATCCAAGAAACCTATCGCAGCATTACAGCAGAACCGGGCTACTTGGATTCGGTCTTACAGCAGGGAAGCAAAAAAGCTGCCGCACTTGCCGATCAAACCCTCGCGAAGGTCAAGCAGGCAATGGGGTTCCCCTTGCCGTTTCAGGTCAGCGATTAGGGTAAGCTGAATAATGCCTTATCTTTTGTAACCTTGAATACTGGCATGATCTCTTTTCCCGTCCCTGATTCTGCTCCACTCTCACGCTTTCAGCGTGCCGTCCAATCTGCAGAATTTTTGGTCACGGCAGAGGTGATGCCGCCCAAGGGCAGTGATCCCTCGCAGATGTTGGAAATGGGGGCGCTACTTAATGACTGGGTACACGGGGTAAATGTCACCGATGGTAGCCGCGCCGTGCTGCGAATGGCGTCTCTAGCTGCTGCCGTGATGCTACAGCAACAAGGCATTGAGCCGATCTATCAAGTGGCCTGTCGCGATCGCAACCGCATTGCCCTACAAGCGGATCTGATGGGTGCCCAAGCATTGGGACTGCGCAATGTGCTGGCGCTTACGGGGGATCCCGTTGCCGCAGGGGATCATCCTGATGCCAAGGCTGTTTTTGATCTGGAATCCGTTCGCTTACTGAAGCTCATCGGTAAACTCAATGAGGGCTACGACTGTAATGACAAGCCTCTCACCGAGGGTTGCACCACGCTGTTTCCAGGAGCAGCGATCGATCCCCAATGCGGCAGTTGGTCGGGGCTACAGCGACGCTTCGAGCGCAAGCTGGAGGCCGGGGCACAGTTTTTCCAAAGCCAGCTGATTTCAGATTTCGATCGGCTCGAAAAGTTTATGGATCAAATTGCTGTCGGCAGCAACCGCCCCATCCTGGCTGGTATCTTTCTGCTGAAATCAGCTAAAAATGCGCGGTTTATCAACAAAAAAGTGCCCGGCGTCACGATTCCAGAAAGTATCATCGAGCGGCTGGATCGAGCTACAAATCCTTTAGAGGAGGGGATGGCGATCGCCGCCGAACAAGTCCAGGCCGCCCGTCAACTCTGCCACGGCGTTCACATGATGGCCGTGCGCCGTGAAGAGTTGATTCCCACAATCCTCGAACGGGCAGGGTTAGCGCCTCTACCCACCCTGTGACCTTGTCGAAAGCAAAGGCTCCGAGGCAGAATAAACGCAGATCTGCTCTTCCGTCTCCGCTCTAGTTAAGCATTTTTAGACCTGTTGTTACGCTGTATGTACTGGCTCTCCAGTGTTGCAGAGCGCTCCTGGCCCTACTCCTTCGCGTCCAATCTCAGTCTTCAACTATGCCCTCCTACCCTGGAATTTCGGCCTCCGCCTTTCGCCACCCCCTCGACGCGCAAGCGGAAGATGCCTTGCGCAGCGTCCCCGGATTCGATCTGGTCGCCCGCCGCTTTCTTGAATACACCCTCGATCGCCCCCGCTATATCTACCTGATGGCCAACGGCATTGAGGTCGGCCCCCGGCAATATTCCAGCATTTACCAGATCTATCGAGAATGCTTGCGTGACCTGGATATCAGCCCAGAACCAACGCTATTTGTCTCCCAAAATCCACTGGTCAATGCCTACGCTATCGGGCAAGAACGCCCTTCTGTGGTGCTGACAACCGGACTGCTTGACCTCAGTGGCTCTCAGGAATTGCGATCGGTCATTGCCCACGAGCTGGGGCACCTGAAATGTGGCCATGTCACCCTCACCCAAATGGCCTACTGGACCATGTTGGTCACCTCAGGACTCGCCGATATGACCTTTGGCGTAAGCACTCTGATCACCACCGGACTGCTAGTAGCCTTTTTTGAGTGGAAACGGAAAGCCGAGCTGTCTGCCGATCGCGCCGCTCTGCTCGTCATGGATGATTTAGACCCCGTATTGCACAACATGATGCACCTAGCGGGGGGAAGCAATCGTTATGCAAACGAGCTGAGCCTGCAAGAATTCATCCAGCAGTCTCAACGCTACCAAGATCTAGATCAAGATGGCCTGAACCAGGTCTACAAATTCTTCCTCTACAATAATTTTTCGCAAAACACCTTCCAGACCCATCCCTTCACCGTTGAGCGCGTGTCTTACCTGCAGGACTGGGCTAATTCTGAGGACTATCGCCAGATCCGCACGGGGAACTATCGCCAAACCGCCGAAGGAGCGGTGGTTGTAGAACCCGTCTCCACAAACGATACAGCCCCAACCGCTGGAGCAGAGGATGTAGAACGACTACGGCGAGAGCTAGAGGAATTGCAGGCAGAAATCGACCGCATCAAGCGATCGCGCTCCTAAACACGTCACCGAAGCTGCGGATTGAGGAAAAGACGTTTCGGAGAAGAGGCATGATACGCCCCTTCTCCGAAACATCGTCCTTGGCAACGGGAATTCACAGACCGCCCATTGATGTAGCCTTACGCATCAACGTTAGACCAGCTCATTGCTGGAAAGCTCAGCGCTACAGGACTCTCCAACAATAATTGGGCTTTATCTCAGCCCGTATTGCCCTATAAATTTTTCATCCGCAGGATCGGGGAAACCACCTCCCTCATATTCTCTATGCCAAGCAAGAGGAACAGGACTGACACTTCTGACAAGCATGTAAGACAAGAGGGGCTGTCCAGATCTAGACACGTCATCAGCCGTGAGAATACGTACTCACCAGAGATTTTTAGTATCATAGAGCACGATTTGTTTTAGGCATAAATTTTTAATTTTGCATGTTTTTTAACCAGTTATTTTTCAAGCTTGAGTGTATACACGCATTTAATCGAGTCCTCAGCTTTTTACTTGGGTAATCTGAAAATGCAACTTTAAAGCCACTTTATAGAAACTGAGGCAACGCACGATGACAACTCAAAATACAACACTCAATGAAATCCCTGGTACTGAGCAGGATGATGTTATCAAGGGTAAGCCGACTGACGATCTGATCACTGGTGGCGACGGCAATGACACGCTGCGTGGTGGTGGTGGTGACGACATCATTGATGGTGGCAGTGGCGACGATGCTCTTAGTGGACAGGGCGACAACGACGTTCTTCTCGGTCGGAGCGGCAACGATAGCATTGGAGGCGGTTTAGGCGATGACCTACTGATCGGTGGGACTGGAGACGATGGCCTTCGTGGAGATGAAGGTAACGATATTCTGATCGGCGGTTGGGGGAACGACAACCTCAAAGGGGGTGACGACAACGATTTACTGATTGATTGGTTTGGCAACAATGACTTAAGAGGCGGTCACGGTGACGACACCTTCCTGACCGGTTGGGGCAATGACGTCATCAACGGTGGTGACGGTGACGACCTAGTAGTTGATTTTGGTGGCGCCAATATCGTCAATGGAGACGATGGGAATGATAAGGTCTTCACCGGAAAGGGGGCCGATAGCGTCAATGGTGGTGATGGAGATGACCTCATTAGCAGTGGAAGAGGCAATGATCACGTTAACGGTGGCGCTGGAAATGATCACATCTTTGGTGGGAAAGGTGATGACGAACTTACTGGAGGTGCTGGCGTTGATACCTTCTACTACAAAGGCCTCAACTCTTGTTGGTGGAGCTGGCGATCGCGCTCAAGCGATGGAGTCGATACGATTAAAGACTTTGTCCAAGGTGAAGACAAATTAGCAATTCGAGGCTTCGATTTCCACACCTCTGGAATTTCTTACAGCAACCATGGAAGAACAGCGATGTTTAATATTGATGGCAGACGTGGTTATGATCTGACCATCAATTTCGATACAGCA
This sequence comes from Cyanobacteria bacterium J06638_22, assembly GCA_039819145.1. Classification (GTDB taxonomy): domain Bacteria; phylum Cyanobacteriota; class Cyanobacteriia; order Elainellales; family Elainellaceae; genus Vacuolonema. The sequence goes on from JBCBSL010000079.1 coordinate 17,225, forward strand.
ATCACCCTCACAGCTGGAGACTTCGCCTCTTTTGCGTAGTTATCCATCACCATCTGAGTCAGCATCGAACAGTATGTCTAAAATTCATGGCGGCGTCTCACACCCATGTTGGAAGCCATCCCTAATCTTCACGATGCAGCTCTATTAGGTGCTCATATATTTGCTCATAAACCAATAGAGCATTGTCTTATGATTAGACCCCGTGGCTGCACGGGGTCTAATCCCTCTTTAGTCACTCCTCATACCCCCGAATAGCAATCCTCCGACATGTTTTCTGTGAAATGCTTGCTTAGCAAGCAT
>JBCBSL010000080.1:0-17392 GCA_039819145.1 Cyanobacteria bacterium J06638_22
CATCGAAGTAACCTGGATATGACTCGACCTCTGTATTTTCCCTTACTCCCTTCAAAAATCAAAACGGATTGCTATATTTATGTAAAAGACGGTTTATGTATAAAGACGGTGATAGTAGACCATGCGATAGTCTGAATCAACCGCATAGACAATAGGGCGATCGCCTCCTCCATCGAACTCAGCAACAATCGAACGTAGCGACATCGGAACCCGCTGGAATCATGAACCGTGATTTCCACCACGTCTTAAAACTGATGATTCCCCTTGGCTCTGGGTATGTTTCAACAGCCTTAAGGCTCATGCGTTATATATGGCGGGTGGAACCTTCGTCCCGCGACGTATGGGAAATTCCTAGCTTTTTCATAGGGCACTCCTGTCCAGTGCCAGCGGGTGTGGCACAATGAAAAATGCTGTTAAGGTTCGTAACTGAGTATTTTCGTGACATCCACCGCCTCCGCCCCTATGCAAAATGCTGCCACTGTCGCTGGCTCGGCTCCTAAGACTCGTCGGGCTGTGTTTCCCTTCACGGCGATCGTTGGACAGGAAGAAATGAAGTTGGCGTTGTTGCTGAATGTGATTGACCCGAAAATCGGCGGCGTCATGATCATGGGCGATCGCGGCACCGGAAAATCCACCACCATTCGGGCACTGGCCGATCTGCTTCCCGAGATCGATGTGGTTGCCGACGACCCCTTCAGCAGCTCGCCGACGGATGCCGAATTGATGAGCGACGAAGTGCGGCATCGGCTCGAGGCGCAGGCGCACATTCCCGTCGCCCAGCGTAAAGTGCAGATGGTTGACCTTCCCCTTGGCGCAACCGAGGATCGGGTTTGCGGCACCATTGATATTGAAAAAGCTCTGTCGGAAGGGGTGAAAGCGTTTGAGCCGGGGCTGCTGGCCAAGGCCAATCGCGGCATCCTCTACGTAGACGAGGTGAACCTACTGGATGATCACCTGGTTGATGTGTTGCTGGATTCAGCCGCTTCTGGTTGGAATACTGTTGAACGGGAAGGCATTTCGATTCGCCATCCTGCTCGCTTTGTGTTGGTTGGCTCTGGCAACCCAGAGGAAGGGGAATTGCGCCCCCAGCTGCTCGATCGCTTTGGCATGCATGCTGAAATCCGCACGGTGAAAACCCCAGAACTGCGGGTGCAAATTGTGGAACAGCGCACCGAGTTTGACCAGGAACCCCAGGATTTCCTGACGATGTATCAAGATCAACAAGAAGCCCTCCAGACAAAGATTGTAGAGGCGCAGGAGCGGCTTAAATCCGTCAACATTGAGCATGAGTTGCGGGTCAAAATCTCCCAAGTCTGTGCAGAACTAGACGTGGATGGACTGCGGGGCGACATCGTGATCAACCGAGCCGCCCAGGCACTGACCGCGTTTGAAGGGCGCACCGAAGTAACTGTGGATGATATCCGCCGGGTGGCGGTGCTATGTCTGCGCCACCGTTTGCGGAAAGACCCGCTAGAATCCATCGACTCTGGCTACAAAGTGGAAAAAGTCTTCTGCGAAGTGTTTGGTATTGCTACCGAAGATGCAGCGTAAAGCCAATCCACTCCTTTCCTAGCGCCCCTCTCTGGCAAACCTTGGGCATGGAAAAACGAATTTTGGGACTTGATCCAGGGTTAGCGACGTTGGGCTTTGGGGCGATCGCCCTACCCGCTGAGCCCAGCCGCGACAGCCCGATGGCGGTGCTGGATTACGGTGTGATCCAAACCCCCGCAAAAACGCCCGTGGGCGATCGCCTCACCATGATTTACGACGACCTGCATGAGCTGCTGCGCTTGATTCAGCCTGATCACGTCGTTATCGAAAAGTTCTTCTTCTACCGCATGGGCAACACCATTCTGGTGGCGCAGGCACGGGGCGTGGTGATGCTCGTCCTGGCGCAGCACAACCTCACCCCCAGCGAGTTCACGCCCGCCCAGGTCAAGCAAGCCCTCACTGGCTATGGGAATGCAGACAAATTTGCCGTCCAGCAAGCCGTAGCCCGCGAACTTCACCTCAACGACATCCCCAAACCCGACGATGCTGCCGACGCCCTCGCCCTCGCCGTCACTGGATCTCTCCAATCCATCTAACATAGCCTTATGCATTGAGATTAGGACAAATCATTTTTTGAAAGCCCCGCGACGCGGGGCTTTCAAAAAATGATTGGGTTCGACCTGAGCGCGTAGCGCTATATGAAGCGGCAAGAACACACCTTGCTTGATCGTGAAAACTGAACTTAAAAAGCGGGTAACGCGATTCGAACGCGCGACATTCACCTTGGCAAGGTGACGCTCTACCACTGAGCTATACCCGCAGACTTGCGCTTAACATATATTAAGCATGTGCATTAAACATACATATTAAGCGAAATGCACATTTACCAATGTCTCAGATAAGCGATCGCCTGTCAAGGATCTATTTGAGACAAATTAGCGTAACATCCCAATCTGAGGCGACCGATGCCTATCGATGCCGTTCTAGGTCAGCTCCGGCGTATCGGATGCGAGCGCCCCCCGCAACGAGGGTAAGGTGCCCGTGGCGGAGGCTTCGGTAATCACTTGGGGGGATGGGGCGTCTGGGGAGAGCGATCGCACCTGTCGCATCAGGCTGGCCATCTCTAGGGCACTCATCGCATAGTCCCATCCATGATTGCTCTTGATACCCGCCCGCTCCAGCGCCTGTTGCATCGTATCGGTTGTCAGCACACCAAATACTACAGGCACACCCGTCTGGAATCCGGCGGCTGCCACCCCTTTCGACACTTCTGCTGACACATAGTCGAAGTGCGGCGTCTGGCCTTTGATGACGGCTCCCAAGCAAATAATGGCGTCGTATCGCCCGGTCAATGCCAACTGACGCGCCACTAAGGGAATTTCAAAGCTACCGGGCACCCAGACATAGTCGACCATCGAACCATTGGGATCCGGATCGACGCCATGCCGCTTGAGGCAGTCCTGACAGCCAGCCAGGAGTTTTCCTGTAATCAGGTCGTTGAAGCGCCCGACAACAATGGCAAAGCGCAGCCCTTCAACCTGGGCAAAGGTTCCTTCAAAAACAGCCATGCAGTATCTCGATGTGGAGGAGTAAAAAAATAGACAGGCGGCCTAAAGGATTTGGGGCGGTTCAACTAATCGATCCACCCCGTTGGCCACTAGACCACGAGATAATTGAGGGCACCCACCAGGATGACGAGCACGAGCCAGACACCCGACCCCAGAAAGATCAGTCGCTTGGAGGCTTCCCAGTTTTGGGGGCTAGCATAGGCTACGGGCACCCCAACCACCATAACGAAAGACAAGAGGACAAGGGCGGCGAGTGAAAATTGAAAGGCGATCGTAAGCATGTAAGTTCTCCCAACAGAGCAAGTAAACCGAATAGGATAGAGTCGAGGCGGTGCTGACTCTGCAAGCTTTCCATTCCATTTAGTAAGCTATCAAAAAACTGTCCTTCCACCCAAGCCAGTTTTGCGCTAGTTTCGAGCCTGTGGGACGGTAAAGCCAGGAAGCATATGCCAGGTGTCGGCTTCCCCGGAAATAGTTTATTAACCAACAATAAGATTGAGGGGAGCCAGGTTTGCCCGTTTTCGCTTGATTTGCATGGATCAGATTTGCATCGACTAAACGGGGCTCGTTGAACCTTCATAGGCCACTAAGGCCAGTAATTGCATTAATGGATCTTATTCTTTGTCATACCACGGCGGACTTTGACACTCTGGGTGCAGCTGTGGGGCTGAGCCAGTTGCATCCAGGGGCACGAATTGTGTTGACGGGCGGTATGAATCCCGCCGTCAAGGATTTTTTAGCGCTGCATCGGGATGAATATGCGCTCATCGAACGGCGATCGGTCACGGTTGAGCAAATTCGAGATCTGTATGTTGTGGATACCCAATGGAGCGATCGCCTAGGCAAAGCAGCGGAATGGCTAGGCCTCCCTCCGATTGATGGCGAGGAACGCCAAATCATCCTGTATGACCATCACCTGGAAGCGGTCGGAGATATCCCGGCGACCCAGCGATATGTGGAAGCGGTGGGGGCAACGACGACACTGATCGTGGAACAGTTGCAGCAGCATCCCCAATCCATTGCCCTGACGCCCGAGGAAGCAACGGCCATGGCCTTGGGGATCCATGTGGATACGGGATCGCTCACCTTTGACCACACGACAGTGCGCGATGCGGCGGCACTCACCTGGCTGATGCAGCAGGGGGCGAATGTTCGGGCGATCGCCGACTATGTGGAGCCGGGCTTGTCTCCCCATTTGCAGGAATTGCTCAGCATTGTCTTGGAAGATTTGCAGACCGAATCCTATCGAGGATTCAACCTGTCCTACGTAATGTTGTCTCTATCGGAATACATCCCCGGATTATCGAGCCTTGCCAGCTATGTGGCCAGCCTGACGGAAAGCGATGTGTTTCTGCTGGGATCTCGCTACGGGCGGTTGGATAGTGGCGAGGAGCGGGTGTCAATTATTGGGCGATCGCGCGGTAGCGGCCTCACGCCCGATCTCAATTTGCACGATCTGTTCCATCCTCTAGGCGGGGGTGGGCATCCCAGAGCCGCGTCACTGACGACCAAGACGATCAATCCTGGCGAAGTTCTGGGGAACCTGATTAAAGCAATTCGGCAACAAATTCCGCGATCGCCCATTGCCCGCGAGTTAATGTCATCCCCCGTCCGCACCATTCGCCCCGAGACGACGATTGGGGAAGCCCAGCGCATCCTCCTGCGGTATGGCCATTCGGGGCTGTCGGTTGTGGATGAGGCTGGAACCCTACAGGGCATCATCTCGCGACGCGACATCGACATTGCCCTGCACCATGGGTTTGACCATGCCCCGGTCAAGGGGTACATGACCACCACCCTCAAAACCATTACCCCCGACACCCCTCTGCCAGACATTGAGTCCTTCATGGTGACCTACGACATTGGTCGCCTGCCTGTGCTGGATCAGGGGCATTTGGTGGGTATCGTGACCCGCACCGATTTACTGCGCCAACTGCACCAACAAAAGGCTGAGCAAGAGCCGGGAGCTGATGCTCCGATCCATGAGCGACGGCGAGAATGCCCCATGCCGTCGGTGATGTGGGATCTATTGCGCGATCGCCTGGATCCGTCCCTTTGGGAGATGTTGATGACCACGGCGCAACTGGCCGAACAACGGGGTTGGCAGCTCTACCTCGTGGGGGGGGGCGTACGCGACTTGTTGCTCATCGATCGCTATCCAAACTCAGCGCCTGCGGCAGAGATGCTGTTTGACGACATCGATCTGGTGGTGGATGGCTTTCACCAGACGGCAGACCAGGCGGCGGGGGTTGAGCTAGCCAAAGCGATTCAAAACTTTTTCCCTAATTCAAAACTGCAAGTTCACGGGCGCTTCCAAACGGCAGCATTGCTCTGGCACGAGGACGAAACCTTAGGCTCGCTCTGGGTGGATATTGCCACGGCACGCACGGAGTTTTATCCCTATCCTGCCGCAAATCCAGAAGTCGAAGCCAGCTCCATTCGTCAGGATTTGTATCGCCGTGACTTTACGATCAACGCTCTGGCCGTGCGGCTGACGACTCCTCGCCAGGGAGAACTGCTGGATTACTTCGGCGGCATTGTGGATCTGCGCGCGGGGTTGATTCGGGTGCTGCATGCCAACAGCTTCATCGAAGACCCAACCCGCATCTATCGAGCCGTGCGCTTTGCGGTGCGCCTGGGATTTCAGCTGGAGCCCCAAACCGAGGGCTATATCCACCATGCGATCGCCAGTGGCATCTATGCTCGCATCCAGGCAGAAATGGAGCATACCCCCGCTCTGCAAACGCGGCTCCGACGGGAATTGAAGCTGGTGCTGGAAGCTTCATATTGGCATCGAGCCTTACAGGTGCTGGCACGGCTAAAAGCGTTGGCATGCCTACATCCCGATCTGGAGATGACGCTCGATTTGTGGACGCAAATGCGCCGCGCCCATCGCACCCTCAAGCGCTTCGACAAAACCGATAGCCTTGAGCATTGGCAGGTGCTCCTGGAGCTCCTCATCGCCTCCCTGCAAGCAGACGAGCGGGGTAAGGTCGCAGCAGGGTTGCAGCTTCCGGCCGAAAGCATTGATCGCCTCAGCCAGCTCCACACAACAGAAGCGGCGATCGCCCAAACCCTGCCGGATTTCGATCGCCCCAGCCAGATTGTGGACTGTCTCAGCGCCTATGATACCGAAACGCTGGTTTTAGTCGGTTGCCGGAGCGATCGCCCCCTGCGCCACCAACTCTGGTACTACCTGCTGAACTGGTCGCAACAGCGTCCACCCTTGGACGGCAACGACCTGAAGCAAATGGGTTATAAACCGGGAAAAGAGTTCAAAACCATTCTCGAAACCCTGCGCAATGCAAGGCTAGATGGGCAAATTACCACTGCCGAGGATGCCAGAGCTTTGCTTCAACATCATTTCCCCACCGACTAATATCAAACAAAACTTACGCATTGAAATCAGGCTCAATCATTTCTTGAAAGCCTTGCGACGCAAGGCTTTCAAGAAATGATTGAGTTCTACTTGAGCACGTAGCGCTATAGCCATAAGCCCCAAATATTGTCTGGGGTCGCTGCACTGCAGCGACCCCAGACAATATTTGGGGGTTTCAACCGGATTGGCGACTAAGAGGTGAGCAAAATAAATCATGAATTTTGGTAAACGCGATAGGATGAGTGAGATTTGTTAGGCGAAGTGGATTGCGTCTCTATGCTCTTGACACCCGGTTCTCTCCTTCAGCAAGACCGCTACTGGGTTGAAGCGATTCTGCAAGAAGATGACATGGTAGTGAGCTATCGTGCCTTGCATCGCAACCTGGATAAACATGTGGTTATCCAGACCCTGGGACGAGTACTGCATCAACATCCCAAGGCCGACCAGTTGCGCCACGATTTTCTGACCCAGGTGCGCCAACAAACGCAACAACAGGAAGGAACCGCTCGGGTCATCGATTGCTTTGTAGAAGGCAATGCGCCTTTTGTCGTGCTGGATTGGGAAACCGGGCAGGTATTGCCTGAGATGGATCAGTGGATCCCAAATCTGGCGACGATTCTGGAGGGCGAACCGCAGGCGATCGCCGATGCAACCCCAACCGCTGAATCAACATCCGATAGCCCTACAGCTTTTGAAATCCCTGTTCCATCAATTGGTGAACCAGAGCAGCATAGTGGGGCATCCACAGGCTCTGCCCATTCCCCCGACACCTATCACACCCAACCGCCTACCTCCCCTGTAGCGGATGTCACCGCTGCCGTTGGGGATCTCGGAACCCGCACGAACGGGATCAGAACCAACCCCTCCCCCCCGACACCTGCAGTAAAATCCCATGGTCGTGTGTCGTCTACAAAGCAGCAGGTGGAACCGCGCTCGAAGCGATCGCTCTGGATCCCGGTCTCGCTGCTATTAACGGCCATCGTTGGAGGTTGCGGTGGCGCCTACCTGGGTTGGCAAATCCGCCAAGGAAACTCCTTTGCCGATGTTGTCCCCGTCGTTGGCCCAAGAATCAACACAGAGCAAGATTTTCCGCCCCTAGAAGACTGGCCGAGCCAAACAGAGGCCGAGGTCGTTGAGGATGAGCTTGATACCTATACCCGCCCCGAAGACTCCGGAGATGGCGTAGCACGCTCCCGGACTACTGTAGATGGCCCCAATGAAGAGGATATTCTGATCGAACCCTACGGGATTGACTACCTTCCAGGCGAAACGCCCTTGCCTTACGAAGAGGAAAGCGGGTTCCCTACCCAGGAAACGCGCTCCATTCCCGATGCACCCGCCAGCGATGCGGGTGAACCAACCTGGCAAGATGAGGGCGATTTCTCTGATGGAATACCCAGTCCACCGACAGCGCCTGCCCCTCTGCCAGACACCGAAACCTTTAACACGATTCCTGCTGAGGAAGAAGACAAGGAGAAACTGGAAACCCTTCCCGATCTTCCACCGTCACCCCAGACCGAAGAGCGATCGCTGCCGCCTCGGGACGAACCCATTCCCCAATCGATTGATCCTGCGTTTCCTGAGGATTTCATTACTCCTCAATAGTCTGATGGGAGTTCTGAATCAGGTTAGGAACTTGCGTGAAACTAAAATCCCCAAAACCCCAGGGAGAGGGGCGGCGGACTGAATCCGCCGCCCCTCTCCCTGGGGTTTGATTTTCGGGCTAATCCCTTATCCCTTGGCCTAGATGCTCTCGACGACCTAGGCACGTTGGCCCAGATAAATCATCCACATACATTGTGAGTAGTCAAATCTCTCAAATCTCTATTTTAGGACTGAGGCATTGGCTACGAAAAACCAACGACGTTTGATGATTTTTGGGGCGCAGAGCGCCCCAAAAATCATCAAACGTCGTAAGTCCTGTATTGGAAGCTACGTGTTTTGTGGCTTTCCAATCAGGATTGGGGTCACGCAATCGCATTGCACCATGGCTGTTGGATCGTTGGAACAATCCACCTAACATTCGCTAGAATAGTTCGCATGAACTACGCTAGATATAGCACTTTGCATTAAAATGACTGGAAGTTGGCTCTATCGTTGCGGTTTTTACAGAGTTTGCGACTAGGCTGTCCCGGTTCATAATTTGTGCCGATTTCCCTGTCAGGCAATATTGATAGAGTTCACAGATGAAGTAAATCGATTGAGCGATCGCCAACAGCAAATTGGAGGTGCGTGTGGTAAAAATTGTGCGGCGAAAGCGGTTGGGGGTTCAGCCCGTGTTTGACATTGGGCTAGCTCAGGATCACAACTTTATGTTGGGGAATGGGGCGATCGCATCCAACTGCTTCAACAAATCCCACTCCACCGCCTATGGCTACGTCACCTATCAAACGGCGTACCTGAAAGCCAATTATCCCGTGGAATACATGGCGGCCTTGCTCACCGCCAACAGCGACGATCAGGATAAGGTGCAGAAATATATCAGCACCTGCTTGAGTATGGGGATTCAAGTGGAACCGCCGGACATTAACCGTTCGGGCGTTGACTTCACCCCCCTACGCAGCAGCATTCTGTTTGGGTTGTCAGCCGTCCGAAATGTGGGAACAGGGGCGATCGAAGCCATTTTACAAACCCGCCATGAAGAGGGGCCTTTCATTTCTCTAGCAGATTTATGTAGCCGGGTTGATCCCCGTGTCGTCAACCGTCGAGCCTTGGAAGCACTGATTCAGTGTGGGGCAATGGATGCCCTCGAAATGAACCGTAATCAGTTGATCCACGATCTGGAACTAGTGCTGGATTGGGCGCAGTCACGGGCGCGGGATCGGGCGATTGGTCAGGGCAACCTGTTCGATATGATGGGCGGCGGCGATGTCCCAGACAGCAATGGTTTTGATTCAGCACCCAAAGCCCCCCCAGTAGAGGACTTGCCGCCACAAGACAAGCTGAAGCTGGAGAAGGATTTGCTGGGCTTCTATGTGTCCGACCACCCCTTGAAGTCGGTGCATCAGGCGGCACGGGTGTTGGCTCCGATCAACCTGGGAGATTTGGAGGATCAACCAGATAACACAACCGTTAGTGCTGTGGCCATGATTGCGAGTATCAAGCCTGTAACCACAAAAAAGGGCGATCGCATGGCCATCCTGCAGCTAGAAGATCTCAGCGGCCAATCGGAAGCCGTGGTCTTTCCCAAGTCGTTTCAGCGCATTGGGGAAATGCTCTCGGAAGATGCGCGGCTGATGGTATGGGGCAAGGTCGATCGCCGCGATGACCGCGTACAGATGATCGTCGATGACGTCGAACCCATTGATGCCGTGCAGCTTGTGATGGTGGAACTGGAACCCCAAGTGGCCGAAGATATCACCTACTTGCACGAATTCCGCAACGTACTGATGAAGAACCGAGGCGACGAAAGCCGCTGCAAAACCCCCGTCATTGCCATCATCACTAACGAGCATCGCCGTGAACTAGTGAGGCTTGGAAGTCAATTCCGGGTGCAAGACTATGCGGGCGTGGTAACAGCACTCAACCAAGCCGGATTTCGAGCCAGTGTGTCCTCCCTAACTAGCGCCTGAATCTGTGAAAAAAAACACAAAGGCACAAAGAAAGAATTGTCTGCGTTGATCCGCGTTCATCTGCGTTCCATTTCTTTGCGTTTATCTGCACATTCACTCCAAAGCCCATTGAAGTGCTACGGCTACTCTTTCACCGCATCCCGTTCTGTGCGAACCCAGCGGGTTTGGCGCTTAACCAAAAAGCTAGCGTAGAGAGGAATTTTCCAGAGCAGATAGAAGGGAATGCTGAGCAGGGTCATGGCAGGAATGGTTTTGCGAGCGAAAACCGCCCATGCCAGGATGATCGCCCCTGTCATGAGAACACCTCCCAGACCCAGGGCGATCGCCCCGCCTGCGGTTGCGCCCATCAACGTGGTGCCAAGCAACACGACCATTCCCCCAAACCACAACATCACCAGCAAGGACAGCGGTGGCACAATCAAATCCATCCCCAGGGCGGTCAAATCTAGGCGACCTTGTTGCAATCCAGCCCCCAGCAGGCGGGGCACCTGGGTTAGCAAGGTTTGCATATGTCCATGCTCCCAACGGGTGCGCTGGCTGCGAGCGGCACTATCTTGCTGTGGCAGAATGCCTGTAACCCGCGCTTCGCGGCAGAGTACGGGCGGATGCTTGGCGATCGCCAAATCCAAACCCAGCTGCATGTCTTCCACAATATTGCTGCTAGCAAGGGGGGCATCGACCAATTGCGTCCAGGGAAATGCCATCCCGCTTCCTGTCAGTAAGCAGGGAAATCCGAGGGCATCCAATCCACGGGGACGCACCAGATTTTTCACTGTGAAGGCCAGGGCTGAGATGGCGCTACTGGGCTTGAACTGGGCTGGGAGTTCCATTAGATAAATTGCTTGGGTCGGGCGCTGGGTCCGGTGAGCCAGCTCGACAATTTTGGCGATCGCCCCCGTTTCGACATGACAATCGGCATCGACCAGCACCACCACATCTGGCGGATCGCCTGCCAGATGCTGCATCCCATAGTCAAGCGCATAGCCTTTTCCGCGCTCTACGGCATTGAACCGCTCAATCACCGTTGCCCCGGCTTGGCGAGCGATGTCGGCGGTCTCGTCGTCGCAGTTATCTGCAATAACCACCAGGCGATCGCCCTCGCCCAATTGGGGTGTGAGAGCGGCTAGAGTTTCACCAATGACCAACGCCTCATTGTGGGCTGGCATCAAAATGGCGAGGGAGGGCTCCGTTGTTGTAACCTCACGTCGAGCAGGGGCAGGGAATAGGGCTGCGACACATTCCACTACCAGCACAACAATTGGGATTAAAAGAACAAAGGCTAGCGCCCAAACCCCGACATTCAACAGTCCAATCATCAACAACCTTCCTCCAGGGGCACAAGTGCAGGTAGGACCCAGATATATCCTCAATCTGTCAGTCTTTAATCGAACAGAAAACGCTCTCTCTACAGTGTAGAGACTGGCAAATTCTGAAGCCGCCACCCATCTACAACGCTGCCACCGCCTCTTCTGCAAGGAGTGGCACAACATTGCAGTATCAGAATGCCCAAGCCGCAAGGAAAAATGAACAGCGCTATGGGAACCGAATGAAGGCGATCGCCCTGGCATCCATGCCCCGACTCCCACACTTTGGCTCCCGCAGTAGCCGACTGGACGCTGGCGTTCTACTTGACTCGACCTAACGCCAAACTGCCGTTGCAGCTACTTGCCTTGCTCAGGACTGCTTTATTCATCGTGATTTGAAGAGAAAAATGCCTGACCTCATAAGCCCCCAAAGGTCAGGCAGTTCACCTGTAAGGACGCTTTCCTTAGCAGAAAAGTCGATGGACCTTGATTGCCCCCTTAGTCTTCACGACTTTTCTGAAATGCGTTCTCCAGAAGTAATAACATTGTGCCTTGTAATTTCCATTTGAGACGTCGAGACATATACGGAATTTTGAGAAATTCAGTCCCGAAGTTTCAATGATTCACCTCGAAGAATCCGTAGATTTACCCGAGGAGCCCTCAGATTTAACCCGGAGATTCGTCCAAATGCTAGGCTCAAGTAACTAGCTGCTCCTTGGTTCCAACGCCTAAGGATACAGCTGACACTTGCTTCCAGCCTTTGCTTGACGAATTTCCTATGCTCATCCCCATTACCCGTGAAACATTCGAAGAACTCGTGCCACGCTATGCCACTGGCGAACAGTATCGCTACATGTCAGGCCAATGGGCCGATTTTCTCAGACGGCTGCTGATTTCCATCATTGGGGTCTTGGCCGCTTTCATACTGAATGCTGTTCTGCCGAGCGGGTTTGAGATCCTGGAGTTTGTAATTGGGATTGTCACGGGGTTGTATTGGCTGTGGAGTCCTGTCTATTGGGCCAGTTTGCGGAATATTAAAGCGCGACGCTATCCCTATGCCGGGTTTTGGCGCGGGCGGGTTATCGATGCGTTCCCCAGTGAAGAGGTGGTGGGAACGGAAGAAACCGTCAACAAACAGGGAGAATTAGTGGTGGTGGAGAATCGGGAGCGCCGCCTCAATTTGGAAGTTGCCGATAAGCAAGGATTTTCGACGCTGATTCAGGTGCCTTTGCAGCGGGCACACCAAATGATTCGTCCGGGCGATCGCGCTGAAATGCTGGTCATGTCAAATCGCCCTGACCTGAGTTACATTTCACAGTTCTCAGACGTGCATCTGGTGGATTATGACCTGTGGGTGAGCGATTATCCCTCTGTCCGCCGCGATGTTTTCAAGGATGTCAGCCGTCGTCTGACCGCCGAACTCAAACCAGCGCCCAAACCCCAAAACAAACCGAAGCGACGACGCAGTTCGAGTCGTCGCTAGGTGCATGGTTGATTGCCTGAGGTTGTAGCGTGTTACTTCGCCACCACTTCTGTTACTTCGACATCCTGAGCTTGAGACTCGGATGAGGGCAAAAGGCGTTGCTGCTCTTGCAGCTCGACCTTGTAGCGTTCCACATCTTGTTCGAGTTCTTCGATGCGCCCTTCCCGGCGATTGATTTCGGGTTTGGTTTGGAACCGATATTGTAAGCCAGTCCATACACTAAAGATCCAGGCCAGCACAGCTCCAATGCCTGCGGCAACCAACAACTCGACGGACAGTGGTGCAGATACATCCACACCCGGAACGACATGGATAACAGAGGATTCGGTATTCTCGATGCCAAACAACACCAATGCCAGACAGATTACAAAGATGACCACAAAATTGATTTGTCGCATAAGGTATATAGCCTCAACTTTGCAGGTTTAGTAGTGAACAGTAAGAATAAACTGCTAACAGCGTACTGCGATTCGTTCCCGGCGACTAGCAATCGCCCCAAATCCGCTTTCCGCAAGCTTTACAGAGCTTTACCAAAGGCTTTGTCGTAGTGGGCTAGCAAGGCCTCTGGCGTGGCGATCGCCCTCAATCCTAAGCCCATTCCCAAGCGTGTCACCTGGGGCAGGCGCACCCCCGCATCGCGGAGTCGCTCGGCATGGCACAGTACCTCAGCCGCACTCCCATCCAAGCGAATTCTGCCGTCTTGGAGAAGGAGGAGGCGATCGCAGTGCTGCACGACAAAATCGCTGTTGTGGCTAATCAGAACGAGGGTTGTTCCCCATTGCCGAAGCTGGGTCAGGGCGGCACTCAGAGTTTGCCTTTGCTGAGCATCAAACCCAATGGCGGGTTCGTCCAGCACAATCAGGGCGGGTTGCATGGCAAAGACACAGGCACAGGCAATGAGTTTGCGCCAGGGCAGGCTCAGGTCATAGGGATTTGCATCGGCAAATTCTTCTAGCCCAAAGGTTTCGAGGGCTTGCTCAATTCGTGTGTCAATAGCCGCTCTGGAAACGCCCAGATTTTTGAGGCCAAAGGCGATCTCTGCTGCGACGGTGCTACAGAAGAGCTGATCGTTTGGGTTTTGGAAGACATAGCCGACCTGTTGAGCTAGTTGAGCTGTCGTGTGGCGGTGGGTAGAGCGATCGCCAATCCACACCGTTCCCTCTGTGGGGCGCAATAAACCATTGAGGTGTTTCACCAGCGTGGTTTTGCCTACGCCATTGCCTCCCAATAGCGCCACTTGCTCACCGGGGGCGAGGGTTAGATCAATGTTGTTTAGGATCGAGGCGTGATGCGGATAGGCAAAGGAAACTGACTCAAAACGCACGATAGGCGCCTCACTCCGTGCTCGCTTTGGGGTGTTTGCCACAGCAGGGACAGGTTGAGGGAGGCGCTTTGCAGATTGGAAGTGCGCGATCGCTCCCTCCAGGGTTATGGGTAACGGTTGGGTTGATGGCAGAATTCCAGAGATCTGGGCTTGTTTGGCCACCTGGGTATACGGAGTATGACCGATACCCCATGCCTCCAAACGTTCATCAGCTAGTACTGCTTGTGGCGTACCATCGTGGCATACCTGTCCGGCGTGCAGTAGCAGCACACGGGTCGCATGGCGGGCGATCGCCTCTAAATCATGGGTTGCAACGATGATGGTGGTTCCCTGTTGGCGCAGTTGGGTCAGCAGCGAGAAGATCGATGCCGCGCCCTGGGGGTCGAGCTGGGTAGTGGGTTCATCCAAGACCAACACCTTGGGCTGCATGACGAGGATGGCGGCGATCGCCACCCGCTGTTGCTCACCGCCCGAGAGAGCGAGGGGCGATCGGTCAGCCAGGGCTGTGATGTTCAGAGAATCCAGGATGGTGTCGATGCGATCGCGCATCTCCGTCGGGGCAATGCCCAGGTTCTCTAACCCAAAGGCCAGTTCCTCATACACCGTTGGCTTTGTTCGGGACAGTTGATTCGCTGGCGATTGAAACACCAATCCCGCTACAGGAGCGATCGCTGCTAGGGGCGTATTGGCCACCCGCTTCCCGGCAATCCAAGCATCGCCCTCCCATGTGCCCTGGAAAAAATGGGGGATAAATCCTGTCAGAGCGTAGCACAGGGTCGATTTGCCGGAATCATTGCCGCCGGCGATCGCCACCAGTTCTCCCGGCTCCACCGATAGGGAAAGCCCGTTCAGTGCTGGTTTTGAGGTATGGGGATAGG
Source organism: Cyanobacteria bacterium J06638_22 (assembly GCA_039819145.1). Classification (GTDB taxonomy): domain Bacteria; phylum Cyanobacteriota; class Cyanobacteriia; order Elainellales; family Elainellaceae; genus Vacuolonema. The sequence goes on from JBCBSL010000080.1 coordinate 15,000, forward strand.
TATAGGTTAGATTCGCGAGGTGAAGAATTGCCATTGGCTCCAACCGACTAGCACCACTGTGAAGCCCAACAATCCCCATCGCAGCCAGTGTTGAGCAACAGCATCGGGAATCTGTACCAGGCTCGTTTTTCGACCCCCTGCGCGAAAGGCTCGTGCTTCCAAGGCCATCGCCCGCTCTTCCGCATCCACCAACGCTCCCAACACGAGCGGCACCACCATCGGCATCAGCGCCCGCCCCCGCTGCCAAAGATTCCCCCCTGTTCCCATGCCCCGCGCTTGCTGAGCCGCTAGAATCGTCGCGGCTTTTGTCCGAATCTCGGGAATCAGTTGAAATGGGCTGATCAGCAAGTAAGTCAGAGCAGGCGATACGCCGCGCTGCGTCAGAACGGCGATTAATTCGGCGGGCGTTGTGCTGAGGGAGAAGGAGAGGAGCGCCGCCGCCAATACTGTGAGTCGGGAGAGGAGGCGATAGGCATAGGCAAGACCTTCCTGGGTCACGGTGAAGGAATCCACGGTGAGGAGAATCGTGGTGCCGGGGTGAAAAAATCCATGAATCGGAATAAGAAACAGCGCCAGAGGGGCGATCGCCCAAAATACGCGTTGTAGGACTGGACGCAAAATCCCCATCCCAGCACTCCAGGGCAACAATACACCGAGAAGAATCCCGATAGCCCAGCCATCGCCGACCATCCCAAAACCGAGGGCGATCGCACAGAGGGCGATCGTCAATTTCGTGAAGGGATTGAGTGGAATGGCAAACACGAGGATTACGTAGGAGATGGTTCTTGGAGTTTGGATTTCATCTGGAGTTTGGATCTCATCGTGCGTTCAGTCAAATGATGACCATGTTTGGGTAGAGGCAAACCATGGACCTGTGCCGCAGGATTATCGCAAGACTTCTTCATTCTTCGGTGTTCCTGCGATCGACAACACATTCTCCGCGCGAGGGAAGCGGGAAATGTACCGTCGTGACAAACGCAACACGATGATCCAGCACATGATTGCTGTGATGACCTTATCCAGAAGGTTGGAGAGGAAGGTCACGGCAAACACGGACTGCACCATCGCATTTCCCGTTGCCAGCAGATAAGCGATGAAGAAAGACGACCCACTGCCTGTCACGCCGCCAAATAGGAACACACGGATGGGGGTTGCAACGAGCGTTGCTGCCAGCCCAACCAACAATCCTGTGAGGGTGACTTTCCACCAGGCCCGAAACCAACCCGCCTTGGCACAAAAGCCTGCTACCAGACCCACCACGATCGCCACTGGCGCAAAAGCGGGAAAGAAGGGATCGATAAATCCTCCGAGCAGGTTGGTTAGTAACCCAGTTACAGCGGCTGCCCAGGGGCCAGAGAGGATCGCCACTAAAACGGTTCCGAGGGAGTCGAGGAAAAGCGGCAACTTTAGCAAAGAAATCGTTTGCCCAAGGACTAGATTCAGGACAATCGCCACTGGAATCAGAGCCAGCGTCGTTGTGCTGAAGTCGCGTTGCAAACGGTCTGACAATCTCATGATGATGCGTCTCCAGCCAAAAAGAATGTAGGTAGATAAAAATACTAGGCAGAACCTTATCACGATATAGGCGACAAGGCAGGTTTGACGCCTCTGAAGCGATCGCTCGAAGTCAGGCCAATCCAGCTTGCATGTGCTTTTGATAGCACTGCTATCATTTTAGTAGCCCTTTCCTCTAACTCAGATCACCGCAATGGCAAATTTGATCGTTCGCAATGTTGATGATGCGATCGCCCAAGCACTGAAGGAGCGAGCGCGTCGCCACGGCGTCAGTGCGGAGGCAGAACACCGACGCATTCTAGAAGAGGCACTACTCCGTCCGAAGAAAAAGACATTTCTTGAGATTCTTAACCAAATGCCTGACGCGGGAACGGATGCAGACTTCGCCCGCATTCAGGAGCCGCCCACACCGAACGGCTCGACCGATGTATTTACTTGATACGAACATTGTTAGTGAGCTGCGTAAACGCGATCGCGCGAATCCCGGCGTCACCCAATTCTTTCGTCAACTGATTGAGCAAAACGCATCGGCCTACATCAGCGTCATCACTATTGGCGAGCTCCGCCGGGGCGTTGACCTCATCCGCTATCGGGGCGATTTGACTCAGGCCAGCCTGTTAGAGAGTTGGCTGCAAACCCTGCTGAATGATTACGCTGACAATATTCTCGATTTTGGCAAAGACGAAGCCCAAGTTTGGGGACGGCTACGCGTTCCACATCCTGAAAATGCGATAGACAAGCAGCTTGCGGCGACTGCGCTGGTCTATGACCTGACCCTGGTAACTCGCAATGTGCAGGATTTCACAGCTACTGGAGTTAACATTTGCAACCCGTGGGTTCGTCGAACGGGTTGCAAATGTTAACTCCAGTAGCTGTGA
>JBCBSL010000081.1:0-17133 GCA_039819145.1 Cyanobacteria bacterium J06638_22
ATGGTGAGCGATCGCTGATACAGCGGTTCGGCCGCCGCGTAATTGCCCTGGAGACGATACAACTCGGCCAGATTATTGAGGCTGATGGCCACATCGGGATGAGTTTCTCCCAACGCTGTCTCACGAATGGTGAGCGATCGCTGATACAGCGGTTCGGCCGCCGCATAATTGCCCTGATCTTGATACAACAAGGCCAGATTATTGAGGCTGGTGGCTACAGTGGGATGGTTGTCGCCCAACGCCGCCTCAAGAATGGTGAGCGATCGCTGATACAGCGGTTCGGCCGCCGCGTAATTGCCCTGGAGACGATACAACTCGGCCAGATTATTAAGGCTGATGGCCACATCGGGGTGGGTATCGCCCAACACCGTCTCACGAAGTTCTAAGGCTTGTTGTGCTAGAGGAATTGCTTCGTTATAGCGTCCCTGTTGATACAGTTGCACCGCCTGTTGATCCAACTGCTCTGCTTCTTGCAGGGCAGCGTTTTGCTCTGGGGTAAGGGTTTGGGGCAGAGCAGGTCGGGGGGTTCCCAGCACCAGAGACACAGGAACTGTTAGAGCCAGAAATGGCAGCACTAACAGGGCTAGCAATGTGGAACTCCACCTCGACGGTCTCGGAGGTGGAGTTCCGTTTGTTTGGTAAAGCGATGATAGGAGAGCTTTGGGGGAGAAGTAGGGGCGCATGGGCAATCTCCTGAAATACAGCAGTGGCCGCTCCCATATAGTTGCTGGCGTAAGACAGGTATGCAAGCGGGTTGAGAAATCCTAACCGTTGCTTTATAGGGACTCTAGCGATCGCCAATTTCCCGAGAAAATGAACCCTGCCCAGTAGTAGGGGTGCGCGTAGGTTTTAGAATTGAGCAGTTCCTGCTGCACCTCGCGCAGGGCTTCGCTCCGTTCGGCTCCGTCCATCAACCGTTCATAGTAGCCCTGCATCAGCGCACTGGTGCCAAAATCATCGACTTTCCACAAGCTCATCAGTTGACTCTCGGCTCCCGCTAAGACGAACGCTCGCCGCAGGCCATAAATTCCGTCTCCATTCACGACATTGCCGAGGCCCGTTTCGCAAGCAGATAGCACCACCAGTTGCGTGCCGCGTAGGTTCATCTGTGCCACTTCTTGCGCCGTCAACACGCCATCTTCGCTGCCCACTGGCAATTGCTCGCGCTGGTTAGCTCCAGCAAACACCAGCCCCGATCGCAACAACGGATCTTCAACGTTGCGGGGAATGGGAATGCAGTCTGTCGGCGCATTGACGTTGAGTTGCACAAAGGCATCGCGGGGGCGGCTCTGGGCACTCGGCACCGCCAGACAATCTTGATCTTGCAAAAAGAACCCGTGGGTGGCGATGTGCAGAATGCTGGGGCGATCGACTTGCTTCAGAGCTTCCTCGGTAGCGCTGCTTCCTTCTAGCAGCAAGGGGTCGGGCAGGAGGGGGGCGATCGCATCCACTTCCTCTTGGGTACCGGGAAGCGGAGCGAACGTTCCCAGGCTACTGAAATCACTGGAGCGCTGGTTGGAGATCCCCCTAAATCCCCCTTGATAAGGGGGACTTTGAGTTCGATCCCCCCCTTGATAAGAGGGGCTAGGGGGGATCCTTTCGGTTGCAGCTTGGGAGATCCCCCTAAATCCCCCTTGATAAGGGGGACTTTGAGTTCGATCCCCCCTTTGATAAGGGGGGCTAGGGGGGATCTCCGTCGCATCGTAATCAGGATTGGCAATTAAAACTGGACGTTGACCTGTTTCGCTCTCCTGTTGCATCCGCAAGAGGTCGCGCCCGGAGGTGAGGTAGGTGAAGGTATAGCGCTCGGCCAGATAGGTGTTGGTCTCATCCACCAGCGCGGCAAAAGGAATCAGGTTGAGGGCACCATCGGGGGAAATCAGCAAGTGCGTGGCATTGCCGAGGAGCGCACGGATCGGCTGCATCAGTTGGGTGTCCAGCTCACGGGCGAGGGGTTGAATCGGGGAGCTGGGGGTGCGGAGGGCATCGCGGAAGGCAAAGAGCTGCAAGTCCAGCGCTTCGGCATCGCCCAAGTCTACCGAGCGCAGGGTGCCATTCCGAAACAACACATAGGCCGCATAGCGGGGTGCACCCAGGCGCTCTTGTCGAGGGGCAGCGGCATCAACGGGTCGATAGCGCACCAGTTCGACCAAGGCCCCATTGGATGGAATCTGCTGCTGCACCGCCTCTAGGGTCACGGGCTGGATTTCTTCGCGGAACTCGGCACTGCGCCGGGCCAGGGTATCCTGCAAGGTCTCGGCACGGGCTTCTAACTCCGCCAACAGAGCGGCTTGCCCCGCCACAGGGCTGCCAAACACCAGATTCGCTCGCTGGGTTTCAATCCCCTCCAGTTCATCCAGCAATATCTGATTTTCTGGCGTCAACTGTTCTCGAAATGCCCCATAGCTCTCGGCAGTGGCATCTAACACACGCCCTTTGCGCCGCAGAAGGGTGGTCAGTGCCAGAGCCGCCGCATCCGGCGTGTCTTGGAGATGTAAAGAAATCAGGAGATCGGTTTCGTCGGCAAGGGTGGATAGATAGGCTCGTCGCCGTGCCTCAGAGGTCACCGCCAGGTTCAACGTCAGTTGCGCTTCCTGGCTTTCTGCCGATCGCTCGTACAACGGCAGCGCCCTAGCATAATCGCCCTGCATCCGATACAGCTCTGCCAGGTTGTTGAGATTCGTCGCCACATTGGGGTGGTGTTCGCCCAAGGCCATTTCGTAAATGGCGAGGGATCGCCGATACAGCGGTTCCGCCGCCGCATAGTCCCCCTGATCCTGATACAACGTCCCCAGATTATTGAGGCTCAGCGCCACACTCGGGTGGTGCTCGCCCAAAGTCGTTTCGTAAATCGTGAGCGATCGCTGATACAGCGGTTCCGCTGCGGCATAATTTCCTTGCTCTTGATACAGCAGCGCCAAATTACCGAGGCTTTGAGCCACATCGGGATGGATATCGCCCAAGGCCGTTTCAAGGATAGTAAGCGATCGCTGAAAGGACGACTCGGCAGCAGCGACATCGCCCAGAATTTGATAGAGTACCGCCAGATTGTTGAGGCTGAGCGCTACGCTGGGGTGATTTTCTCCCAACGCCGTTTCATAAATGGTGAGCGATCGCTGATACAGGGGCTCGGCGGCGGTGTAATTCCCTTGTTCGTGATACAGCCCTGCTAAGTTGTTGAGGCTGAGGGCGAGGCTGGGATGGTCTTCCCCCAACGCTGTTTCGTAGATGGCAAGCGATCGCTGATACAGGGGCTCGGCAGCGGCATAGTTTCCCTGGCTGTGATACAACACTCCCAGATTATTGAGGCTTTGGGCTACCTCGGGATGATTGTCCCCCAGCACTGTTTCGTAGAGGGTGAGCGATCGCTGATACAGCGATTCCGCCGCCGCATAATCGCCTTGGTCTTGGTAGAGTCCCGCGAGATTATTCAGGCTCAGTGCCACCGTGGGATGATTGCGACCCAGCACCATCTCATAAATGCTGAGGGCTTGCTGAAACAGCGGTTCGGCAGCCGCATAATTTCCTTGGTCTTGATACAACCCCGCCAAGTTGTTAAGGTTCAGGGCTACATTCGGATGCGTATCTCCTAGCGTCGCTTCGTACATGGCGAGCGATCGCTCATACAGCGGTTCCGCCGCCGCATAATCCCCCTGGCTGTGGTATAGCAACGCGAGATTGTTCAAGCTTTGGGCGACATCGGGATGGCGGTTGCCCAAGGCGGCTGCGCGGATCGCAAGCGCTCGTTGATAGAGGGGTGCCGCCGCCGCATAATCGCCCCGAATCCTGTATAACTCGGCTAAATTATTGAGGCTTTGGGCGAGGGTGGGATCATTTTCACCTAACGCCCCTTCAAAAATCGCTAGCGATCGCTGCAAGAGCGCTTCGGCAGAGTCATAATCCCCTTGAGAACGATACAACTCCGCCAGATTATTAAGGCTCAACGCCACATCAGGGTGATCCGCTCCAAACAGCGTTTCGCAAATCCGGAGCGATCGCTCATAAAGTGGTTCCGCTGCTGCATAATTTCCCAACTCTTCATGCAATAGCGCCAAATTGTTCAGACTAATCGCCACATCGGGATGACTTTCGCTCAAAATCGCCTCACGCATCTCCAGGGCTTGTTCGGCTAGCAGCATCGCCTCTTGGTAACGCCCCTGCTGATGCAGCGCTAGCACCTGTCGATTCAATTGTGTAGCTTCTTCCAGCATCGCGGTTTGCTCTGGCGTCAAGGAAGATGCGGTTTGGTTAGGGGCTTGGGCAATTGCAGGCCGCGTATCATCTAGAACAAGCACGAGGGGAGTCACCATCCCTATCAGCAGCAAGAGCAGCAATGCCACCCTCTTCCTAAAGATTCGCAGCACGAAATCTACAAAACCCCATTGGGTTCTGGTTTTCGTCGCCTTGATGTAAGTTCGGTGCGACTTGGGAGAGCGCATGGACAATCGCTCCTAATCAGATATCGCGCCACGTTAGATATCGGGACAAGCACTCTTACATAGTGGCGGGCACACATCAGGTATGCAAGGGAACGTCAATGCCATGCCCTTTGGCTCATAGCGACTCCAGCGATCGCCAGTCGCCCGAAAAAATAAAGCCCGCCCAATAATAGGGGTGCTCATAGGCTCCGGTGTTGAGCAACTCTTGCTGCACCTCGCGCAGGGCTTCGCTGCGTCCGGTTCCTGCCGTTATCCGCTCGTAGTAACCCTGCATCAGTGTACTGGTGCCAAAGTCATCCACTTGCCAGAGGCTCATCAGTTGGCTCTCGGCACCGGCCAACACAAAGGCACGGCGTAGACCATAGACTCCTTCCCCGTTCACCACATTGCCCAAGCCCGTTTCACAGGCCGACAACACAACGAGTTGCGTCCCATCCAAGTTCATTCGGGCAACCTCTTGCGCCGTCAGCACCCCGTCATCAACCTCCTGGGAGGGGGTGCGTTGATTCACCCCAGCAAAGACCAGACCCGATCGCAGCAATGGGTCTTCTACATTGCGGGGCGTGGGGATGCAGTCTGTTTCGGTGGCGGATTCAATGGTGACGTAAGCCTCTCGTCCACCGCTGCGAGCATTGGGCACCGCCAGACAGTCCTGATCCTGCAAGAAGAAGCCGTGGGTGGCGATGTGCAAAATGTTGGGATTTTCCACCTGCTTTAAGGCCGCTTCGGTAGCGGTGGCTCCCTGCAAAAGCAATGGGTTGGGCAGGAGGGGGGCGATCGCCTCCAGCTCTTCCTGGGTACCGGGGAGGGGCGCGAATGCCTCCAGGTTACCGAAATCACTGGAGCGTTGACCGGAGATCTCTCTCAATTCCCCTTGATAAGGGGAACTTTGAGTTCGATCCCCCCCTTGATAAGGGGGGCTAGGGGGGATCTCTCCGGTTGCAGCTTGGAAGATCCCCCTAAATCCCCCTTCATAAGGGGGACTTTGAGCTTGATTCCCCCCTTGGTAAGGGGGGCTAGGGGGGATCTCCCCAGCATCATAGTCAGGGTTGGCAATCAGCACTGAGCGTTGCCCAGCACCTCCATCACGCTGCATCCGCACGAGATCGCGCCCGGAGGTCAGATAGGTAAACGTGTAGCGCTCGGCCAAGTAGGCATTGCCTTCATCCATCAATGCAGCAAAGGGAATCAGGTTAAGGGTTCCGTCGGGTGAGATCAGCAGGTGCGGGGTGTCGCCCACCAACTCGCGGATCGGCTGCATCAGTTGCACGTCCAACTCGCGGGCAATGGTTTGAATGTTTGAGTCGGGATTGCTGAGGGCGTCGCGGAAGGCAAATACCTGTGCATCCAAGGTCTCGGCATCGCCCAGATCAACCCAGCGGGGCGCTCCGTCGCGGAACAACACATAGGCGGCATAGCGGGGCGAACCAAAGCCTTCCTGTCGGGGGTTGTAGGTGTCATAGCGCACCAGCTCCACCAGCGCCGCATCGGTGGGAATCTGCTGTTGCACCCCTGCAATGGTGATGGGTTGAGTTTCCCTGCGAAACTCGGCACTGCGCTGAGCCAAAAGGTTTCGCAGTTCCTCCGCGCGGGTTTCGAGGGTAGACAGGCGATCGCCCGCCTGCCCGACCGTACTGGAAAATTCCAAGGTAGCTCGTTGCGTTTCGAGCACCCGCAGCTCATCGAGCAAGGCCTGATTTTCTGGCGTCACCTGTTGCCGCAGGGTACGAAAACTATCGGTCGTGGCATCCAGCACCCGCCCCTTGCGCCGCAGCACCGTGGTCAGCGCCAACTCCGCCGCCTCCGGTTGGTCAACAGCTTCCTGCAAATGCAGCGATACCGTCATATTCGTGTGAAAAGTCAGGGTCGAGATGTAGGCTCGTCTGCGTGCTTCAGAGCCAAGCGCCAGCGTCAGCCCCAAGTTTTGTTCTTGAATCTCTGCCGCTCGTCCCAGGGATGCCAATGCTTCTGTGCGATCGCCCCGCACCCAGGCCGAGCTGCCCAGATTAATCAGGCTATCGGCTAAGCGGGGATGCGTCTCGCCCACCGTTGCTTCCAAAATATCAATGGCTGCCTGATACAGCGCCTCGGCTGTCGCGATCTCCCCTTGTTCAGCATACATAGCCCCCAGATTGTTGAGGGTTGTGGCCATAAAGGGATGATTCCGCCCGATCGCACCTTCAAAGATCTGGCGCGCCCGCTCATACAAAGGAATAGCAGCCGCATCATCTCCTTGGGCGTGGTACAGGGTCGCCAAGTTATTCAAGGTATAGGCGATAACGGGATGGGCTTCGCCAAGCGCCGCCTCCCGAATTTCGAGAGACTGGCGATACAACGGCTCGGCTGCACTGTAGTCGCCTTGGATGCGATACAGTTCTGCCAAATTGTTAAGGGTTTGAGCCACATCCGGATGGGTCGGCCCTACCGTCGCTTCTTCAATGGCGATCGCCCGCTGATACAGCGATTCCGCTTGATCATAGTTTCCTTGGTCGATATACATGGATGCCAGGTTGTTGTAGCTGTCGGCAACATCGGGGTGGTTCTCCCCCAACACCCGTAAGCGGATGGCAAGCGATTGCTGATACAACGGTTCCGCCGCCGCATAATTGCCCTGGAGCCGATACAAAGCCGCCAGATTATTTAGACTGGATGCCACGTTAGGATGGTCGGCTCCCAAGGTTTGTTCAAGGATGGGGAGCGATCGCTGAAAAGCTTGCTCTGCTCGGAAATAGTCGCCCTGAAATTCATACAGTTGTGCCAGGTTGTTCAGCGCTATGCCCACCGCTTCATGGTCTTCACCCAAGACCGATTCAAGGATGCTGAGCGATCGCTCCAACAAGGGAATCGCTGCCGTATAGTTTCCCTGGGTGTAATAGAGCACGGCCAAATTATTCAGGCTCTCGGCCACATCGGGATGATCCGAACCTAAGCCTGCCTCGCGGATGGCCAAAGCCCGCTGATAAAGCGGTTCTGCCGCACTGTAATTGCCCTGCGCCCGATGGAGCAACCCCAACTGGTTCAGGCTATCGGCCACCGGCAATGCCTCCGCACCCAGCGCCTCCTCACGGATGGCGATCGCCTGCTGGGCGAGCGGAATCGCCTCTCGATAACGCCCCTGACTCTCAAGCTGATCTATCTGTTGCATCAGCGCATCAGCCTGCGGCAAACCTTCAGTCTCCTCTAGTTCAACCGTCGTTCTGCTGCCAGAGGGGAGAGCCGTCGTCGCATTTTCCTCCCGGATCGTCAGGCGATAGCTCCCGATTTCCCCTGAGCCGTAGGAGTTGGCAAGCACAGCATAGATGCCCGTTGTTGGCAGGGTTACGACAATGCGAGAGTTCGTGCCCTCACTATCGTCGTTGAAGGCCACCGGATTGGAGTCGCGATCCATCAAGATGAGATAGGTATCGAATTCTGTGCTTTGCATCTCGATGATGAGAGACACTCCCGCTTCCCCTGAGAAGGTGTAGGCGTCGTAGTAGCTGTCATCATCGAGGGTGCGATCGCCTGCTTCTAGGCTACCCGTTACCTCAAAGGGTTCAAACCCTTCTTCCACCACCATCATCTGTGCGATCCCCGCAGGAATCTGATTCACTGGCAGGATCACTGGAGCTACCGGAGTCATGAGGGGCAGGGTGAGCAGGGAGAGAAGGTAAGAGATTTTAGACTTTAGATTTTGGATTTTGGACGGGCGTTTGTTGGATGACGAATGGCTCTGCAAAAACGTTGGATCAGCGATGTCCGACAGCAAGGAGTGGAAAGAGCGCATGGAGTAAGGAGTGTAAAGGAGTCTAGGAATGTATGCGTGTGCGCTCCCGATCTAGTCATTCCACTTGTGGAGGTATGCAGGAGCACCACACAAAATACCTGTGATAGATAAAGTGCCCAGAATTTCTGTGCTGGTATCTGTAAAATGCAGACATCAACTATTTCTCAATACATTTCTCAACAAAGAAAACATCACCCCATGAGCAAGACGATCGCTATTGGACGTTTGACGCTTCCCGAAATTCTTGAAACGCGATCGCTACGGTTGGCCGAGGATCCGCAGTTCTTTGAGGAATGGCAATGCGTCGAACCGGATCTCAGTACCGAAGATACTCATTTTTTAAATCAGGTGCAGCAGGACTATTTTGACCAGATTCGTCAGGGGCAGCTTTCGGAAGGGCTAATCAAACTGGTTGTTATTTCTCCTCTCCTCCATCTAGCTGGTTTTTATCGTTATCCTTATCAAGTGCGCCTGGAAGAATCGGTTCAGGTCGAGGTTACTGAAGGGAAGGAAACGTGGCGGGGACGTATTGATGCCTTGGTCGTGCAAGATGCCTTTTGGATTGTCGTTGTGGAATCAAAGGGAGCCGCTTTTGGGATTGATCAGGCTATTCCCCAAGCCCTCGGATATATGTTTGCAGCTCCCCACCCCCAACGACCTGTTTATGGATTGGTCACAAATGGTAGTAGCTATGCTTTTCTAAAGCTGGTACAACAACCGAACGCGCTGTATGGCGTTTCCGATGTATTTTTGCTCCTGCCTGGTCGTTCAACACTGCACAGGGTTTTATCCATTTTGCGGGCGATCGCTCATAACCTCACTGACGCTTGAGATCTGCGACTTCTTGCTTGCTCCACTGCCTTATCTGTGGAAAGCCGAGAGGAAGTCGCAGATCTAGGCAGTGGCGATCGCTACACTATAGGCATCGACTGTAACACCCGATCTTCAGTCGCGTTTCAGAGGCATTCCTCAATGACATCCACCGCTTCCCCTCAAACCTCAATTACCTACCCAGATAGCGATGGCAAGCCCATGGCCGATAACACCAAGCAGTTTCGCTGGATTGTGATGATCAAAGAGAATCTGGAGTTACTGTTTGGCGATCGCCCAGATGTCTTTGTGGCAGGAGATTTGCTGTGGTATCCCGTTTAAGGAAACAATAAGGTGCGGCAAGCCCCCGATGTGATGGTGGTGTTTGGGCGACCAAAGGGCGATCGTGGCTCCTATCGCCAGTGGAACGAAGATGACATTGCACCCCAGGTTGTGTTTGAGATCCTTTCTCCTGAAAGTAGTTGGGTGGATGTGCTTCCTGCATTCAAGTTTTATGAGTGCTACGGTGTCGAAGAGTACTATGTCTATAACCCACACAAGCCGGAGTTGACAGGATGGGTGCGGCACGATGACGAATTGACAGACGTTGAGGAAATGAATGGATGGGTTAGTCCTCGACTACAGGTGCGCTTTGTTTTGGGTGACGAATTAGAACTGTACCGTCCTGATGGGCAGCGTTTTCTCACGATGTCGGAGTTGGAGCAAGGGGCTAAAGCTGCCGAAGAACGAGCAGAAACGGCTGAAGAGAGGGCACGAACGGCTGAAGCCTTGTTAGCCCGATATCGCGATCGCTTTGGCGACCTGAACGGTGAGAATACTGTAGGCGAAGAATCCAGCGATTGCATCTAAAAACAAGTTCGCCAAAGTCCGCTGAGGCTCAAGATCTTCGACTTCTTGTATGCTCCACTACGTTACCTGTGGAAAGCCGAGAAGAAGTCGAAGATCTGGGTGGAACTCAACCCACCCAAGATCCAAAATCCAGCATCTAAAATTGCCTCCCCTGCATACCTCTTGCAAGGGGCTGAATATAACGGAGCATACCCCTTGCGCTAAAGGAAGGAATGCTCATGAAACGCTTGGTTCAACAGATTTCGACTCGACTGGCATCGAGTGTGATGGTGAGTGGATGTTTGGCGGGGGCGATCGCCCTGCTCCCCACCGCGATCACTTTCTCCAGCATCGCCCATGCCCAAATGGCGGATACCCAGCCCACCGATGATTTGTACTACACCTTCTATGGGCGACAAATTCCGTTGCGATCGCGCCCTGACATTGTGGCCGTGCAGTTTCGTCCCACTTCGGGGAGCCGTAGCCGGGGAGCCTTGCCCCAATACTTGCAACTGCAAGACGATCTGCAAACGGGTATGAGTAGTGGCACCCGTGGCGATGGACGGCTAGAGGAGCCTGCCGAGGGAATTGAGGTGAATGTGGAACCCTTGGGCGATCGCTTTGCCCTGGTAACCCCAACTGACGCAGGGCGGAGCACCGACGACATTCGTCAACGAGTTCAGGATCAAAACTACGTGGAGGATACGCTTCCTGTGCTTTCCCTCAGCGGCGTCAGCGACGATGCTGCTGAAATGACCGTTGTGCTGCCGAACGAAATCGTCGTTGGCTTCGAGTCCGAGCTATCGAACAGCGAAATCCAGTACCTCCTTTATCGCTACGACCTGGAGGTGATTCGCCCGCTGCAATTTACTGAGAACCGCTATCTGGTGCGATCGCTCCGGGAGAATGGCATTGGGGTGCTCCATACCGCCAACCGCTTAGCCCAGGAAATCGGCATCCAATCTGCCGCACCAAACTTTGTGCAGTCCGTGTCCTATCAAGTGCAGGATGCGCGGTTCGCCGACGCGGGCACTGTCCCTGACGCCAACGAGCGTTTGCTGGATGAACTGGCTGCACTACCCACCCTTGATACCCCGTTTGACAGTAACCTGCTGCCCCTGGCCTGGCACCTCAACAGCACCCCCCAACGCGGCATTCTACAAACACGAACCGATGTTCGAGCGACGGAAGCCTGGGAACGGAGCAATGGCGGCGAAGATGTGGTCGTTGCTGTGATCGATAGCCTGATTCAGTGGGATCATCCCAACCTGGCGCAAAGCATTTACACCGTGCCGGAGTCGACGCCCAACTTGCTCCCCGGCGAAGTCCATGGGTGGGACTTTACCAACTACCAGGTGCTCTGCACCGCTCAGGACATTTGCGTCTCGGGCGACCCCGATACCCGGATTAGCCAAGAAGAGTTAGCCGTCCTGCGTCCTGCCTTCCAAGAAACCTTCGCGCTATCGGATAGCGAAATTCTCAGCCTCTACGAATCCTATGTCGGTTGGTTCTTAGCGGAGAATCCAAGTCTGACGGATGCCGAGCTGGCCAGAATGATGCGGAATATTATTCGTAGCGAAATCTCTGCCGAGTTTCATGGCACCTGGTCGGCTGGGGTCATTGCCTCCCAGCCCGCTGATGCCCAGGGCGTGGTTGGGGTAGCGCCCAATGCGGAAATCCTGCCCGTCCGCGTATTTGGGTTGGGGGGCGAAATCACTCCGTCTCGCCTCATTGAAGCGGTGGGCTATGCTGCCGAGCGGGATGTGGATGTGATCAACATGAGCTTGGGAAGCATGTGGCCCCATCAAGATCTAGTCGATCAGGTGTTCAATGTGTTGGATGAGAATCCAGATCTGGTGATCGTGGCCTCGGCGGGCAACGACAACCTGGACGGCGTCGGGTTCCCTGCCGCCACACCGGGTGTCATCTCGGTTGGCGCAACCAACCTTGAGGGACGTCGCACCTTCTACAGCAGCTACGGCGGACGGCTGGATGTTGTCGCCCCCGGTGGCGAAACGACTTTGTTCAACCGCGGGGGCATCCTGACCACTGGAGGCACCTGGGTCGATGGCTTCTGGGACGGTATGGAGATTCCAAGCTATTCCTGGGATGTCTCTCTTGATCCGATGGGCTACTACGTGCAGGTGCAGGGGACATCCTTCTCAGCGCCTACTGTGGCGGGCGTCGTCGCTCTCATGCGCGGGGTGAATCCAGGGATGGATCGCGATCGCATCACCACCATCCTGCAAGACACCGCCAGCTATGACGGGCTATCGCTTTCGGCGGGCGATCGCAACCGCTATCGTCTGCAACGGGAGGTGGGAATGACTCTGATGGAAGACCGCCTCTCCGGTGTCTTCCCGCTGCCCGACCCTGTTTCTGCCGAGGAATACTTCTTCGGGCATGGGCTGGTCAATGCCGAGGCCGCTGTCAACGCTGCCCGCTAGAGGGTTGTTTAAAGTCTTCAGACACTTGGTATCTATCCGATATCGGGTGTCTGGAGCAACGTAAACGACTGGGTCATCTCGCGAACAGATTCGCTGAAGTACAGTACGACAGGCAACGTCCACAGCAAACCGACAAGCAAAATCCACGTAGTGCGAGAGCGGAAGGGTTTTGGGAAGCCTTGTACCCGTGAGCGGGGAAGCCAGGCTGTGAGGATGTAGCCCAGTGGCAAGCCCCAGGGTAGGTACGGGCCAATGATGAGAACCAACACCCAAGTCCCTGACCCTAAACCGGAAGTGTCAGCAATCACTTCGCGCTGGAACAGGTTATTTAAAACAACCTGCCAACCCTCGTAGGCGATCGCACCGGGAATGCCAAGCAACAGAAAATGTACGCCAATTAAACCAAGGGCGATCAGTATCCAAACGAAGAAATAAGTCCAGCGAAATCCCATCATAAAGCAACACTCTAACGTACAGAGCCAGAAAATAAATCCCTGATAAAACCCTTAATTTTGGGTGGCGTGGGCATCGCCCACGCCACCCAAAATTAAGAGATTCTTTGGAGCGCATCCCAGTTTTGCAAATTGCCCCTCATCCCCCAACCCCTTCTCCCAAAAAAGGAGAAGGGGAGCCGGATTCAAAGTCCCTCTCCCGCTCTGGGAGGGGGATTTAGGGTGAGGGTTACAAAAGTGAGCTGCACCCGATTCTTTGTCTTTTGCCTTGTACTCAGGGCAATACTACAGAGAGATAAGGATAAGGAAAGCATAAAAGAACAGGTCTGCTAGAATTTCGTTACGGTGTTTTGCTTAATGCGCCCATCCTAGAGGCTTTTAACTATGACGCAAACGACATCTAGCACTTCCACGTTCATGACAATGGAAGACTATCTTGCCTACAACGATGGCACCGATACCCGCTATGAACTGGTGGACGGAGAATTGGTGGAAATGCCGACAGAAAGCCAGGTGAATCTCAACATTGCCAAATACTTGCTGTTTGAACTGGCAAAGCACCTCCCCATTGCCCTGATCGCGATCGCCACAGAAGTAGAGGTTTCTGGCAAGCGTGCCAAAAGTCATATTCCCAATCTAATGGTGCATTCGGAGGAATCCTACGTAGCACTTTCAGGGGGCAAGCGAGCTATCTTGCTGCGCGATATGCTACCGCCTGCCATGGTGGTTGAGGTGGTATCCCCGGGGCAAGAGAATCGCGATCGCGACTATCGCTATAAACATACAGAATATGCCGCACGAGGCATCGCCGAATACTGGATCATTGATCCAGAAATGCAGCAAATAACCCTATGTGTGTGGGTGAATGGACGCTACGAAGACAGGGTTTATCAGGGCGATGCACCGATTGACTCAACCGTCATTCCTGATTTTCGGTTGAGTACCGCTCAAATTCTAGCGTTTGGTCAGCTCTGATTGGGTTGGTTATCAGCTTGATTATCAATCGACGCCGGAGGCAGAAACGTATAGTCGTTCCAATCGCAAAGTGGGCGGTAGCCAATCTCCCAGTAGATGTGATTTGACGTGGGATTTGCCAAGTCGGTAAATAGGTAGCAACGATCGCACCCATCATCCAAGAGCTTTTGACTGAGCGCAGCCACACAAGCTGTGGCATAGCCCTTGCGTCGATGTTCCGGCGGTGTATAAACAGGACCAATCCGTGCCGCTGTCGGTAACGACTGACTGCCACTAGCCCAAGAAACAGGTTCTTCGTCTTCCCACAGATAAATACTCCCCTTGTTTAGTCCCAGCGCAACTAATTGCTCCGGGTCTTCCGTAGTTCCTTCGCCAATCTCAGCCCCAAAAGCCGGAAACCATTGCAGCAGCAACGGGCGATCCGCTGCCGTTGCAGGTCGGAGGTAGCCGCTAATGGAGGCCGTCGGCTGCACCTGAGCTAGCCTATGGATGCGCATTGCCCGTGCCAGCCGATGCCTTTGCCCCGTGAGCGCTTGCCATACTTGCAAGAAAGTATCGACTTCCTCAACCAATCCGCTGACACCGGGTAGCGGCTCCCCTTGCGAGGCATCTCTGATATCTTCGGCAATCAACTTGAGTGCTTGGAAATCTTGGACTTTGGACAGCACCAATTTATGGGGTGGCGTGCGGAGGGCGATCGCCACAACATTGCCTGGATCATCCACACTCTCTGAAGTCGTTTCGTCATCAAAGCACATCACCAGATACGGAGGCTCAGGATAGCGCTCAGGCGTTTTTATCAATGACCGTAAAAGGCCTAACATCAAATTATGCTCTGCTTCATAGCGCAGTAAGTAGTCCTGAGCATAATGGGAAAAGTCTTTGGGGTTATCGAATCGGCGTAACTGCATCGCTCACCGCCTTGTGCTTTGGTCGAGCCTATTAACGAATATACTACAATATACTACAAAGTTGTCCAGACGATTCCGAAGATAAGGCGATTGCTCCCAAAAATATACCCGCTGGCTGAGCGTAGTCGAAGCCAGCGGGGCGCAATGTTGTTGTGTGCCCTGAGCGTAGTCGAAGGGCAAAGTCTTGGAGAAAGACTCTCTGAAAATCTACCACCCACCTATGACATGTCTTCGCGTCGCGGCAGTGCTGCTTGCAGAGCCGCAATTTTTCCGTAGGTGGGTTGAAATAGGTCGAGCAAGTCGTTGTAGAGAGGAATGACTTCCTGATAGCTTTCGACATTGGCTGGGATGGGTTGATGGCAATGTTCCTCACCCAGTAATTCCCCTGCCGCTTCGAGCGACGGCAGCTCTCCCAACGCAAACAACCCCAGAAGCGCTGCTCCAAAGCAAGACCCCTCAAAGCTCTGGGGCACGATAACATCACAGTTAAAAATATCGGCCAACATTTGTCGCCAGAGTTCAGAGCGGGCAAACCCTCCCGTTGCCCGAATGCTCGCTGTCGAACCCGTCACTCCTTGTAGGGCATTCAGGACGAGCTTGAGGTTGAACACCACGCCCTCCAACACGGCTCGAATAATATGTGCCTTTTGATGGTGTAAGGCCAACCCAAACAAACTTCCCCGCGCATTGGAATCCCACAATGGAGACCGCTCTCCGGCCAGGTAGGGATGGAAGATCAGCCCTTCTGCTCCGGGAGGAACCGTGGCGGCGATCGCCGTCAAAATGTTGTAAGGATCCGCCTCTAGCAGATGCGCCGTGTTGACTTCTGTTTCGCCCAGGTTATCGCGCACCCAGCGCAAAATTAGTCCCCCATTGTTCACCGCACCACCCACGACCCAGTGCTTCTCCGTGAGGGCATAGCAAAACAAGTGTTCATCTGGATCAGTTCTTGGATGATCCAGCACGGTACGGATGGCTCCACTGGTGCCGACTGACACTGCCACCACACCGGGAGAAATAGCTCCCACCCCCAAGTTGGCCAGGGGGCCATCACTCGAACCAACAATGATAGGGAGCTGGGTAGGCACACCCATTTGCTCCGCATACTTGGCATGGATAGGGGTGAGCTGGCAGGTCGTTGGCACAATGCGGGAAAGCTGATCAGGGTAAATCCCAGCGATTTCAAGCGCTTCTTCATCCCAATTAAGGGTTTGCATATTCAACAAACCCGTCGCACTGGCAATGGAGTAATCCACCACATACTCGCCCAGCCAGCGATACAAAATATACTCCTTGATGGAAATGAACTTCGCAGCTTGCCGAAACAGATCGGGCTGTTCATGTTTCAACCAGACCAGTTTGACAAACGGAGACATGGAGTGGATGGGCGTCCCCGTGCGATGGTAAATTGCTTTGCTGTCATATTTCTCGCGAATTGTATTGACCCAACGTGCGCTCCGACGATCGGCCCAGGTGATGCTCTGGGTTAAAGGATCACCATTTGAATCAACAGCGATCAGGCTATGCATCGCAGCACTGAAGCAGATTCCCAGCAGATCTGAGGGGGGAATCTGACTCTGCACCATCAGGCTGCTGATGCTATTGACAACGGCATCCAAGATTTCGTCGGGGTTTTGCTCTTGAATGTCGGGTGCAGGCGAGGATAAGGGGTAGGCGATCGCCTGCCAAACGACTCCCTCTCCCTGGGTCGTAAAGATTTCGGCTTTGGTGCTCGTCGTACCAATATCAACACCGATAATGTATTGCATTGCAGCCATGTCCGAATCCATGCAACTCGCTTGAAGGAACTAACAAAAGTTTTAATGTAGGTTGGTGTTGGGCGAAGCGTTCGTGAAATGTCTCCGAAGGAGATAACCCAAAAGCAGCAAAGTTTTGATGGGTTACGCTAACGCTAACGCATCCTACGGCAGAATAAGGGTTTTACTGAGCATCTGTGTTGAGAATCACAGGCAACGATGGATCTAAAGTAATTTTCGCGGTAAGAATGACGCACTCTTTTGCAACATTTGATACGTCATGCGATCGCTCACTCGATGGCCTTAGTTTACGAAAGAATCACAATTTTCGACTGAGCAAACACCATCTCATTTTTGATTCGTCTTTGAGATGTCGTGATTATCAAAAGAAGCGTTGATATCAGGATCATGAGAAGTCTAAGGCTCAGATTTAGAGGTAATGAAGGGTCAAGCCTCGTTTAACTTCCGGGATATTGATTGCCGCCACAAACTCCACATGCATAGTACCAGCGAGATGCTGGCGATCGCAATGGGATAGTACAAAACGTAGACAAGGTTCGTAAAAATTAGCTCAAGCATAAAATCTATATCTAATTAGGATTTACGCATTTGCGACGAAAAACTAAAGTCATTTGATGATTTTTGGGTTGTATAGCGCTACGCGCTCAGATAGAACCCAATCATTTTTTGAAAGCCCCGCGTCGCGGGGCTTTCAAAAAATGATTTG
>JBCBSL010000082.1:0-17034 GCA_039819145.1 Cyanobacteria bacterium J06638_22
GTTGTGCCCAGTCCTGTGCTATTCGCATCCGTCAGTCCTCGAATCTCGCTATATCGATTCTTCAACAGGACTGACGGGTTTATCAAAGTATTAGCTGTCGAGCACCCGCGTCGCGGGGCTTTCAAAAAATGATTGGCTTTTACCTGAGCGCGTAGCGCTATAACGGGAGTATTGTGCAGCATTGGAACGATAGGGTTCGCTAAGATGACACTATCTTCTTCTCATTCCTGCTGCTTTTTGTAGAGGTTGATGATGGTTCTGCAACCGCCTGTAGGCTCACCCGCCGTGCCCCCCCTAGCCAGTGGCGATCGCCTCACCCGCTCTGAGTTTGAACATCGCTACAAAACGACTTCCGAAGCCTTCAAAGCAGAACTTATCGAAGGAGTCGTTTACGTGGCATCTCCCGTTCGGAATTTGCATGGTAATCCTCACTTCAACGTAATTACCTGGCTAGGTGTTTACAGTGCAGCGACGCCAGGGGTTAGCGGAGCCGACAACACCACGACGCGCTTGGATTTGGATAATGAACCGCAACCCGATGCGTTGTTGCGAATAGCGACGGGTGGAACATCACGTATTAGTGAGGATGGCTACGTTGAAGGGGCACCGGAACTCGTGGCAGAGATTGCCACCAGTAGTGCGGCTCTCGATTTCGGGGAAAAGATGAATGCCTATCGCCGCAACGGTGTACAGGAATATTTGGTCTGGGATACGTTTGAGAATCGCATCCGTTGGTATCAGTTGCAGAATGAGGAATTTGTGGTGCTAGAACCCGATGCCGAAGGGATCATTCGCAGCCGGGTGTTTCCAGGACTTTGGCTGGTGGTTCCTGCGTTGCTGTCGGGAGACATGATGGCAGTTCTCAAGGTTGTGCAGCGTGGCCTTGCTGACCCCGCCCATCAGGCGTTTCTCAAAACATTAGCGCAGCAGCCAGACGTTTGAAACTACAAGGTTTCAGCCTTGCGATCGCCATACTTCAAAAGCAGGGCGATCGCAAAGCTCACCGCCAAAATCAGCAGCATACTTAGCCCAGAGCCAAAACCCCAGTTTCGGGCTGCTCCCAGAAATTGGTTGTAGACCAATCGCGCTATTGTCATACTTGAGGCTCCTCCCAGCAATTCTGGGACGACGAAATCTCCCAGGCTGGTAATGAAAACCAGCAGGCATCCCGCCGCAATGCCAGGGAGGGATTGCGGCACTGTAACTTTGGCAAAAACTTGCGCTGGGGGTGCCCCCAAATCAGCCGCCGCTTCTAGTAGTCGTTTATCGAGCTTTTCTAGGGACGCGTAGAGGATTAAGACCATGTAGGGCAGAAAGTTGTAGGCTAGCCCCAGGACAACTGCCGATTGCGTATTCAGAATTTGCAGAGATGGCAGTCCCACCGACGTCAAAAATGAGTTGAGAACGCCCGTTGGTCGCAAGATCGTAATCCAGGCATAGGAGCGGAGAAGCGAGGAGGTCCACAGGGGCAGAACAAAAGCCAGCAACAGTAAGTTGCGCCAGCGCTGCGGAGCCATGAGCGCGATCCAATAGGCAACGGGAAAGCCCATTAACAGACAAAGCAGCGTGCTAGTGACCGCAAACATCAGAGAGCGGGAAATCACCACCAGATAGACACGCTCAAAAATTTTGAGATAGTTCCCTAATCCATAACCGGGTACGGGATTGCCCGGTCTAAAGTCGGGCAACAAACTCAAATCCAGGATCATTAGCATCGGGATGACTAGCAGCAGCAGCAACCACACCCCTGCTGGTAGCAATAGCACCAAGGGTTCTACTAGTTTTGCAGCACGATGTTTCAGTCGCTGAAAAAATGAGGTTGGCGCGGCCGATTCAGGGGAAGAGATAGGGGAGCCAGTTGCCATAGGCCATACAAGCTATGAGAAAGAGTATGTTGCGGTTAAGTCTAGGGTGCCATTCCTCATTGGTATCCTCCCTCTGGCATTAATGCGATGTCAGAGGGAGGACTTACCCGAAAACCAGTCGGAAATCAGGTGCTGGTTAGTTCTGTCCAGAGGCGATCGTAGAGGTCGATCGCATCCCCAACGGGAGCCAGTGCTTCGCATTTCGCCAGCACCTCCTCCGGTGGGAAGAGACGTGTATCGGCCTTCAGCGCATCATCTAGCTTGTCGAGGGTGAGATTGTTTGGAGTAGCGAGCTGTAATCGGGACATGACCTCAGCCGCGCTATCAGGATTGAGCACGTAGTTCATCCAAGCGTAGGCTGCCTCGACGTTGGGAGCCGTCGTGGGAATGGCGATGCCATCTGTCCAGACCGTTGCACCACTAGAGGGCACCACATACTCAAGGTCATCATTTTCGGCGATCGCATCCAGTGCATCTACCGAGTAGGCATGGGCAATCAGCAAGTCCCCCGGCACAATTTGATCGCGCCACCCATCGGTCGTGAAGGCACTGAGAGCTGGCTTCAGTTCCTCTAGCATGGCGAACGCCTCTTCGATTTCGGCGGCATCTTCGGTGCTATTCGAGTAACCCAGCATCTTCAGCGTGATGCCTGCCACTTCGCGCACGTCGTTGAGCAGGGTCATGCGGCGAGACAACTCTTCCTGGTTGTCCCACATGTATTCCCAATCCAGGACCTCACCCAGTTCAGCGGTATTGTAGATGAGCCCGGTTGTGCCCCAGCTGTAGGGAATGCTGTAGTCATTGCCGGGGTCGTAGGGTGGGCTTTGCCACTGGTCAATCAAATCAGCCAGATCCGGTAGCTCATCATGGTCAAGCTCTAGCAGCATGTCCATCTCGATCATCTGCTCAATCATGTAGTCAGATGGATAGATGATGCTGTACTGGCCGCCGCCCCCTGCCTGGAGCTTCGCCAGCATGGTTTCATTCGAGTCATAAATATCAGCAATGACGCGAATGCCGGTTGCTTCCTCAAATCCAGCGATCGTTTCATCATCGAAATAGCTGGACCAACTGTAGATGTGGAGGGTGTCGTCACCACCAGCAGATCCCTCATCGGAGGCGGTTGCTTCAGCTTCGGTATCGGCAGCATCTGAGTCATCCTGAGCAATATTGCCGGCACAGTTCGTCAGCATCGCGCCTGCCATTGCCGCCGTAGACAATTGCAAAAAACGGCGTCGCCCTGGAGACATTCGGGGAAAACGGCGACGAGGATAGAATCCACGTTTTGACATTAGCTACACTCCTAAATTCGTTGGGTATGGGTCGTTGGATATGGGGTCGAGCAGGTGAAGTCCAATGAGCGCTATCAAAGCGAGGGCGAGACCTGTGGATAAGAATTGGAACTAGCATCCCTTGTTCAGAGCAAATCATCAAGCAAATGATGAACATATCTGGAAGGAACAGTGGTTCGCAGGGGCAACGTTTTAAAGGCAGTTGGAACAGGCCATTAAGTTTAATGCTGAGGCTTTAGCCAAACGCAACCTCAGCGGCTACCGAAAATGTTTACCCAGTCTACAGTGAATTATTAGGGGTGCAGACCGATCCGTACATCATGAACAGCTTGAGCAATTTGTTGTGTTATCCATCCACCGCGTCATCGGCCAAGGCTAAGCAGTCTTGGGTCTTCCAGGAAACGCACACCGTATCATTGGGTGCGAACAGATGCCCCTGACGATTGGGTTCGAGAACCGTAATGCGATCGCCCGATAGTAAATCCACGACGTACTGCACATGGGTTCCCAAATACATAATGGTGCTGACCCGCCCCTCATAGCCGTTCTCGTCACCCGCCATCCGCTGTGCCCCAATATGCACCTTCTCAGGGCGGATGCTTAAGACAACGGCACGGCCAATCGCTCCATCCCAGTCCTTTGTTGCTGGAACCGAAATGCGCATTCCACTATCCGTCAATATCTGTAGGGTTTGGCCATCGGCTGACTCAACACATCCCCGCACAAGATTGGTATCCCCAATAAAATCGGCGACAAAGGGCGTTTTGGGATGTTCGTAAATTTCGTTTGGCGTGCCAATTTGTTCGACCCGCCCATTGTTCATTACCGCAATGCGATTCGATAGGCTTAGAGCTTCCTCTTGGTCGTGGGTCACCATCACGAAGGTCACGCCTAGCTCCCGTTGGAGGGTCGAAAGCTCAACCTGCATTTCTTTCCGGAGCTTCAGATCCAGAGCCCCCAAGGGTTCATCCAGCAACACCACAGCCGGACGATTAACCAGTGCCCGTGCCAGGGCAACCCGCTGCTGCTGCCCCCCCGACAATTGACTGGGGTAGCGGCGGGCAAAATCTTCCATTTTCACGAGTTGTAAGACTTCTGCAACGCGCTTTTGCGTTTCGGCCTTGCTGCACCGACGGATGCGTAGCCCAAAGGCGATATTGTCCCGTACCGTCATGTGGCTGAAGAGGGCATAGCTTTGAAAGACCGTATTGACCGGGCGGCGGTAGGGCGGCACCGTATCCATAACCTGTCCCCGAATTAAAACCTCACCGGATGTGGGTTCGTCAAAGCCTGCAATCAGGCGCAGTGTGGTGGTTTTTCCGCACCCCGAAGGCCCGAGGATACTAAAGAACTCGCCCTGCCGAATTTTCAGATTGATTCCTCGAACGGCTGGTTCCCCATTGAAAATCTTAACCACCTCATGAAGTTCGACGTCATATTGCGTTTCGGTCTGAACAGACGAGGGGTCATCGTGCGTGAGCGTCTGAGCCATGAATCACTGATCTCCATGAGGTACAGGGCGGGGCAGGGCTACATAGAAATTATTCCTATATTTGGCTAGTTAGGAACAATCAACGGTTACGAGCGATACCATAAAACGCTAGTCCCTTAGCATACCTATAAGCTTTGTCATTCTTCAAATGAAATTCGTGGAGCTTCGGTACGTTCGTCGTGCTTGTTGATAGCGTGGGCGGGATGCAGCCAAATCATCAACAAATTCACTTAGGGTTGCACAAGTCCTGTGGGCGCTATGAGTATCTGAGCAACGGCGCTGAGGTGTTGGTGTTTTCTGTACAGACACTCTGTTCAGGCGCTGGAGATGAGAGCAGACTGTTGGTTGATGCCATACTTGCGGCTTAACCTATGCGTGAACAGCTCCTCTGGTTAGAGCGCTAGAAAAAGTACGGAGAACCTCGGGGATTGAATTGATAGTGCCCGAATTTTGTGCGATTTTATCCTACAGCTACACACGGCTACACATTGAGAACCTGTCGAATTTTTCCTGTGTTGCCGGACTAGCAGACGGGTCTTTGAAAAGTACTCGAAGGAATGGGTAAATCCCATCCAATAACAAACCAATGACAAAATCCGATGCAA
Organism: Cyanobacteria bacterium J06638_22; assembly: GCA_039819145.1. GTDB lineage: Bacteria > Cyanobacteriota > Cyanobacteriia > Elainellales > Elainellaceae > Vacuolonema. The sequence continues at coordinate 5,255 of JBCBSL010000082.1, forward strand.
TAATGGGGATTGCTTCGGCATGAGCGATCGCCCGCATTAGCTCTCTTGTCAGAGTTTGTTCCTCAAGCCCTCTAGTCATTCACCTCGCAGACTGTTTAGACTCCTGTTAGCTATTCCTAAGGATATTTGCGTATATGACGCTAACCCAACCGTCTTCTGGTGGCAAGCGAGATAGTGCCCGCACCGTTGGTCAGCGCTATCAGTCGATTGTTGTGATGGTGCTGATTACGCTGAGCTTGCTGGGGGGAATTGGCAGTCGGCTGGCGTACTTGCAGCTAGTGCAGGGGGTCAACAATCGGCAACTGGCCGACAATAACCGCATTCGGCTGATTCCGCGCCAACCGGAGCGGGGGCGCATCCTTGATCGTAAGGGCAGAACCATCGCCGGAAGCCGCTTATCCTTCGCTGTTTTCCTATGGCCGATCGCCAACTCAGAAGAAGAATGGCAGCCCATTATCCGCCGACTGGCCAGTGTGCTGGAGGTCGAGGAAGACTTCATCCGCTCCCGGCTAGAACAACAGGGTTACTATTCCCCCAGTCTGGTACGGGTGGCACGGGGGATTAGCCCCGCGCAGGTAACAGCGCTGTCGGAAATGAATCAGAACTTGAACGGAGTGCAGGTCGAAGGGGAAGCGGTACGTTACTACCCCAACGGCGACCTGGCCGCCCATGTTTTGGGCTACACCGGAGAGGTGGATGAAACCTCCCTAGAGGTTATGGAAGAGGAGGGCTATCGCCTGGGAGACATTGTTGGGCAAATGGGGGTTGAATCTGCTTTCGAGCCGATCCTGCGGGGTGAGTGGGGCGGTCAGCAGGTGGAGGTTGATGGTGCCGGACGGGTGCTACAGGTTTTGGGCGAAAAGTCGGCGCGATCCGGTGAAACGGTGACCCTAACGCTGGATCTGGATGTGCAACGGGCAGCGGAGGCTGCTTTGGGCGATACGAAGGGGGCGATCGTGGCGATCGACCCTCGCAACGGTGGGGTGTTGGCGATGGTGAGCCGCCCGACCTTTGACCCCAATATTTTTTCAGGGCGAATTACCGACGAGCAGTGGCAGGAAATTCAGGGTAAGGATTTCCCCTTTGTAAACCGCACCCTACAAGGCTTTCCACCCGCCAGTACCTTCAAGATTGTGACGACGACGGCGGCGATCGAATCGGGCTCCTATTCCCATGGCGCTGTTTTGCCGACCTATCCGTTTGTGCAGGTGGGCGGCATCCAGTTCTGGGATTGGAACCGGGCGGGATTTGGCCCCCTAGATTTTCGGGGAGCCATGGCCATGAGTAGTGACACCTTCTTCTACCAAACGGCGATGCGGATGGGAGGCGAAGCGTTGATTGATTGGACGCGGCGCTACGGTTTTGGTCGGAGGACAGGAATCGAGATTTCCGATGAGGAAGCACCGGGTCTGGTTCCCGATGAAGCGTGGAAGCAAGAGAATATCGGTGAGGGCTGGTTTATTGGCGACAGCATCAACATGTCCATTGGCCAGGGCTACTTGCAAAGCTCTCCCTTGCAGGTCGCGGTGATGTTTGCGGTACCTGCAAATGGCGGCGATCTGGTGCAGCCCCATTTGCTGAGGGATAACGAAGAGGCGCGGGAATGGCGAGAGTCGCTTGAGATGTCGCCCGAGACGGTTCGGATTTTGCAGCAAGGGCTGCGGCAGGTAATTACTAGTGGAACGGCGCGATCGCTCAACGTCCCCACACTCCCTCCCTTTGCTGGCAAAACAGGCACAGCGGAAGATCCGCCCCGCCTTTCCCATGCCTGGTTCGGGGCCTATGCGCCGCTGGACAATCCAGAAATTGTTGTCGTGGCGTTTGCCGAAAACTCTGGCGGCGGTGGCGGTGCGGTGGCGGCACCAATGGTTCGCCAGGTTTTGGAAGCTTACTTCAATGGAGCCCCCGCATCTTCAGATACGGCCAGTTCTTCAAACTAACCGTATCCTTGTTTCTAGGAACCTTTATACATCTATCTTCGTAGGATTGACGCAGCCATCATCTGTGCGTACGGGGGTTAAGGCTGCCAGAATGCGTCGCTTTTGGGGACGGCAGTAAAGGCAGCAGCGTCAATCCACTCATGCGTGATTTATGCCGAGAAGTATTGTTTTTCAACGGTTACGTCAGATTTACTCCGAACTTACGCAAACGCCAAAGCATGAGCGTGATAGGCGATCGCCCTTTCAATTCTCGCGACGGCAGTTTCTCCAGCGTGGTGCTATGGCCGCAGGTGCTTTGGGCGCATCGTCCCTAGGAATGCGTCCCCTGTTTGCCAGAAACTCACCCCGCTTTTTGATTGTGGGGGCTGGGGTTGCAGGGCTGACCGTCGCCTATCGGTTGCAGCAGGCGGGGATTCCCGCAGATATCGTCGATGCCGCCCCCCGAGTAGGCGGTCGCCTGCGAAGCTTGGCCAATCAGGCCGGATGCCCCAACCCTGTAGAGCTGGGTGGGGAATTCATTGACACCTGCCATCGGTCCATCCAGAGATTGGTGAAGGAACTTGGTTTGCCGATCGCCGACCTACGTTCAGCGGATCAGGATCTGACCCCCGAAGTTTTCTACTTTGGCGGAGAGTCCCTGTCTCACGACTGGGTCGTAGAGGCATTTACGCCTCTAGCAGAGAGGATTCAGCAGGATGTGGCAGCATTGGGCGGTCGCCAGCCGACCTATCGTAATCAAGCGCCTTTTGCCACCGCCCTCGATCGCCTTTCCCTGGAAGACTACCTGGAAACGGTCGATCTCGACCCCAAACTTAAGTCCTTGGTACGGGTTGCCTATGTCACCGAATATGGCCTCGACAGCCATGAGCAAACTTGCCTGAACATGCTGTTTCTGATTGGGCGCGAACCGGGACTCTGGAGCACCTATGGCGAGAGCGACGAACGTTGGCATATCGTGGGTGGCAACGAGCAAATCGTGAAAACGCTGGCACAACGGGTTCAGGCTCCTGTTCGACTGGAAACCCGGCTGGAATCTATCCGCGAAACGGGCGATCGCACCTACCAGGTGAGTTTGCGTCATGGCCACACGAGCCAGGAACGGACCTATGACAGCGTCATTCTTGCAATGCCCTTCTCTGTGTTACGGCATGTGGTGCTGGATGTGGAGCTGCCCGATCTAAAGCGAGAGGCGATCGCCTCCCTTGGCTATGGCACCTGCTCCAAGTTGGTGGTGCCGATGCGCGATCGCCTCTGGCGCAATCGCTACCATTCCACCATGAGCGTCTACACTGATTTGGCGTTGCAGAATACCTGGGAAAGCTCTCGATACGCGCCAGGGCAAAGCGGTTGGATTACGAACCTGCGCGGCGGGCGAGAGGGACTGGAGTTGGGGCGCGATCGCCCGAATGATCAAGCCAAGCAGCTCCTCGCTGACCTCGATCCGCTGTTCCCCGGGATTCAGCAGGTGCAACGAGGGCGATCGTGCCGAGCAGTATGGGCGGCTGAGCCCTATGCCTTGGGTTCCTATGCCTGCTACCGCCCTGGTCAAACCACGCGCTTTGGGGGCATCGAAGCCGAGCCGGTGGGCAATCTTTGGTTTGCGGGCGAACATTGCTCGATCGACTCTCAGGGTTATATCAATGGAGCTGTTGAGTCTGCTGAGCAGGTTGCTCGCCAGATTCTTACTCGCGTTTGAGATTATGAGGGTTGGGGAAATATGGAACGCAGATGAACGCGGATAAAGCAGATAAAGAGGGATAGATGGGATGGTTGAGTCCGCTTTCTCCCTCTGTGTCCTCTGTGCTTCTGTGGTGCAAATTTCTTTTTTTGATGAAGCGTTTGCGGTTTTTCTAAAATCACTGGCCCCGGATGGGAAATCTAGAGGGTAAGAGAGACATTGGTTGCTCTGTAAACTCTTTCCATCCCAACAACTATGCGCATCACCGAACAGACTCATCGGCGCTTGGCCATCCAGCATACGCCTCACTGGGCCTGGGTGTTTGGGGGTGTGGCGACGGTGATTGGGGTGCTGGTAGGAGCCGCTCTGTTTGGCAGCACCACCCTGCGCTGCGATCGCACCACGACGCAATGTGAACTCACCCATTCAAATATGTTTGGCGATCGCCAACGCACCTTTGCCAGCGACGCGCTTCAAAGCGCAGAGGTGGATCAAAACCGTGACAGTGATGGGGATGTGACCTACCGTGTCGTTATGCAAACCCGAGAGGGTGAAATTCCCTTGACCCAAGCCTATACGTCGGGCGTTGGAAAGCGGAGGCAGCAAGCAGAGGCGATTAATACTTTCATTCAGACTCCTACTCAGGCTTCGCTGGAAATCCAACAAAACAGCTATCTGATTGGCACGATTGTCTTTGTTTGCTTTGGTCTGTTCGGTAGCGTGATGGTGCTATTGGTCCAATCAGGGACCTTTATCTTCGATAAAACCTTGGGACAGTTAAGCATCACGCGGAGCAATATTTTTGGACGCAATCGGCAAGAGCAATACCCACTCAAACAGCTTGTGCGGGCGCAGATTGAACCAAATGACGATACCTATCGAGTTGTTTTGATGATGGAATCGGGACAGTTGATTCCGCTGACGAACTATTACAGTTCTGGCATTGCATCAAAGCAGAAGATTATCCATGAGATTTGTACGTTCCTTGGCGTTGATGCCATACAGGCATCGCGTGCAAATAACCAGTTTGTGACCAAAGACTACAAGGAGTTATTGCGCTTGGCGTTTCTTGGCACAACGAGAGAGAAGCGAGACGTAATGCAAACGGCTGAAGCAACTCTGGAGCAGGAGCCTGATAATCTAGACGCTTATTTGAAATACAGTGTTGCAGCGATCGCCCAGGGCAAGCGGGAGCAAGCTAGGGTTAAGATGCTCGAGGCGCGATCGCACTTCATGGAGCAGCAAGATCTAGCTAAGGTAAACCAAATTAATCAGTTCATGACCGTAATGGGTCTAAAAGGATAGTTTTAAGCTATCTAGATCACTTATCCTTTGATTTGCTTCACCAAGTGTTGTAATTCTGGGAGGATCAGGGTCTCGAGTGCCAACTCGACGGCTTTAGTCGAACCTGGTAGGGAGAAAATTAGCGTATTTTGGCGGACGCCTGCGGTGGCACGGGAGGCGATCGCCCGTGAACCGATCTGCTGGTAACTCAGCCAGCGAAACAGTTCACCGAACCCGGGCAGAGTCTTTTCCAGCAACCGTTCGATGGCATCGTAGGTGGTATCGCGGGGGGCGATTCCAGTGCCCCCGTTGATGAGGATGGCATCGAGTTCCGGTTGCTGGCATAGCGTTTGGACTTGATGGGCGATCGCCTCTGGCTCATCCTTTAGCACCTGATAGTCCCGCACCCGATGCCCTGCAGTGTCCAGCGCTTGGGCAATGTGTTGGCCGCTCGTGTCGGTTTCGGGGGTGCGGGTATCGCTTACGGTGAGGATGGCACAGGTCACTGCCTGAAAGGTGGTATCCGGATGGGGCGGATGCGGCATCGGCTTAGATAGATCTATTCTTCTGCTTTGTTGAAGCCCAATCCATTTTGCTCGGCATAGCGCTCCATGAACCGCATGAAGCGATCCCACTCCTGGGAGCTTTTCATGATGTACATGGCTTCGATCGCAGACGGTTCACCATTGACAAACTTGGCTTTAACTTCGCGGCTCACCAACTCGCCTTCTTCATCGATCAGGTATATCCCCGTCACATCCTGGGTATAGTCCTGGGCAAGAGCGTCGGGTTTGTCAAAATAGAAGGTGGCTGTGCCACTACTACCATCACGGGAACGGGTCAACCGCACGTCGGGGATGACGGTTTCGGCAGTGCCACGAGAAAATTGAATTTCTGCCATAGGATTCAAACTCAGTACTGGAATGCAACGGCGAAAACGACCGTTTGGAATGGTCGTTTTGATTTAACAGGTTCGCTCTATCATCCCACTATTCTGGTACACATCCCAAAGCCATTGTTCGACGCGATCGCCCATTGCCGCATTGGAATAATGAGCTTCGACACGTTGGCGACAGGCGGTACGGTCAATTTGGTCGAGCTTGGCGATCGCCGCCACCAGACCATCGACACTATCGGGCTCGACCAACCATCCACAAACTCCATCCTCCACAATTTCGGTGGGGCCACCTCGGGTGTAGGCAATTACAGGAACGCCGCAGGCCAGCGCCTCGATCGCCACATTGCCAAACGCTTCTACCCAGTGGGGCGTCATCAATAGCGCCTGACAACGCCCCAAATCCCTCTGCAACTCCGCCGTTGGCCGGAATCCTTCGTACCGAAACGACGCATTGGGAAAGCGGGCACAAATTTGCTGCCAGTAGGCTGTGTCCGTCAAGGCGCCCCAAATGTAGAGGGGCAGTTCTGCGGCTTGAGCGGCAGCGATCGCATCCTCCAGTCCCTTTTCAGGGGCAATCCGTCCCACCCATCCCAAACGCAGCTCAGGGTCAGGCTGAAAGCTGTACTGTGATAGGTCAAACCCGTTTCCTAAGACGCGGCATTGGGCGGCGAAAGGGAAGGTTTCGGCCTGTGCCCGACTGTGGACGCCGATGGTATCAGGAAAAGCTGTGGCGATCGCCCCAATGGCCTTATCCATGGCATCGCTCAGGGAACCCATACTGACGAGATGGGCGATTGGCCGCTGAAAGAAGGGCGTCAGGTAAAAGGGCAACCAATCGTAGGCAAAGTTGACCAGCACATCCACCGATCCTTGCCGCTGTCGTGCAGCTTCCCACATTGCGGCCAGAACCGAATGGGGTGGCAGAACGATGGGGGTTGTGCGCTCCTGGCTTTGAGCTGTGGTTTGCAAGTCGCCGGGAATGGGAGCGATCGCCACGCCCTCCAAGTGCGACCCCTCCGGGGCAAGCACGGTTACGCTATGGCCTCGCTGCTGTAGCTCGATGGCCATATTGCGTAGGGTTAGCTCAACACCCCCTCCCTTGCCAGAACCCAGTGGCCCAACGGGGGTGGAGAGAAAAAGGAGACGGAGCGACATTGAACCAGATGAATGAATGGGTAGATGAGCAGATGACGCATTCTGTTGATTGTGAGGGCCGTTGCCCCTTAAAAATCAACGAATTATTCAGGGGTGTGCAAACGTTGCATCGGTCTTGGGGGGCCATAAGAAAGGGTGAAGCAAGGCATGATTGGGATTAGAGATGCTGGCGTGCTTCAGTGCAGTCTTGCTGGATTTGGTCTTTGAGTTCGTCGAGGGAGGCAAACTTTTGCTCAGGTCGGAGGAAGGCGACGAGACGCAGGGTGAGGGGCTTGCCGTAGAGGTCGCCGCTCCAATCTAGCAGGTGAACTTCTGCCCGTTGCTGCTGCCCGTCAACGGTAGGACGCATGCCCAGGTTCATTACCCCTGGCAACGGGCGATCGCCCACCCCATAAACCCAAGTAGCATAGACCCCCTGGCGGGGCAGAAACTTCTCCGGCGGCAGCGCCAGGTTTGCCGTTGGAAACCCGATAGTGCGTCCCAATTGCTCACCTTGTATTACTTTGCCAAACAGGGCATAGGGACGACCCAACAAGCGATTTGCCTGCGGAACATCGCCCTCTTGCAGGGCATGACGAATGGCGGAGCTGCTGATACGTTCGTCGTTTTCCAGATAAAGCGGGACGATGGTAACCGGAATGTTGTGCTCAGCGGCGATTGCTTTCAACAAGGTTGCATTCCCCGCACGCTTCTTACCGAAGCAAAAGTCTTGCCCCACACTAATATGGCGAGCCTGCAACTGCTTCACGATAATCGTTTCAAAAAAATCTTGGGGCGACATCTGAGCCATATCGGCATCGAAGCGCAGACGCACCAACTGCTGAATTCCCAGATCCCTCAAATATGCCGCCTTCTCTGGCACGGGAGTGAGTAGCAGCCGCTGCTGACCGGTGAAAAACTCCTGAGGGTGGGGGTGAAAGGTGACGACGGTTGGAGTGCCAACAGAGGTGGCCGGTGCAACGGAACGTCCCAAGGCGCCTCTATCAGTGCCTGACTCGCCCAGCACCGCTGAGACAGGTGGAGATGTCGTCAGCTCCAGGATCGGTTCGATGACACATCGATGGCCACGGTGAATGCCGTCAAAGTTGCCGAGCGCAATGACCGTTGGCGTTTGAATGAGATCAGAGGAAGTGGGGATCCACACGCGTTACATTTTGATACAAAATAGATTCATTTCCATCATGCCCTCAACTGAGCCGTAGCGCTACCAAATCGTCGGTGTGCGCTGGCAGAAAATTTCTGGGTCGTCCTTCAACGATTACAAAACGCGGATGCTAGATAAGTCAATCCGGTGGTTGAAACCGTGCCCAGCGGAACGAAAACCGTGATGGTTGGTTTTCAACCCATGGATTTCTCGTAGTCCGCGACGACGGACTTCGCTCTTGTATAGCCGCGACCTGAGTACAGGACACAACCCAAAAAACCGTTGATTTTGTGTAGCGCGGGCACCGCCCGCGCTACACAAAATCAACGGTTCTAGCAGGGGGTCGATTTTTTGTCCTGTACTTAGAGTCGCGACTTTAGTCGCCAGGGTGTTATCTGCCCACCATCCAAAAATCATTACCCCGTACCAAAACCAAATGCTATTTGCTACCGAAATGGCTGAATTTGGAATTCTGTGGAGAGCGATCGCGTTTGGTCACAAGCTGTGCAAAGATAATGAGTGTTCAAATCGTAGTCTGTGTTGCAATTCGTTAAGCTATGAACTGCAATTGCGACGCTACTTTTACGGATGGGCGGCAGGTGAATCTGCGTTTCATGACGTATTTGAACAGGTTAATTCAGAGCTTCGTGAAAACAATTATTAAACGTTATGAAGGTTGGCGATCGCGTTCGAGTCAGCGCATCTGTAGTGGTATACCATCACCCCGAACATCGGGGGGAAGCCTTTGATATCAAAGGGGAAGAGGGAGAAGTGATGCGTATCGTGAGCGAGTGGCAAGGCAAATCCATTAGTGCCAACTTCCCCGTTCTGATCAAATTCTCCAAAAAGTTTCGTGCCCACTTGCGCGAAGATGAAATCGAAACAATTGAATCCGCTGAGTAGGCAATCGGTGCCAGGCCTAAGCGGATATGAACTCTCATTAATAGTGCCGAAGATCTAGCCTTACGCCTTGCGATTATGTCAAAAACGTTTTGAAAGCCCTGCAGCGGGGCTTTCAAAAAAGGATTGAATTTTTCGTAAGCGCGTGGCGCGCTGTATTACTGCCGAATTTGTGCCAGGGTTTCACGCACGGGGGGCAGTTGGAAGAAGACCCGAGCTTCTTCCAAAAGGCGATCGCCCCACAAGTTCTGCCGTAAGAAGTCCAGATCTGCATAGCGCACATCTAGCGCCAGAGCAGAGGTTCCCAGCGTGATGGCTTGGTCGGACTGGCCTTGGGCGTTGAGCGCAACGGCGATCGCCAGTTGGGGTTCGGGTTGGGTTCCGTCGATCTCCACAGCTTGCTGCCAGTTTTCGATCGCCCCTTCCATATCGCCCTGTTCGTAGAGCACTAGACCAATATTGTTGACCGCTGGCCAAAACTCATCGTTGATGTCAAACGCTTCTTCATAGGCTGCAATAGCGTCATCGTATTGCTCCAACATGAAATAAGCATTGCCTAGGTCGAATAGCGCCCCAGGTTCCTCTGGTTGTAACCGCAAGCCCTGTTGCAAGAATTCGACGGAGCGATTGTAGTTCTCCGCACGGAAGTAGGCCGTTCCTAGCGCGAACAATACATTAGGATTCTCGCGGTCATAGGCACGAGCCTGTTGCAGCGCTGCGATCGCCTCTTCCGTATCACCCATCTGGAGATGGAGGCTACCGACCAGCGCCCAAATCTGAGGATCATCTGGAATGAGTTGACTCGCCAACTCTGCTCGCACCAACGCCAGCTCAAACTGCTGGAACTGGGCAAGTTGTGCCGCTTCTTGTGCCAAAATCAGACCTTGTTCGAGCACCCGGTCTGCTTCCAACTGGGGTACATGGGGAACCAGAACTTGACTGCGCGCTGGCATACCGCCCAAGACACCCATCAGCAAAGGCAGAACAAAAAGAGAACTCCGTTTTAGCACGTTGTTAATCCTTCAACCACTTCAAAACTGAACTGCAAAAACCTGTCAATCATAACGAATCAGCACGACGAATTAGGCGGCTTTTTGATGCCCACTCTCCCAATTTCAACCCTTTCAGATAACTTTCGACAACTTTTTTCCCGACAACTTGTGGGATGACCCTGACCAAACCAAGGTAAAGCACCAATGCTATTTAGCTCGGAAAGGAGCGATCGCCCCTATCCATTACAACGAAACCTTGCTAGAGTCGTTGTTCAAATTGCTTCAATTGTAATACCTTCTCTCCAGTCACCCGACTCAATATTCTTTTGAAACCAAGGCATTGAGAGGGTTTCAAACATTAACTGTGGGAATCTAAACTAGCACGAGCGTTGCGGCGTAGCATTTCCGGCTTGATCCTGCGGAGGGCAGAGGCGCGAAAGCGATCGCTCCACTCCTCCTCCGAAATATCGGCCAGCTCTGCTAGCGACGGGTTCACATTTTGAGGATAGGGCTGGAAATCAGCCACATCGGTTTCTTGGGCAAATCGTTCATTCCAGGGGCAGACATCCTGGCAAATATCGCACCCTGCAACCCATCCGTGGAGTGACGATCGCATCGGTTCCGGCAACTCTGCCGCCCGATTTTCAATGGTGTGGTAAGCAATGCAGCGGTTTGCATCAACGACAAAAGGCGCGGCGATCGCCCCCGTCGGGCAGGCATCCAAGCACCGGGTACAGGTGCCGCAATGAGCGGTGTGGGGTGCATCGGGCGTCAATTCCAGGGTGGTCAGCACTTCTCCCAAAAACACCCAAGAACCATACTCTCGCGTAATCACATTGCTGTTCTTGGCAATCCAGCCAAGCCCCGCCCGCTCTGCCCAGACCTTGTCTTGCACGGGGCCAGTATCGACATAAAAGCGGGTTTGAATGCGTTCATCCTGCGCCTCTAGCCAGTGAGCTAGTGCTTTCAGCCGCTTGCCCATCACTCGGTGATAGTCGCGCCCCCACCCATAGCGAGAAATCTTGGCTGTTTGTGGCTCGGGCGATCGCTCATGCCCGGTGTAGTAGTTCAAGGCTACACAAATGACTGACTTCACCTCAGGCATCACTGCTCGAATGTCCTGCCGCGCCGGATGGTGCATCCAGTCCATATCCGCTTCGTAGCCTCCTTTCAGCCAGCGTTTCAGCCCTGTGGATAAAGCATCGCGTTCCACCTCAGGCACCGCCGCAATGCCAACTTTATGAAACCCGAACTGCCGAGCCTGCTGCTTCACCTGATGGGCATCTGGAAACCGTGATTGAAGCTTCGTAGGGTTGCTCAGTTCTGCCCATTCCATCCAACTTCTCCTGGCTTGTCGTTTACAAGCGTTAGCCCGTTTATCTAGGCGTATCCTTTACTCACACGTCACGATGACTCGCAGGTCACGGTAGATGCGGTGCCTTCACCATCCCATTGAAGACGAACGCCTGGAAACTAACGTTTGCTCCTGCTCAAGGAATGTGGACCTATCCTGACATCTGACTAGGGCTTACGCATTTTGTTGATGGTGTGGGCGCGCCGCGCCCACACCATCAACGAATTTAGTCAGGCTTACGCGAGTTTTACATAAGTCCTGCTGACCTAATTTTCATCTAAATTCTCTGGATAGAACTCAGCCTGTTTCGGCCTAACCTGGATTATTCAGGAAAAGTGAAAGGGGGACAGAAAAAGGGGCCTGAAACGCAATAGAATCAGACTCTTCCAAAAATAAGTTGTCCTCATTGTGCCATGACAGAGTGCGAAACGGAAT
>JBCBSL010000083.1:0-16876 GCA_039819145.1 Cyanobacteria bacterium J06638_22
GCCCCGTCGACGCACCCGCTATTCCTCCCGACACTGACCTTTCGGGTACAGTGCGCGGCTCCTAGCGGTTAAGCTGAATAGCCGAGACATGGTACTGGCGTGCGATCGCTGGCTCAAGATTGTGGATAACACTTGGGCGATCGCCAAGCATGTCGAGGCGCTGCGGGGTCAAGAGCGTTGGGGTGTTGGAACAGTAGAGCAAGCTTTCGCAGGCTATGCAGCGCTACCGAGCGGCGATCGCACGCCTGAATGGTGGGAAGTTCTGGGCTGCAATGCCGATACATCGGTGGAGACGATCAAGGCTCACTACCGAGGCTTGGTGAAACGCCATCACCCAGATGTTGGGGGCGATCGTCAGAGGTTTGAGCAGATTCAGGGCGCATATCAAGCAGCAATACAGGCAGTGGAGGGCGATCGCGATAAAAGCTCCTGATCTATTACGATCAGGAGCTTTTTGTATGTAATCAGCATCAGGCAGCGTAGCTACTGGATGGATTAAGTTGCCTTGCTTACCTCTCCTTGCTTGATCAAAAGACCCAATACTGAGCCTGGCTCAAAAACCTGATTTAATCCTTTAATGGTCTCTTGGCGCCCTCGCTCGTTTTTGACCCGTGAGTGATATAAGCCAACCATCCCAAATTCCCTAAGTTGATTGCAGTTCCAAGCATCTGATGGTTTGGGGGTCGCAATGACATACTCATTCTTGCGCAGAAAATCTTCAACCTCAGGCTCTTTAACCTGGTACTCAAACACATTAGTTATCCACATATAGCCTCCATATTTAATTAATCCAATCCATGAATAAATGCACTAACGCACTAGCCTCACAGGCGATCGCAGCGGACAAACACAAGTCCGAGTAGTGAATCAGATGAGAGGCTAGTACATTCCCAAACCCCATTGCGGTGAACGCCAAGCACCATGGAACCGCAAGGTAAAGAATCCTTAGCTGGCTTCCGATGATGGGGCCATGGCTCCAAATACTTCGATGAGGAATTAGCTTTTGGTAAGGGAGCCAGTACCATTTCAGCAGCCCCCACCGTTTGAATGGATCGCTTCTGATATCAAGGTCTGGTGACAAATACAGCCCAGACCACAAAAACGTGATCGCGCTCACCACCCCATAGCCATGGTTACCCGTTAGCCACACTGCTGCGAGAGCATAGGGAACGGTTGCAAGGCTGATGGAGCGATCGTGTGTTCTGCTATTCGCCATGGCTCAACTTTTTGCTTTAGTTTGCGTACAGCATTCTGATAATTTCTTCGTCTATCGCGGAGTAATCCTGCACTGTAGCCGTGGTACGCCAGCTTGAATGAAAGATGCTGTCTTCGTATTGGTGCGAATCACGCCTCAGTCCCATTGCTTGAGTGACTTCTTCCCGTATCAGGTGGTCACGCTCTTGTTGGGTAACACCTGTTGCTGAAATGAGGATGTTTGCATTAGTGATTGCGCCGCCTTCGTGCTGCAGCCAGAAAAAGCCTTTATTGTCTTCCACATAATTCGGCTCAACTGCCGCCATCTCCGCTTCCGGCACGAACCGGATTAGCATGTCAGGTGCATCAGACTGCTCGAACTGGATACCCGTCAACGCCGTCAACTCCCCTTGTACCTGCTGGAGCGTGGTGATATCTTTCTGGGTTGGTTCACCCAATATCTGGAACCGGATTACATCCTGTTTCCAGCGCAGAATGCCAGCGGCCTCGCCGAATTCGCTACCGTTGGCAATCTCCTGGAAGTAGGCCATTGCCTGCTCACTGGTAACACTGGGACTGGATTGCTGCGGCTGCGGTTGAACCGTAGTAGTACTGACGTCGGACTCCTCAATCAAACGCTTTAGATCGTTGTCGCGGTTGAGCCATCCTTGCAGGAAATCCTCTTGGCTTGGTTCCTCTGCAACACGCTGGTGGCGGTAGGCGATGCGGGCTTCTGCTAGGGCGATCGCGGCTCCTTTCGGATCATCATGAGGATTTACTATTAGCTCTTGCAAGAACTCATTCATGCCCGGAACACCAAAATTCACGGCGGTATCAAAGCAGGCTGTCGCGAATGGCTCAGCATAGGTTCCGCACTGCGAATCGTCCCAGATGGCTTGGTAGATTCGATTGACCTCCTCGTCTGTGAGGAACATGGGGTTTTGTACGACGACACCCGCCTGACTGCCGTACTGTCGGAGCGCTCCCTCGGTAATACCTTTTCGAGTAGCGCCACCAAAATCAGATGGGTGGTCGCTGTCTCCGCCTTCCCATTTCAGGACGAAAGACAAGGACGTGTCGATTGATGATTGGTTGTTAGTGGCGATCGCCTGCCCTCTCAGTCGGATTGCCCCAGCAAAGTTTGGGAAGGTATCAATGGGGCGATGCTGAACCGGGCGGGATGCTGTTGGGCGATCAACCATCATTTCATTGCCGACAGCAATCCCGACATGGGTGATAGTGCCTGGTTCCCAGTTGCCGTAGGTGTTGGCAAACATGACGATATCACCAGGCCGCAGTTGGCTCTTATCGGTGATGACATCGCCTTGATCCGCCCCAAACCCATTTGCCATGCCAATGCCGGGTTGATGATTGTCGAGGGGTTCTTTCGTGATTTCAGGGGTGAGTGTGACGCCCGCCTGCTCCAACACCTCACGGACAAAGTACGCGCACTGAGCCATCACCCCTGGGTTAAATTCCCTCCCTTCCCACTCCAGCGCGATCGCTGCAATAGCGCTGCCATCTACTGTGGTAGCAGCTGCGGCAGTGGCTTCTCCCTGAAATGAATACCTCCACGGGGTAAATGCTTCAACAATGACATTGCCCGCAGGAACACAGATTGCAATAGCCAAAACAATTTGCACCACCTGCTGCCTACTGAGGACTAGCAGGGGCCACCCTATTTTGTGAATGTGAGTGATTGTTTTGGATTGCATTAGCAACATCCACAACGAAGAATCCGAAGTGAAAACGTAGGTATCCAGGGGCAAAAAGATCTGCGAGAAATAGTGCAATCAAAATCCAGGTCAAGGGTTGAACGCGGTGATACCACTTGACCTGGGTTAAAAAGATGGGCTTACTTGTACGCCTGACCACGTTGAACCCCTCTCTCCCTTGCGGTGCTAAGGATGATGTCTCCAAATGCTCCGGCTTCAGCTAGCCGAGCTTCGACCTCAGCTGCTAGCTCTTTGAGGGCAGGCGTTTCCCGTTCCAACTCAGCAATTCTGTTATCGCTGATGGAATGAATAAACTCGTCTGAGAAACAAAGTGTGACACAAATCAGAATTGAAGTAGACCACGCCCCCCAAAGCGGAACCCCTCGCGCCACCTCATCCCCGGCGATTGTAAAAGGTAGACGCCCTAAAACCTCACCATCAATTGCGGCAAGGTTGGTTACAACATCAAGTCCATAAGCTACGACGATTGCGAGGAAGAGAATCGACCATCGAACCCACTCAGAGAGAGTTACTTCCCCATCCTGATTACGGTCGAGTACCATCAATCCTCCTAAGCTTCGACTCAGGATAGCTTCAGAAACAGTCCACTGTGCTGCTCCAATAAACAGGGAGACAGTCAAAGCAAATTCTAAACTCCCACTGAAGGCTCGAATACCTTGAAAAGAAAAATAGATATCCGCACAAAAAAGCACCCAAGCTACTTTCTTGAAGAACTTAAACATTTTCCGTTTCCGAAGGTTCTCACGATAGCTCCGAGTAAACCTTGTGTGTGCGCTCCAAAGATCATCTATATCGCTACTGTTTGGGATATTAGGGGTTCCTCGGAATTCAGGAACTCCACGATTGTTTGATTGATTTCTGCTCATTTTTTTGAACCCTACAATTACGCTTTATTCTTAACCCGCAAAACTTTTCTTCCTCTTCGCCCAATATTATTGAGAGTTAACCCGAAAAAGTGGTTAGATAAACTCTCTAAGGTGGTCGTACTTCAACCTGTATTCATCGTAGTAACGACCACCTTTTTTCCAGATCGTCTTGATAATATCTGTCTTTGTAATCCCTCGACTTATGGCCTCAACCGCTTGAATAACTTCCGTAAATTCGAGGTTACAGAGTTCCGATATCCGTTGGTACATATCCTCTGATTCCCTTGTCAGTGAAGGAGTTACGGAGTTACGGGACTCAGGTTCCGCTGGATTTACAGGATTTACAGGGTCAGGTTCCGTAACTTTGACGGAACCTAATGGCATCCACTCTCCATTGGTATAAGCAATTCGTTCTCCCTGGAGAGCATTTAATCCTTTTGGTGGAGGTGTTATATCTCTCCAGTTGTATTTAACTTGGTCAAACAGTTCACTATCAAATGAGATAGTGCTTCCATCCACATCAAAGGATTGTTCTGGGTTCGCAGCCACTAATAGCAGCTTGCAAAGCTTTAAAGCCTTCGCCTCTTTTTCTAAGAAGTCTAAACGGCAATGTGGCGCGATCAGCCAAACAGCTTGACCAGCTTGCAATCCTCGACTTGCAAGAGCCGTGACAGTTGAGCAGACTTCTTGAATAAATGGCTTCAGAAGGTCGCTAAGAGTGAAAGTCGTTGCGCCTATGATTGTCCACTCATCTATTACTAGAAGGGCGTTTTCATGTCGCCTGAATTCATTCAGAACGTTCATTGCTTCCTGAATTGAAGCAATAGCAGTTTTGGCGCTAACTCCATGAGAAGTCAGATCGGCGATCGCTTTACGATCTGCGTGGAGCCAGTATTCTGGATTTTTTACCAGAGCCAGATTAATAGCAAAAATTTTGGTTCCGTTTTTATCTTTCAGTAAGCGACTCAAGCTTGACGCCATATAGGATTTGCCACTACGTTGGCCCCCAAAAATAATGCGGGTGTAAAGAGGAGCCTTTAATACCTCATCAACAGCAGTCCCTGGCGATTCCACTGTTTCTATCCATGGCTGAGCAAAAGAGGTAGTGGGTACGACCTCAGTAGCGATTGCCCTCCGGTCGGTAGACATGTTTTCCGGCTTACTTAAAGGCTGCGGAAGCGTCTCCAATCCTTGTGAGACCATGGTTTCGTTTTGAATGATTGGCGGCAACCTGGATGGCTCCAGGGGTTGAAGGCTAAGCGAATTATCATCCTCGTTCAACCCTCTAGACAGCCAGAAAACTACAATCACAATCACAATGAGCGGCAAGGGGTTTCCCTCTCCCCCTTCAGGTGACTGAACTCGATCAGCTAAAGCCTCAGCCCCGACACTCTCATCGCCTTCTAGCGTTGGAGTTTCAGGATTTGCGTTTACTTCCACTATTGGAGCGGAAGGGATGGTTTCTAAATCAACAGCATCCCCACCCCAACTACAAATTCCAGCTGCATCCAACCAGTAAAAAGCGTTTTCCAAGGTCATCTCTTCCATCCCGTAGACCTGGACAAAACTTCCCTGATGGTTGTACCCCCAGCGACGCCAACCTGCTTGATCAGAGGGGGTTGACACCATCTGATTACAGGCAGGGCGCAAGGGAAACAAATGCTCAAACCCAGCAACACCAGCAGTATTAGCTTGCACTGACACTGGTAGGCTGGCGGCTAGTACACCACTGATTAAATGTAATGACCATCGTTTCATCGCCACAGCAACCTGCTCAATATGACACCGGCAATAAATGCTAAGACCACTCCTGTGTAATCGACTCCATCGGCTGTCCCTGTAATCCTGACAGGAGAATCGAGTTCGATAGGTTGAATCTCAATAGGGCTTTGAGTTTCCACTGGAGCTTGAGCGAACATAATGCCTCCAACAAACGTTCATCTATGCCCCATGAGCAAACAACTCGTCAGGGCTTGGCAACTCCTGGACTGAAGTGGGTTCTTGACTGACAGAGCGGACGGGTGAACGGCCAGTAGGTTGAACGGGTAGACGGGTGGTAGGTTGAACGGGTGAACCGTTCAAAAATTGTCCCGCCCATGCCATGGCACCGCTCAAATCCTCTCCCCAGCAGTCTTTGAGCGCCAACCTGACAACCTCGGCATTAGATACTCCCAAGTGTTTGGCTATATCTTCTGTGGTGGTTGCATAGTTGTTTGTCAGGTTGACTCGGCTGGTAATACTAGCCATTACTTTGCATTGCCTCCAACCCATAAAACTGAGGATTGGGAGCTACTACATAACGGGGATTGCCATCCACGAACGGGGCAAAAATTGGAGCAGAGCCGCCAACAATCAAAATTTGAGCGTATTGATCCTGGATGGGCTTCCAAGCCTTGTTCATTTCTGCCCGAATGCCTTCTACCCACTCAGGTAACAGCGCATCGTAAATGTTCTTGAAATTGATGGCATGAACACAGAAGGTGCCGTCTGCGATCGCGTCCATGATTTGCCCTTCGACCCCCGTTAGGCTGCATTCCGCAGCAATTTGCGCGGCTAATTGGGACGTCCCGCCCTGTAAGACTTTCTCGAAGTCACGAGCAATTGTCCCGTCTGGAGCAATGAGGCGGGCGATCGCGGTGCCGCCCCCCAAGTCGAGGACACCGTTAAGGTACTGGGGATACATCAGCAAGCCATCTCTGCACGCTTGCAACCAAGCAAATTTGCCTTCAGCGGCAATCTGCACTGCGTCAATCTGTACGGTGTATTCATGACCATTGATTTTGAACTGGTGTGCTGTGTTTGCTAGCAGTTCAAATGGGGTGCGCTGAGCTAGGTCTTGATCATCGGGTACAGAGCATCGCAATTCTTTGATGTGAGCGTTCTCCTCAATTCCCAGTGCGGCTAGTCCAGCAAACAAAAACTCTTTGGCTTTTGCCCACTTGTCGCCACTGAACGTGGGTTTAGCGGTCAGCAATCCAGCGATCGCCCCCACTTTGAAGCTCTGCGCTCCGATATCGACCCGGAAGGAGCGTCTTTCGACGAAGTCAGGCAGGCCAAAATCCAGGTCTTGTTTGGCGCTCAGGCGATCAGAGTAGCTTGGGAAATGGACGATCTTGTCGCCGTCTGTCAAGGCGTTTACTCGGTTCCCCAGATCAAAACTAATACGGTCGATAACCGGCACAACGCCCTTAGACGGTTTACTGGACTGCACCTTTACCTCTGTAGCCGTCTCCATACTCTAAAAGCTCCCTTGATATAAACGGGTGAACAGTTCAACTTGTCACCCGGCTTGTGAGACCACACTAAAAAACCCCTGCCTAAAAGGCAAGGGTTTTACTGTAGAAAATACAGTGATATTTTCATTCATCCATCTTGGCTTTCACTAGGTCAAGGATGTCCGTATTTGCATCGGTTGACTCGATCAGCTCTCGCAAGATATCCGCATAAGCCAGTGTCGCTTGGTGCTGCGGCGGTGTTGTTAGGTTCATCCCCGACCCCCAGCGATGAATGGAGTTGGGCTTAACTTTGAGCACCTTGGACAAAAGCTCTATGCACTTCTCTCGATAGCCTCTCTCTTTCTCGTCTTCAGGCGTGGATTTGAACCAACGGCGGCAAAACGTCCGAGCATCCATATTCAGTCCAAGGATAATGCGCGGCATTCTCGCCGCAATTGTCATGCTCATATTATGCTGCCCGTCCTTGATTTCAAAAGCTTCTGCTAGTATTCTACAGCATGCTTACTGTAAAAAATACATAGTACATGGCCAGTCAAAGCCATGAAAAAGAAGCTTCTGCTTTTTCGAGCGATCGCTCAGACTCATTACCAAAAACCTAGGACCCCATACGGGAGCAAGGGGGGGTAGCACTGATCCTGGATATGCTGAGGCGTGGGCATTTGGTAACTGGCTTTGAAGCTCATCACCTTGGTATTTAGATCTAGAACAGTTCAGCTTGGCGTTCCCGGACTGAGCGGGTTTAACACGGGGCGCTACCCAAGAGAGCGACTCCAAGGTCAGCAATTTGGCCGGGCTGCTACAGGTACCTTATACAAAGAAGGACCGTTCTACGAGTTGCCCCACATTTGGACGATTGACGTAACTGCCACCCCTGAAATCATTGATGCTCTCGACACGATGCACGAGGACTGGCTCCAAACTACCCCTCTGCAATACGTCGAGCTTCAGGACACTATTCAACGGTTTAAGGAAAAAGCGGCAACTCCTACCCGCCCCATCGTTCCGGGCACAACAGTTCAAGACGAAGGTGGGGGCATGATTTCCTATTTCCCCATTTTCAATGTCATCTTCACGGATACTCCATCGTTTGCCAAAGAGGGGGCATCGCGATCGCTCTCAATGCAGTTAGAGGAAGGCATAAAACGAGTCGCGGCCTAGTGTCAATTATTGACAGTTGTGGATGGGCGCGATCGCTAGCAAAACGCGGTGATTGGATCCAGAAAAACCTGGCTAGCGTGAATGCACTGAGTGGGAATACCAATGTGCAAAAGAAGCTAGTTATTCAAACCCAAACCTGGGCCAAGCCCACGACTGACCAAAGCTCAGAACTGGACGGCTCCACCTTGATCGCCTGCAAACCGAAAACGGAGTTTGACCTAGAATCGTTTGACTTGGCTGATGCCGGGCATATCAAGGTTGTTTTGAAAGAGGCGATCGCTCCTAAAGGTAGCTCGGGCAAGGGGCAGAAGCAGGGCAATGCTAGTAAGACCAAGTTTTTTTACGGCGCTCATGTCGAAGTGCTGGAAGCCGTTTCCGACGGGAAGGAGGAGCCGACAATTACTTGGCTGCCAGTCTTCCCAGAGGAGGAACAGGCGACCCAGATCGAGGTTTATTTCCCTGAGACAACGGTAATCAAACGAGAGACGCTGCCCTCGGGGCGATTGTCGATCTCCAAGAAAGACACTATTCAGGGTGGCACCACAATTCGCGTATCATCGTTTGACATTTGTGAGTCTCCCCATGGTGAGCATGTTCGATTTGTGATTGCGGATCCCAATGCTTTCCGAAAAGGCTGTGCAATTTGGTATGCCTTTGTAAAACATGTTGTAATCACCCAGGGCGAAGAGAAACTACTGCCAGGGCTGGAGCCCCCTCGCTATATCCCAGAGAAGCTGCACTTTAAGGGAGCGCAGATGACGCTCCCGAACGGGGAGACGGTCTACCTAAACCAACCCATCATTCCTGATGGCAACTTTTTGTGGCGAGAGGCTACGCACGGCGGAACCCGTGAGCCCAAGACGCAAGACGACGCAGACAACATCATTGCACTCGCGGAACCCTTGCAAAGGGCTAGAGATCAGATTGGACGGCCCTTCCGCGTTACCTCTTGGTATCGGCCAGAACCTCACAATAGCCGTGTCGGCGGCGCACGCCGAAGCCAGCATCTTTTTGGTAGAGCGGCGGATCTTGTCGTTGACGGGTTCATGGGCATTGACTTGGCCAGAGCCTTTTGGCCGTGGTGGCCGGGGGGTATCGGCATCTATGGCGGCAACCGTCGCCACATAATTCATCTGGACATTGGACCCAAACGGAAATGGGGCTTCTAGGATCTACCAAATCTACTTTAGGAAAGCTCTTCACCTATTGACCTACAGAGGAAGTTCTTATGGTTGCGGTTCAGCAAGAACCAAAAGTCATCGGCAAGTTAACGGTGACTAGCGACACGATCGCCAAGAGAAAAACAACTGCACAATTCTCCGACTTTGAGCGTTTGCAGATTACCGACGATCGGTGGATGCGCGTCCAAGAGGGACAGATTTTCAAGGTGCTCGCGCACCGACAAATAGACAACCGCCACGTCAAAGCCACATTTGATGAGCAGTACGGCGTTGGGAGCGGCTTTAACACCTGGAACTTCTTCGAGGGTCATATTCTGCTGCAGCTAGACATGCCGGAATATGCTCAGATCTTGCAGCCGGGACTTGTCCACACTTCCGAAAGAGGACTCCAAATCATCAAAAATTGGGAGGGATTCCGTGCAGAGCCATATATCTGCGCAGGAGGCGTCTTAACAATCGGATACGGCAGCACGCATGGTGTGGAATGGGGACAAAGCATCACCGAGGCGGAAGCATCTGAGCGCCTACGCCGCGAAGTCCAAATCTACGAAAAAGCTGTCAGGGACGCAGTTTGGGATGTCTTGGAATTGACCACGCAAGAGGAATACGATGCGATGGTTTCGCTGACCTACAACATCGGAGGTAGAGCATTCAAAGCCTCGTCTGTCGCTAGGTTCCATAATGCACAGCGGTGGGTTGACGCTGCAAACGCATTCCTAATGTGGCGAAAATCTAATGGGAGAGTCCTGCAAGGGCTAATAAATAGAAGGAACGAGGAGCGATCGCTGTATTCAGAAGGTAAAAATATCGATCTCAACTAGGGGTACAGAGGAGAATGAACCGGACTATAGAGAGAGATGTAACTATTGGCTTTTGCTGCATATTTCTAGCTTTTATTGCCATTATCTGTCTAGTAGAGACAATCCAAAAAGAATGGATATGGCAACAGCAAAACCAAGCGTCTCTGCTATCATAAAAAGCAAAGATTCTACAGAGGACGGAGGAATCCCATCTGATACCGATGGGCGCGTCGGAGAGCGATAGATCCGATTCAATTCCCGGATTTCATGCTGGCTCAAGGGATGCGAATAGAGCAACCAGTAAGCCAAGCTCGAAGGCAAAATAAGAGAGCACCCCGGCGGGATTCTAGATACCGTCGGGGTTTGTTTTTTCTATAAAATACGCCGGACTTGACTACTCCCCGGTCTAAAGACACGGGGATTCCCTATCTTTCAAGGTTTCAGCACTTCTGGTAGGCTGGAAGCAGGAAGGTTCCAGATTCTCAGACGCTTAGGGCTAGTCAATTGCCCACTATCCGGTTTGCGTTGCATCCCGGGTACGTTTGCCTTTCTGCCGATATTCCAACTGGCATTGACATCAGCATTCACGACACTACCATCAGCAGACCGATACAACCCACGCTTCACACGCTTTCCTGACGCCTTCCAACCTTCGGGTTTTTCACCGTAAACGGGAATCACGTCTAGATCCAGCGCTGACGCCTGGGATGTATAACTCTCCTCTTGTTCGATATAGTTTAGTCCATGCTGATCACAAAGCTGCTCAATCCGCTTCTTGAGCCGTGCTGTTGGCACCTGAACAAACTTCTGATTAGTTTTGCGCCCCATATCAGAGCGCTGCTTCTGCCCTTTGTTCCAGCCAAAAACGAGCGTGCCAATACCCTGTTCAAGGCAGTGACTAATGATTATCCGTGCTGCTTTATTCACGGCATCCCGCATCTGGCGATTGCGTTTGCCAGTGATTTGATCAAGCAGATTGCACCAGAAGCCATGGTCTTTTCCTTCTTTGATAGTGGCAACTCGCTTGTTGTACCACTGGTTCAGAGCCTTTAAGTGCTTGCCGTCAACAATGAAGCTACTGCCTTCGGTATCAATGCAGGTCAGCCAATTATCTAAACCAGGGTCAATGGAGAGTGCCTTTCCAGGATCAAGTGGGACGTGCTGAATTGGCTTACTTTCGCACACCCAGACCGCATCAAAGTAGCCTGCACGAGGCACAACCTGAAGTTCTCGAACCTTCTCCCATTCCAAGTTGGTCGGAAATGGAATGAAAATTTCAGCCAAGTCAAACCAGACCTTGCAAGCTGTCCCCATCGGGACTCTGACCATGCCATCGTTCAACGATAGCCAGCGTTTTGGATAGCTGATCTGGAATAGCCCATCAGAAGTACGGTAGTGTGGTGGCTTCGGTCGCTCTGGCAACTCGCCCTTGTGCCATAGCTTTGTGAGTTCCTTGAATCCCTTGAACGCCTCTCCCACGCTGATGCAGGTTTGCTGTGCAGCGCTGGTATAGAGCGCTTTCATGTGAGGATTGCGCTTCATCTGGCTAGACAGCCAGCGCCCGTTGGAATATTTGCCAGTCTTGAAGTAAAGCTGACGAGCTAGATAGACCGTGCAGTTGTAGAGCTTGTTGGACTCTCTGCACAGGTACTCTAATGCCGCCTGAAGTTCAGGACTGTCGGGCAACTGGTTGATCTGCGCTGCGAATGTTTTAGCCATGAATCAATTGTACTATGGGCTGTCGATATTTGGTATGATATCGACATGAGAAAAACATCTAGTAAGTATCGAAGAACAGCTCATGCGGTAGGACTGGCTCATGTCCATCTTGTCTGGATTCCCAAGCGTCGAAAAGCTGTATTAGTAGGTGAAGTTAAAAATCGGTTGGCTGCAATTCTTTATCAGATTGCGACTGAGAGAAAATGGCTTATCAAAGCCTTGGAGATTGCGCCTGACCACGTTCACGTATTGGTTGAGCATTCTAGCGATGTGGCGATTCACGAGATTGCTAAGGCATTCAAGGGGCGCTCATCTCGGTTGCTCAGGCAGGAGTTTCCGCATCTGTGCAAGTTGCCTAGCCTATGGCCCCGCTCTTATTTTTACGAAACGAGTGGCAAGATCAGTAGCGCTAAAATTCAGGCATACATCAACGACCCACATCACGGCAGCTAAAGCTGCTCGCGTCGCGTTTCCGCCCCGGATTAAAATCGCGGGGCTACCACGCTCCCGTCATTTTTACGTGTATGAGCGAGATAATCGGCTCATTTCTTTAGAGTCGGCGACAGATGTTTTGCCCGTACCGGACTTTGCCGCACCGCTACAGCTAACTTTGGGGCGACTGTTTGATTGGTTAAAGATTGCGCCGATTTAGAGTTTTGCCGCCCTCGCCTCGCTTCGGCGGATATCGTTGAGGATGGCGATCGCCTCCCCAGTCGGATCAGGAGCTTGCACCGTTAGGGCACGGGGGCTGTTGGCCAGGGTGATGATATCCGCCCTTAAGCTTTTCATTTCGTTAACTAACTGCTCACTGTTTTGTATCAAATTCTGCAGTTCAGTCGCGCCGCGCGCCCCAATTGCACTAGCTGAGCCATCGGGCAATAATCCTTCAAGGGGCTGCGGAGTCGGTGCCCTCAACCTGCTCACTTGGCTCAATCCAGAACGCACCAGGGCAACTTGGTTGGCGATCGCATTTTGATTGCCCAGGGTGAAAGGTTGCCCCCAGTTTTCCGGGCGTTCCCACCCTGGCGCGTGCCCTGCACTAGGGTCAAAGACTCTTGCACCTCTGGGCGCAGTGTTATTGCCACTGCCTGCATCGTCATCTTCGCTAAGGCGAGTGCTGTGTCGGGTGTAGCGAACACCGCGCGATTCAAACGTAATGCTTCTTCCACTATTGCTATTGCTGCTAACGCTCTCGCCATCACCGCTGCCAGAACCATTTGAGCCAAGCTCCGCGATCGCCCTGCGCTGCTCCGCCTCTGCATGGCGCTGTTCTGCTCTCTGGTTATTGGCCCGGAGCCGCGCCGCCTCATTCTCCATATCAACCACTTGAGAATGTTGGGCGATCGCGCGATCTGCGAGGTCAACATTCTGGTATTGCAAGTCGACGATGCGTTGCAGATTGGCGATTTCCTGCTGAGATGCTCCATTGTTCTGCGCTCGGATTAGTGCGATTTTAGCTTCAAGGAGGGCGGTTTCCGCTTGGATGCGTTGTCGATCCAGGTCAATCGCCCGCTGCTCTTGCGAGATGCGCCGCTGCTCGTTGGCCAACCGCAACTGCTGTTCCAAAAATTCGCCTTGTTGCTCAATGGCTTCAAGTCGTAGCCGCTCGGCACGAACCGAATCCCCTTCTCGTTCCGCCTGGGCAATCTGGCGATCCATCGCTGCCGAAGCCGATTCCTGCTGAGCGTTCAGTAGATCTTCCTGGGCGCTCAGTAGGTCGTTGTAGAGTGACAAATCACCAGAGCGACCATCCAGCAGATCTGTCTGGCGATCGGCCTCCAATTGCGCCTTCTGCTGGAGCATATCCATCTCGCGATCAAACGCTTCCTCGCGAGCCTCAAGTTCCTCCTCGATGTTGTCAATGGTTAAAGCATTCAGGTCATTGCGCAGCGTTTCAATTTGGGCGATCGCCTCTTCCTCAGCAATCAGCCCATCGGCGAGTAGTTGCTGAGTCGCTTCAATCTCTCGCTCTTTAGCACGGATATTGTGCTCAATAGTCTGCGATCGCATATCGCGCAGCTGCTGCTCCGCTTCTTCCCTGGAAATATCTCCCCGGAGCTGGGCTTGGCGAATCGCTAAAGTCTCTGCATTCTGTTGGGCTTCGATTGCCCGCAACTCAGCAGCATTGGCTCGTTCAACCTCTGCGATCCGTCGGTCAGCGGCTTGTTGTTGAGCCGCCAACTCATCTTCTATCCGCTGCAGGTTGAGAGCCGAGCGCTGATCTTCAAGTTGGTTGATTCGATCTAAGGCTTCGGTTTCTCCAATCAGCCCTTCCTCGCGCATCGCTTGAATGCTTGCGATCTCATCCCGAATACGCTGAATGTGTTGCCGTGAGGCAGTGTCACGGATCTGCGCGATTTCAGCCTCGGCCTCGGCTTCTGTTTTTGTTCGATCGAGTTGAGCTTGGCGGATCGCCTGGATCTGCTCGTTTTGTGAGTTGTCGATAGCCCGCTCTGCGGCTTGATTCGCTCGCTCAATTTCATCAATCCGCTCTTGTTGCGCCGAACGAATTGCATCCAGTTCAACTTGTCCCAGCTCCATCTCCAGGTCATGCAGCTGCATCCGGAGCTGTTTTTCGTCCTCAGAACCAGCCTCAGCGATCGCTAGCTTCTGCTGAATAAGAGCAATCTGCTCTTCTAGTGCCTCTCGGTTGATTCGCGCAATTTCAGATTGAGTCTCGGCCTGAGTTTGAGCACCATTTATCTCTCTTTGCATCTGGGCCAGGATCTGCTCGGATGTTTCCCGTGTGATGCGTTCACGTTCAACGGTGACTTCGTTGAGAAGGTTGGTTTGATTGGAAACAATTTCAATCCCGCCTGCCTGCTCAGCTAAACCATCCACATTTCGGCGTAATGCCTCATTGTGACGTTCTAGTTCTGCGATTTGCAGCTCAATTATGCGGTTTTGCCCATTTCCAAGGTCAACAAAATTTCTCAGCTCATTGGCCTTAGCTTCATTAGCAGCAATCTGATCCCTTGCGATTTGAATCAGCAAGCGCTCTTGGTTCAGTTCTTCGTCGGTTAGCTCCCGACCTTCAGCGATCGCCGTATTCCGCTCTCGTTGCGCCTGGGTGATATCTTGCAATCGAGCAACAGATTGCTGCCCCAACTCACTAACCGCCCGTCCATTCGCCTCAATCGCAGCCTGCGCATCACGGAAGCCACCCGTCAGGTACCCAACTCCTGTTTGTGCGGTTTGCAGGGTGTCAATTAATAACTCGGAGGTATCACCAAGGAAGTCCATCGCCATCCCCAGTAATGGCAAGAGCGGCTGCACAGCAGCATAGAATGCCTGCCACCCATCCACGACCAGCTTGGTAATCTCCCAGAGCGCTGTCGCTGACTTGACAATCCCTGGTAACGCCTCGCGGCCAATATCTCGAAAGAACTTGATCGTCGTTTCAGAGAAGGTGAGTAGCTCGTCTGAGGCAGCAAGCGCAAACTCAGTGATCTTCTGAACGTTCTCTCGACCCTGCTCGGTATCGGTATTGATCAACTCGTAAATGCCACTTAGGGCTTCCGTCGTGCGCTCATACAACGGCTCCCCGGCAATACGGAGTGTCTCTTGGAAGATCTCCAGAACGTTGGAAGCATAACCGCTGATAGATTCAGCAGCAGCCCTGTTCCCTGCAACAAATGGTTCTAGCCTCTCTCGAAGCTGATCCACCAAAACGCCCTGAGCTTTCCATTGCTCAACCATGGCGTTGTTGAGGCCCAGGCTTTTTGCCAGTTGGCTATCAGAGTTAATCTGACCCGTCAGGATTGAATTGATCTCCTGGCGTGCTTGCTCCAACGGAATTGGAATGGTCCCAAGCGCTGCGGCAAAATCAGTGGTCAGAAGTTCCGCCGCCCCGATTGCGTCAGGAACTTCCCTCGACTGATTGGCAAGGTTGGAAGATTGGGTAGAGAGGATCTGGAATAGTGGAACCAGTTCCCGCGAAGTCACACCGACCAGCGATAGGCTGTTTTTGCGGATCGTATCAAGCGAACCCCTGATCCGATCCTCCAAAGCAGCGATCGCCTCAGAGCTGTCCTCGATCTCAACGCCACCCTGAAACACACGGTTGGTTGCAACCAAGGATGCTTGAGAGGAGAGGATGAGCTGGTTCAGCTCTTCGTTAGCACCGATAGTTGCTTGGTAAAAGCCTCTGGCCGCACCGACTGCCTTGCCAAAAAAGTCGGATATTTCGTTGACGCTGTTAGCAAATTGAGTGATTCGACTTGAAACCGACAAAAACTCGGAGCCGATGAATTTGGCAGCCCCGCCCCCTGCTGTCCGCAGTTTCTTAAACGCTTCAGATGCTCTATTCGCCACCTGAACCGCATTCGTCGCGAACTGTACCCTCGGGCTTTGCTTGACAACGCTTAGCGTCAAGCTGCCGAGATACTTTACGTCGGAAACAAATTTCTTGGTATTGGCGACGAAGGTAACGCCTTTTTGAGCGGTTGCCTGCAGCCTTTGAATCGATTGCTTCGCAGCCTCAACGCTCTTCTGATATCCCTTGCCCAGCTCAATCTGAACCGAGTATTTCTGCCCCAGTGATGCTTGAACCTGTTGACTCGCAGCTTTTGCCTGCTGCGCGATGCGTTCAGCAGACAGCTTTAGCCGGATGATCAGGTCGCGGGTTGTGCTCATCCCTAAATTCTGGTCAGGATGAGATACTGACCTATTCAATTAGACGAATTTCGACTATTTGTGCGTACCAACGCCCTCCAGCTATTAGCCTGCGATCGCCAGTTCGCGACGAATGCAGTTCAGGTTGCGAATAGGGGTGCCAACGCCCTCCAGCTATTAGCCTGCGATCGCCTCATCCTCCCAAAGCGAGAGTTGACGCGGTTCCGCAAGCTCCTGCGGTTGAGGTTTAAGCGATCGCCCTCCCTTGCGAGAGGTGCTTGTAGCTGAGGTTGTTTTGACTACTCCCCGGTCTAAAGACACGGGGATTCCCTATCTTTCAAGGTTTCAGCACTTCTGGTAGGCTGGAAGCAG
>JBCBSL010000084.1:0-16843 GCA_039819145.1 Cyanobacteria bacterium J06638_22
CCCCTTGCACCCCTTGCACCCCTTGCACCCCTTGCACCCCTTGCACCCCTTGCACCCCTTGCACCCCTTACACCCTTTGGCTAGTTAGCGGATTCAGGAGTAACTTCTTCGGTGTCGGGCGATCGCTCTCCAGGCGCATCCGGCATGAGCATTTGCCACACCAGCGTGCCGCCTAAACCGAGCAAGAACATCCCCAGCAGAAACGCAACGACCTGTTTCCAGTATTGGGTGGCGCGGGGGGCGGGTTCTTGGATGGGTTCGGCGGGGCGGGCTTCGGGGATCGTTACCCCTTCAAACAAAGCGCGGGCGGCTTCCGACCATTCCGTGTCGGGTAGCTCGACCGAACTTTCGGTTTCGGCGGTGCTGGGATCAAACAGTCGTGGCTGTTCGGGCGATACCGTGCAGTGCATTAGGGCAACCGAAGCATTGTCGTGGCCGTTGTTCTCATCAGCCAGTTCGACCCAGCGTTCGGCGGTTTCCTGCAAAGAGGCTTTGGTGCCAAAGAAGGGTTGCATGATGGGTTCCCAGTGGGTTTCCACCTGATCTTGGTCGCTCAGACCATCGGAGCACAGCAGCAACACGCCATCTTCGTCGAGCATGAAGCGCTGAATGCTGGGATAAATCCAGTCGGCTTCGCGGGTGCCGAGCGCCTGGGTCAGGGCGCTGCCATTGGTTTGATGCAAGGCTTCTCGGTAGAGACAGCGCCCGGTACGGACGTCGCGCCCCGCCAAGTCATCATCCACTGTCAATTGATGGCAGTAACGGGGGGTGATCCAGTAGGCGCGGCTGTCGCCCAGGTTGATGAGATAGAGTTCGTGGGTGTTGCTCCAGCCATTGCCCAAGTGCACTTTTTGGGGCAGTTGTACGGCCAACACCAGGGTTGTGCCCATGCGATCGCGCCCCTGCCGTCCCTGCTCATCGTTTTGCGCCGAAATGGTGTTATTGACAACGCGGACGATGGCTTCGAGCTGTTGCGCCACCATATCGGGCGGCCAGGGTTCCGTCTGTTCTACTAGCTCCGCAAACAGGGCTTGGAGTTGTAGTTGCAGCGATCGCACCGCCAACTGGCTGGCCACCTCCCCCCCGGCATGGCCACCGATGCCATCACAAACAATAGCTAATTTAGGCGACAGCACGGCGTCGATCGCGCTTCGTTCGCCATTGGGATTGGGGTAGCTGGTATCCTCGTTGACCGAGCATTGGGGGCCTGTGGAACTGGCGGCAACGGTGCTCAACTTCAAGGGCGATTGCGCCGCCTGCTCCAGCAATAACTGGTTGAGGGCATGGGCGATCGCCTGCAAGCCGTCTTCCGCACCTGAGTCGGCCACTGCCGTCATTTGAGCACATAGATCCAAGAGGGCGCTGTCAACGGGCGGAGAAAACTGCGGCAACCAGGAACGCCACAGCTCCGCCAGATCCGCCAGCGTGGGCGGGGCGTCTGGGTTGACCGCCCGATAGAGGGAGCGCAGCCGAATGCGCCATCCTTCGACACGAATGTTGTTCGGTGTTAGCAGGCTGGTCGTCACGCCTAACGCATCCAACGGCGTCCAGAGTTCCAGCATTTGCCACAGCCAGTAGAGCTTGCGGGCAGTGGGCATCAGTGAAAGACTAGGGGCGATCGCCGGGAGCAATTGCCCCGCGTCATTCAACGGCACATTCTCCAGCAACAGAACCCCTGACCCATTCCACACCGCAAAGCTGTAGATGGTGGGCAAATGCAGTCGATAGTCATACAGCTGTAGATAGGGCAACAGATTGTCGGGAAGCGATTCGGGCACATCCGGTGGCTGTCCGGGGCGCAAATCCAGCCAAACCTGCGGCGCTGCGACCTGATAGCGATCGCCAATGACCGTCTTGGGTGGAATCTTTTCGACTCCTTCTCCAATAGCCCACAGGTAGCGATGAGGCAGCGGTGTATTACAAGCGCGACAAGTCGTTTGCCCCATGGCGTTGTCATCCGACCGACAGTCGGGGTTGGGGCATTGAATATGAGGGGCGATCGTCGTTTGCATAGTTCACCACAGGATTCAGAAACTAACGAAGAACGTTCGATGGATGGCACCAGCCTTGTTTTGATTCACCAATTTTCGGCTCACCCATCCAACTCACCAAGCTCTAGAAGACCCAATCTCAAGAAAGTCTCAAGAAACGCTTAGGAGAAGGTTGGGAGATAGGCACTGAACAGTCCTATTTAGTGGAGAGGTCGAACAAAACGGAGGCGAATCTACTAAATCTAGGAATAATCCGACTCAAGTGTAGAGCAGTATAGCGAATGCCTAACGAAATGAATCAGATTTTCTGTCAGCCCTCTGATTCCCGGCCATGTCCCCAAAGAATAGGGGTATTTGGGTGATGAGTTGTGGGTGTGCAGGCAGCCCCCGCACACCCACAACTCATGACGTTTCGAGGACTTCCTTCAAAGAATATGACCGTAAGCCCTCGCCATCTGACCGTATCTGGCTGACCGTCTCTGGCTGACCATACCTAACGACGTGCCACGGAATACTTGCCCCTCTAGTGGCTTGTCGTAAAGTGATGGCGTACCGCTCTAATCCTTTGTACAGGTTTCCTTTCTAGGATTTAGACACATTTCAGGGGGATCACGCCTAGGACTATGATCCCGCCCATAGGGATGCTCGTTAAGCAGTAGATGTAGGAGGTAAAGGCGAGCGGCAACGACTCAGACAGGGCGAGCAAGCTACAGATATTCATCAGGATTGAGCCGTTAATGGGTGGCATAGAGTCGCTATGCTATTTCAAGTGTTTTGACAGAAGCTCAGCCTCATTGCAAAACGTGGGCGAGGTGCAACGCAGGAATGGGAGGTTGGCAACCGTTGCAGAGACTGGCGCAAACTAGCTCATTTACCAGTTTGGAGTCCCGCCGCAAGGGTTTTCCAGACCATGGCAAACCGACCGAGATATGTTAGCGACAGCTTAAGCAACACCCTCGGTAACCCATAGCAATAAACACATAGCACGATTACATAGGGAGACTTCTATGGTAGCGATCGCATCTATTCATGCCAGAGAGATTCTAGATTCTCGCGGCAATCCAACCGTTGAAGTTGATGTGACGTTAGACGACAAGAGCAAAGGGCGGGCAGCCGTCCCCTCAGGTGCATCCACTGGGATCCGCGAAGCGTTGGAACTGCGAGATTGCGACAAGCAACGCTACGGCGGCAAAGGGGTGTTAAAAGCGATCAAAAATATCAACACCACCGTTGCGGATGCGCTGAAGGGCATGGATGCCACCGACCAAGAGTCGGTTGACAAAAAGATGCTGGAGTTGGATGGCACCGAGTACAAAAAGAACCTGGGAGCCAATGCCATTCTGGGGGTGTCGATGGCCGTTGCCCGTGCCGCTGCGATTTCAAAAGATATGCCCCTCTATCGCTACTTGGGTGGTGATACCGCAACCCTATTACCAGTGCCCTGCTTCAATATCCTCAACGGTGGTGCCCATGCCGACAACAGCGTGGACTTCCAGGAATACATGATTTCTCCAGTGGGCGCCACAACTTTCTCAGAAGCCATGCAAATGGGAGCCGAGGTCTACCACGCGCTCAAGTCCATTCTTAAGGACAAGAGCTACAGCACCGCTGTGGGCGACGAAGGCGGCTTTGCACCCAACCTCAAGTCCAATGTCGAAGCCCTGGACGTAATTATGGAAGGGATCGAGAAGGCGGGGTTGAAAGCTGGGGAGCAGATTGCGATCGCCCTCGACCCAGCGACCAGCGAACTCTACCGCGAAGACCAGGGCAACTACCTATTTTGGAAATCGGATGAAAGTCGCAAGTCCTCTGAAGAGATGATCGATCTCTGGGCGAGTTGGGCGGATCAGTTCCCCATCTTCTCCATCGAAGATGGCCTGGGTGAGCAGGATTGGGAAGGCTGGAAAGCCCTAACGCAGCGGCTGGGCGATCGCATCCAGCTTGTCGGTGACGATGCCTTTGTCACCAACCCCAGCATCATCAAGCAGGCGATCGCCGATGGCGTGGGCAACTCTTCGTTGATCAAAGTGAATCAAATCGGCTCTGTCACTGAAACCCTTGAAGCCATTAGCCTGTCCAAGGGCGGCAACTACACCTACATGGTGAGCCATCGCTCAGGTGAGACCCCCGATGACTTCATTGCAGATCTGGCTGTCGCGACCCGCTCCGGCCAAATCAAGACGGGTGCGCCCTGCCGGGGTGAGCGCCTTTCCAAGTACAACCAGCTCCTCCGCATTGAGGAAGAACTAGGCAGCAGCGCCGAGTATGCAGGCACCATGATTGTCAAAGGGAAATAGGCGATCGCCTGCCATAACAATCATGAATAACCCGCTTGAAATAGTACAAGTGAACTGATACACTTGAATCAGTTCAGGGAAAACCTCACCCTCCTCCCCGTTCTTTCTCAGAGCGGGGATTTTTCATGGGCAAATTTTCTAAACGAATTTATAGCGTGATGCGCGTTTCACAGGAACCCGATCCCTGTCATATTTCTGTAAACATTCCCTGATAGTGTCCAAATTACCGAAGCATGGCTCAGTCTCACCGTGCTCCTCGAACGGATTGGATGCGGATAATATTGACGGGTGTCTGCTGTCTGGAATTGCGCGTCCATGTTGCCTATCCAATCCGTAGTCATACTAATGAGAGAATTGAATTACAGAACCTGACCCGAAAGCCGATCATTCTGCCCCCCCGCTGGTCAAGCGTGCGACGCATCTATACATATCCCATGCGATCGCCCCGGCACAGGGAACCGTTGCAGCCGTATCCAAGTTAGATATGCGTATTTTGCTCGTTGAAGATGATCCGGATCAGTTAGAACCATTGTCAATGGCACTGAAGCAAGCAGGGCATGTAGTGGATGCTGCTGAAAACGGTGAGGTTGCCCAATGGCTGCTGAGCGAGAAAACCTATGACCTATTAGTTCTAGATTGGATGCTGCCCGATGTGGAAGGGGTACAACTGTGTCAGAGCTATCGTCAATCTGGCAACAGTTCGCCCGTCCTCTTGCTCACAGCAAAGGATACGGTTCAGGATCGGGTGACAGGGTTGGATGCCGGAGCCGATGACTATCTCATTAAGCCCGTCGATTTGATGGAGCTCCTGGCTCGGGTGCGGGCATTGGGACGGCGATCGCCCCTTTGGACTGGAGATGCCCTCACGGTAGCCGACCTCACCCTCAATATCAGCAACCTCATCGTTGAGCGCCCCGGTTGCGATCCCCTCCAACTCTCTAGCCGTGAGTTCCAACTGCTGGAATACTTCATGCGCCATCCCCAGCAGGTGATGACCCGCGACCAACTGGAGCAAGCCCTATGGGAATGGGGCACTGAACCCGAAAGCAATGCGATCGCCACCCTGATTCGTCGTCTGCGGATACGGCTCCAGCGGTTGCAGTGCGATCACTGGATTGAAACCGTGTACGGTACAGGCTATCGCCTCGTTCCTAAAACCGATGGCTGATGGGTGCTATGAAGATTTTGAAGCGGGCAATTCGGCGATCGCTCAAAAGCCTCACGGTGAAGCAGCGATTTGGGCTGATCGTCTCCATTCCCATTACGTGCCTATTCGTCTCTCTGGCCGCCTTTGCCTGGCTAGCGATCAATCTCGCAGAAGCTGAGAAATGGGTACACCACACCCAGCAGGTGCGGCTCGACACGAAGCGCCTCCTTGGCGCATTGAGCGAAGCGGAGGCTGGTGTACGGGGCTATGGGCTGACTCGCCGGGACGTGTTTCTCGTTTCCTATGACGATGCCATGCTAAAGATTCCAACGTTGCTGGAGCGTCTGGAAAATTTAGTGGATAACAATCCAGCACAAACACAACACCTCCGAGAAATTTGCGTCTGGATAGATGAGGCGTTGTTCGCTTTAGAGCAAAAGAAAAGCCTGCAACAGCAACTCGATGAATCTCAAGATCTGTCCAGTATGGTGGTATCAACCGCGGAGCTTTACGACTGGCTCGAAGAGGGAGAGGAAACCATGAGCCGGGCGCAGCTAGAAATCCAGCGCTTCGCTGATGAGGAAGAACGCCTCCTCAATATCCGCCGTCACAATTTAGAAACCTATCGCACCATCACCTGGATCCTCCTAACACTTTCAGCCATCATCGGTACAGGTAGCGGCATCCTCGCGATTTACCTGTTTACCCAATTGCAAAAAGAGTTGAATGCACGAGAACAGTCCCTCGAAGCCAGTAACGAGCAACTGACCCTCGCCTATAACCAGTTGCAACGATTTACGGCCAATGCATCCCACGAACTCCGTGCGCCCCTCGCCGCAATGCTAAGCAACGCCCAGGTAGGGCTGATGGCGCCTCCCAATGACCTGGCAATACCCCGCCAACGCCTGACCAAGATCGTGACCCTGGCCAAGTCGATGGGGCTGCTGGTGAGCGATTTACTGTTCCTAGCACGGCATGAGGGCAAGCTCAATAGCGAAGTGCGCCAACGCATAACGCTGATCCCGTTTCTGGAGGCGATCGCCCACGAGTGGCAGTTGGAGGCCGCCGAGCATAACCTCCATTTCAAAACGGACTTCGCCAACGAACCCTTGGTTGTCCGTGCCGATCCAAATTTGTTGCGGCAGGCGATCGCCAATCTCCTCAGCAATGCCTGTCGCTATACTGCCGCCGAAGGAGGTGTTACCCTACGCGCCTATCCGCAAGCGACTCGCGTCATCCTCGAAGTCGAAGACACGGGTATCGGCATCGATAAGCAGGATTTGCCGTTCATCTTCGAGCGCTTCTACCGCACCGACAAGAGCCGTAACAAGGAGAAGGGGGGCTTTGGGCTGGGGTTGGCGATCGCCCAACAAATCATTCACGCCCACAAGGGCACCATTTCCGTCGAGAGCGTGCCAAACCAAGGCACAACCTTCCGCATTACCCTTCCTCTCGCGATCGGCACATCAACTATGGTTAACGAGCCATAAACGATAGTTAGGTTTTACGGCAGTTGTATCCTTATGCATTGAGATTAGAACAAATCATTTTATGAAAGTCGCGCGACGCGCGACTTTCATAAAATGATTTGTTCTATCTGAGCGCGTAGCGCTATAGCAATCCCAAATGAAGTATGAACAGTGTGCGGTCTGAGGCCGCACACTGTTCATACTTCATTTCACAAATCACTTGAGAGCGCTATGACCGAAGTTGATATTAAGGTTCCGTCATACCCATGAAAATGGGCATCCATCCAACGCTTATCGGTCACTGTATTCAACCTTTCTGGATTCCCGCATTCGCGGGAATGACCGTTCGATATCTTGGCCTTAAGGTTACGGCTATATAGTTTTACTCATTGAGTCAGGCCCATTTTTTTTGAGCGTGTAGCGTTACAGGACAATGTAAGAGCGGTTTTGAAGAAGACCTAAAAAAAGAGCGCCTGTCTCAGGGCGCTCTGTCGTTCTGGTTTGTGTGGATTGTCGAATCCGTTGTCTCGTTGTCTTACGTCAAAGATTCCAGGTAATCGCGGATGCGATTCCGGCGCTTGGGTTGGCGCAGCTTTTGTAACGCCTTGGCCTCAATCTGTCGTACCCGTTCGCGGGATAGATCCAGCGCTCGTCCAATTTCAGCAAGGGAGTAAGGCTGTCCGTCGCCCAGGCCAAAACGCATCTGGATGACATCGCGTTCCCGAGTCGTCAGGTCGGTGAGGAGTTGCTGCAAGTCCCGCTGCAACGACTCTCGCATCAACGTTTCCTCGGGGGAGGCACCCAGTTCGGGCAGTAGGTCACCGAGTTCGGTGTCGCGCTCTTTGCCCACCTTTGTTTCGAGTGAAACGGAACGAGGCACCCGGAGCAACACTTCACGCACCTGAGGCGGAGCCATATCCAGCTCGCGTGCAATATCCTCAACGGTGGCGGTGCGACCCTTTTCCTGGGAAATCTTACGCTGCGCCTTTTTGATTTTGTTGAGCTTCTCGGTGATATGAACCGGGAGGCGGATGGTGCGACTTTGGGTGGCGATCGCCCGGGTAATCCCCTGGCGAATCCACCAGTAGGCATAGGTGCTAAAGCGATACCCCTTGGTGGGATCAAACTTTTCAACCGCCCGTTCCAAACCAAGGGTGCCTTCCTGAATCAGATCCAACAGTTCCAGACCCCGGTTCTGATACTTCTTAGCAACCGATACCACTAGGCGGAGGTTGGCGCGAATCATGTGATCCTTCGCCGCAATCCCCTTCGCCTTCATTTCTTCCAGCTCTTCCAGCGACTTCTCGGCCAACTCTGCCCAGCGCCGCTTGCCCGTTGCAATCATGGGCTTCAGCTCTGTTACCTCGATTCCGGCTTCCTTTGCCCAGCGCTGCAGAGACGGACGGTGTCCCAGAATGGAGGTGAGGCGATCATTCGCTTCCATCAGGTTGAGATAGGTTTGTAGCGTCTCATCACCTTTGTTCGCCGCTTCACGACACAGATCCAGCAACGCCATGTACCGCTGCACAGACTGCGCCTCTGAGACTTCCTCGTCTCGCCCGAGCAAGCGAACGCGACCAATTTCTTGCAAATAAAGCCGAACCAGATCGGTCGTTCGACGGCTTGCATTTTGCTGCTTGGCATCAGGTTGGCTATACTCAACCTCTAAACTTGCGAGATCAGTATCAATCTGAGCTTCAATATCAGAGTTAAGCACATCGTCGCCGTTGGCTGTGGCATCAGGTAGACTCATATTTTCCTCATGCTCGGCATCAGCGTAAAAAGATCTTGCTGGCATAATGGTCGTCGCAGTTGCTCCAGGGTGAACAGAGATGGGGCGCTTGAATTTTGCTACTGTTAGTCTTCCCGCAAATCAGGACTAAATAATCAAGACTCCGGTAGAATCTCGAGGTTCCATCCAAAGACCGGCAAAGGCGGTAAGTAATATACGGGCTAAGGGTTAGCCGTAGATGCAAAATCCCTGAATGCTTTCTGGCCTCTTTAAGGGTCTACAGCCGGGAAGGGTGGAATTCCTGATTGAACGGATAAAAGTCTTACAGTGAGAATGTTATGTATTTAAAGATTCTGTGAAGTACCGATTCGAGAATCTATTGGAGTTTCCGATTATTAAGCCTTTAGCGAACGGCCCAATCGGCTTTTTCCTCCATCAGACGCACCGGCGCGCGGTTGAACGGGATCCACTGAGGATTGTGTCGGGTCTGAGCAATTCCTTCAATGGGGTTATCACGGAATCCGCAGCTTGGGTCTCTCCGTGTTCTTATTGAGACGACATCCATCCGTAAGAGCTCCGTAAGAGCATTGCTAGTTTCTGTGCCGTGTTTGCTGAGCAAACACGGCACAGAAACCATAGCGAGGGTTACGATGCTAGGTGGGCGATCGCCCGGGTTCCAGGTAGGCCGCATTGTGGCGCTGGAGACAAGCAATCACCTCCTCCATCTCGATCTGAGGAAAGTCGGCGTAATAGCGACTCACACTCGCAAAGGAGGAAGGGGTTTCCAGCACAACGACCCCATTGCACCAGTGGCGCAAGCGCCCAGCAACCGACGGGGGAGCAACCGGCGCGCAAATCAGCACGCAGGCCGGGTGTTTGGCCGTGAGCGATCGCGCCGCTACCGCCATCGTCATGCCTGTGGCAATGCCATCATCGGCCAAAATCGCCAACCGCCCGTCGGGCTGGACATGGGGTAACACCGCAGCAAGCTGATGCCACTGCTCTTTCGCCCGCTCCAAGGCCACATTCCGGGCTTCAACCCATTGAGAATCTGCCTCATTAAAGAACAATTGCCGCCTGGCTCGCATCACCAAGCCCTCGGCGGTGACAGCCCCAATTGCCAATTCAGGATTCTCGGGACGGGTAATCTTCTTAGCGATCACAACATCCAGAGGGCATTGCAACATCTGCGCCAGGGGTTCTGCCACCGCAACCCCGCCACGGGGCAAGCCATATACCACGGCTTGCAGGGTCGAGTGAGCCAAGCCCAATGCCTCAATTTTTTGCCACAGGGGTTGCGCCAATTGGCATCCCGCATCATGGCGATCGCGAAATGGGGGAAGCGGTGATGGCATAGGCGCTCCTTCCGACGTAGATAGGCGTGAATAGGGCGCGATCAGATGGCAACGTTTGCTGAAGTCAATAGCCTTGTCCCTACTATTGACTTGTTTGCGCTGGCAAATCCTAACCACAGCATGATGGATAGGACATGGTGGAGAGAGTTATAGGCTTCACATTTGTATGGGAAACCCCATACGACTTGTCATCCTTAGCCCGTCCTTAAAGGCAATTTGCAAGAGGCTGTTTGTCAGAGGCCATTTGTAGCGGATCAGGTCGCAACGCCTCAGCAC
The DNA here is from genome assembly GCA_039819145.1 of Cyanobacteria bacterium J06638_22. GTDB lineage: Bacteria > Cyanobacteriota > Cyanobacteriia > Elainellales > Elainellaceae > Vacuolonema. Next base: position 10,268 of record JBCBSL010000084.1, read on the forward strand.
CTGTTGATTTGCTCTGTACGGTGTATAAAATCAACGGGTCAAACAAGCTTTCACATATGATCAGTATCCGTACGATCACTCATACACCGATCTTAGATCGGGTTTTAGTTCTTAGAACGATAACTCTGCCGGAGCTGATGCGAAACGCATTGGCCTAGACAGAACTTACCATTATCTTCTCACTGGAGTCTTCGGGATTTTAGTTTCGTGCAAGTCTCTCCGCTTGTCGTGAAAAGGTGGTAGTCTCTTAGAACTTTTGTGTAGCTCCTAGGGATAGAGTCAAATCTCTGAACAGGCACCACAACAACACTTTGGGCAGTATGCCCTAGTGTACCTATGGTATACGTCTATGGTAGGATTTTGCAGCATCGCATTTGATATAGATGGGCGATCGCCTCTTCGCATCAGTGACTCAAACCCTCTTCTAGCCAACATTTACAGTAATCTACAGGAATCTCATAGGATGGGAGCGGCGATCGTCACTCGATGAAGGTCGGTTAACGTCCCTTTTACAATAGACAGAGTGTTACGATTTGCAACCGATATCGACTGAGTCAGGGCATGGCAAGCGAACAACAGATTGGATTGTTTAACCCCTCCGATGCGGCAGCTCCTCAAGGAACTCCCGAACCCGACCGCATTCCGACCGATGTGAAGGTCCCGATTTGGCCGGGAACCTACAACTCCATGGACGAAATCGCCCAGCATTGCAACAGCTGTCAGCGGTGTGAGTTGGCGGAAGGACGAACCAATGCCGTCATCGGCCGAGGCAATCCAAACGCTTCGGTGGTGCTTGTTGGTGAAGGCCCCGGCCAGCATGAGGATGAAACGGGGTTACCCTTCGTTGGGAAGTCAGGGCAGTTGCTAGACAAAATCCTCGCTTCTGTACGGTTGACCGAAACCGAGGTTTTCATCTGCAACGTGGTGAAATGTCGCCCGCCCGGTAACCGCAATCCGAAAGCCTCTGAAGCGCAGGCTTGCCAAGGATACCTCCTGGAGCAACTGCGGCTGGTGGATCCAAAGATTGTCCTGCTGACAGGGGCGATCGCCATGAAGGAGCTGCTCGGCATTCGCGAAGGCATTACCAAAGTGCGTGGTAAATGGTACGAACGGGATGGTCGCTACTTTATGCCCATCTTCCATCCCGCCTACCTACTGCGCAATCCCTCCCGCGAGAAGGGGAGTCCAAAATGGCTGATGTGGCAGGATATTCAGTCGGTTCGAGCCAAGTTAGATGAGCTGCAGTCGGCATCCTAACTGACTTTTGCCGGAAAGCCCCGTAGCACCAGGTTTTCAGGAAACGATCTGGCTCAGTTTGGGATCGTGCACTGGCGGCTAAAGTCACGACCATACGAGCAAAGTCCATCGTCGCCGACGACTAAAATTCGTGCGTTGAGAATCCTCGATAGCGAGGTAAGGAGTCGCCGGTTTTTGTCCTATACTCAGCTCGACCTCAGATCACGCCGCTTCTCAACCCTCAGTTGATCTCCACCCTCAGTTGAAATGATTTGTCCGTATTTTTTGCTCTAGATTGATCCAACTTTGCGATCCACTCGATACACTCTAGACGAGATAAGCGGGCTGTTGCGACAAGGCGCTTCTTCAACAGAATCTCCTTGTCCAGTCCCAGGCGCTCCATCATCACTTGCCATACCGGGCTTGAGGACATCACCTCGATGCAAATTGGAATGAATTTTGGGGCATGGCTAGGGCTGGTTGCCCTGCTACTCTCCCTCTATATCCTCTGGGAAATTCGACAACTGCTACTGCTGGTGTTTGTCGCTGTTGTATTCGCGACGGCGCTCTCGCAGTTGGTCAAACAGTTGCAACGACTTGGCATTCAGCGCGGGCTGGCCATTTTCCTAGGCGTTGGTGGAACGCTGGGGCTAACGATTTTGTTTGGGGCGCTGATTGTTCCGCCCTTCCTGGCTCAGTTGCAAGAGCTGACCCAACTGGTTCCCCAGGGTTTAGAACAGCTCGAGACCTGGATTAATGACCTCCTGCTACAGTTGCCGGGAGAAGCCGCCGAATTTATCCCCAGTGTCGATTCCCTGCTGGAGCAGGTGACGCCTTTAGCAACAGAACTGGCCAACAATTTCTTTCGCCTATTTTCGGGATTTTTCAACATCACGCTCAGTACACTCTTTGCACTAGTGCTGACGGTGATGTTGACGCTCAATCCACAACCCTACCGCCAAGGGTTTGTTCGCCTTTTTCCGGCCTTTTATCGACAACGGGTAGACGTCATCCTAACGGCCTGCGAGCAGGATTTGGTGGGGTGGATTATTGGTACGCTGATCAATATGGTGGTTATTGGATTGACGAGTGGCATTGTCCTGTCGATGTTAGGCGTTCGGCTGATACTAGCCAATGCGTTATTAGCAGGACTATTAGAAGCAATTCCCAACATTGGGCCAGTGCTGGCAACCGTGGCTCCGGCGGCGATCGCCCTCCTCGATGCCCCCTGGAAAGCACTGGCTGTCATCGTCTCCTACCTAGTCATCCAGCAACTTGAGCAATTTGTCCTCGTGCCGGTGGTTATGGGAAAACAAATTTCCCTCTTGCCTGCCATTACCTTGCTTGCACAGATTGTCTTCGCGTCATTCTTTGGATTTTTGGGATTGTTCCTGGCGATTCCGTTGCTGATTTTGGTTCGGATTCTGTTGCGGGAAGTGTTGATTGTTGATGTGCTCGATCGCTGGACGACACCCTCCGGCCAGGCTCCATCGGATGCCATGCCCACTGCTGTGATGCCTGCTGCTATCACTGAAACTGTGGTTACTCCATCGACTGACACCCCATCGGACGACCAACCCGAAGCCTCCCAACCCCCAGAGGAAGATGGCGACGAATCGGCGATCGCGCCCCCCAACGCACCGTTACCACCGTCCCAGCTTTGATTGCCAGCCCTAACTGATTGAGCATACCTTTGGAGCCTTATTTGCTATGGTTTCTACCCTCGCCCTCATTGCCCACGATGCCAAAAAGGATGAGTTGGTTGAGCTCGCCCAGCGTCATCAACCCGTCCTCCACCGCTTTCGCCTCATCGCAACAGGTACCACGGGGCAACGCGTTCAGCAAGCAACAGAGTTGTCTGTTGAGCCAATGGCATCTGGAGCCCTAGGCGGCGATGTGCAAATCGCCGCAGAAGTGGTGAATGGTGGGGTAATTGGGGTCATCTTTTTAGTGGATCCGCTCCATGCTCAACCCCATGAACCCGATATCCAAGCGTTGCTTCGGATTTGCAACGTGCGGAATATTCCCCTGGCCACTAACCTGGCAACAGCCGATCTCTTGCTGCAGGCCATTGCCAAGCAATCCGTTGCCGATCTCATCTTTAACCCTGTTGCAGGGCAGGGCAATCCCAGTCAGGATCTGTCACTCATTCGAGATTTGCTTTCGCCACATTTTTATCTCCGTATTCACCGCACCAAGCCCTCCGATGATTTGGCAGAACTGACGCGGGAGGCGATCGCCCAGCAGTCCGATTTGGTGATTGCGTCCGGAGGCGATGGTACGGTGTCCGCCGTTGCGGGCGCGCTCATCGGTACAGGGATTCCCCTAGCGGTCATTCCTCGCGGGACAGCCAATGCCTTTGCGGCGGCGATCGGATTGCCTCGCCTAACCCCCATCCGTAGCGCCTGTCAGACAATCTTGAATGGTCATCATTGTCAGGTCGATATAGCTCGCTGCAATGACATTCCGATGATTTTGCTGGCTGGCGTAGGCTACGAAGCCGAAACCGTGCAACTGGCCAACGACTCCCTCAAAGATCAGTGGGGGGTGCTGGCCTATCTCGCCGCAGGCTGGCAGATGATGGATGAGCCAAACAGCTTCGAAACGCGTATCGAAGAGGGGGGCGAAGTTTACACCTTCGAGGCAAATAGCATCACCATCGCCAATGCGGCACCGACGACGTCTGTCCTGGCGCAGGGGGGCGGTGAAGTGATCTACAACGATGGTCAGCTAGATGTCACCATTGCTTCGGCAGAGACGAAACTCCAGGGCTTGACGACCATGCTGCGAATGTTTGGGGCAGCCATTGTCAAAACCGGAATCGAGCAGCCCAATGTCGTTCATCTGCAAACCGATCACCTAACACTCACGACAGACCCGCCTCAAAAGGTTGTCCTTGATGGCGAGATCGTTGGCACAACCCCGATTGATGTCACCTGCATCCCGGGTGGGCTAACGGTGATGGTTCCCTTAGTCCGTGACGATCAACGCAGGGTCGAGACACAGAGCGGAAACGCTCAGAGTTCTGATAATCCCGCTACTTGACACTTCTCTCAAATACGGTTGAAGAACCCAACTATCGTTTTTGCTTGCTGCAATGCAGCAAGCAAAAACGATAGTTGGATTTTATGGCTGTCTAGCGGAATTTGATATTAAAAAGCAAGGGGCGATCGCCCCTTGCTTTTATTGACTCATTCAGTTCATTGAAGCGGACTAGGAAGCCGCTTGGCGCTCTTTTGCTTCTTTGATCACAACTTCTGCGACGTTGGCAGGGCAAGCGGAGTAGTGAGAGAACAACATGGAGAATTGTCCGCGTCCCGAGGTCATCGTCCGCAAGTCACCAATGTAGCCAAACATTTCACTCAGAGGTGCTTCCGCTTTGATGCGGACCCCAGTTGCGCCCGCTTCCTGAGACTTGATCAGTCCCCGGCGGCGGTTAAGGTCACCAATCACATCGCCCATGTAGTCATCCGGTGTGTAAACATCCACATCCATGATGGGCTCAAGCAATTGCAGACCCGCTTTGGGCAAGGACTGACGATAGGCAGCTCTGGCCGCAATTTCGAAGGCGATCGCCGAAGAGTCTACGGGGTGGTAGCCGCCATCGGTCAACGTCACCTTCAGGTCGACAACCGGATATCCGGCCAACGGTCCTTTTTCGACGCTGAATGCAAAGCCCTTCTGCACAGCTGGCCAGTATTCCCGAGGAACATTTCCCCCAGTCACCTTCGACTCGAACTGGAAACCAGAACCCGGCTCACCCGGTTCCAAGATGTAGTCGATCTTGCCGTACTGACCCGAACCTCCACTTTGCTTCTTGTGGGTGTAGCTGTCAGCCAGTTCCTTGGTGATCGATTCGCGGTAGGCCACCTGAGGTTTGCCCACTTCGACTTCAACCCCGTAGGTACGGCGCAAAATATCCACCTTAATATCCAGGTGCAGTTCACCCATTCCTTTGAGAATGGTTTCGCCGCTTTCCTCGTCGGTTTCAACCTGGAAGGAGGGATCTTCCTGCACCATCTTGCTAAGAGCCATGCCCATCTTCTCGTTGCCGCCTTTCTTCTTCGGCGCGACGGCAACGGAAATCACCGGTTCGGGAAAGACCATGGGTTCCAAAGTCGCTGGATCCTTGGGATCGCAGAGGGTATGCCCAGTCTGCACGTTTTTCAAACCGACAACGGCAACAATGTCGCCAGCCTGCGCCCATTCGATCTCTTCCCGAGAATCGGCATGCATTTCGACCAAACGCCCAATCCGCTCAGTTTTGCCCGTTGCGGTATTGAGTACGGTATCACCCTTGGCAAGGGTGCCGGAATAAATGCGGGTAAAGGTAAGCGCACCAAAGCGATCATCCATGATCTTGAAGGCAAGCGATCGCAACGGCTTCTCTGGATCCACAATAGCCACCCGTCCCGTTTCATTCCCTTCCAGATCAACCTCTGGCTGAGGCTTCACTTCCATCGGATTGGGCAGATAGTCCACAACAGCATCCAACACCAACTGCACCCCTTTATTTTTAAAAGAGGAACCGCAGTAGGTGGGGAAGAAGGCCAGATCAATGGTGCCTTTGCGGATACAAGCCTTGAGTTCTTCAATGGAAATTTCCTCCCCTTCGAGGTATTTCTCCATCAAATCATCGTCTTGCTCTACAGCCATTTCGACCAGCTGCTCACGATAGCTCTCGACATCGTCTACCATGTCCGCTGGCACATCTTTGATTGTGTAGTTCATCGGATCACCCGAATCATCCCAGATCCAGGCTTTGCGGGTGAGCAAATCGATGACACCAACAAATTCGCTTTCCTTTCCGATGGGGAGAACCATGACCAAGGGCTTCGCAGCCAACACGTCTTCGACCTGCTTGACCACTCGGAAGAAGTCAGCCCCAATTCGGTCTAGCTTGTTGACGTAGATGATTCGAGAGACTTTGGAATCGTTGGCATAGCGCCAGTTTGTTTCAGACTGAGGCTCAACCCCACCCGAAGCACAGAACACACCAACCCCACCATCTAACACCTTGAGAGAGCGATACACCTCAATGGTGAAGTCAACGTGCCCAGGAGTGTCGATGATGTTGAGCTGGTGATCGTCCCAGAAGCAAGAGGTTGCGGCGGATTGAATCGTGATACCCCGCTCCTGCTCCTGCTCCATGAAGTCCGTCGTGGCCGCACCCTCGTGAACCTCACCGATTTTGTGGATCTTGCCAGTCAACTTCAAAATCCGCTCAGTAGTCGTTGTTTTACCTGCGTCTACGTGGGCGAAGATACCGATGTTGCGATAGCGTGAGATGTCTTTTTTCATAACTGCTCTCTAGGTTTGTACGACGAACCGTGGGTGGAT
>JBCBSL010000085.1:0-16772 GCA_039819145.1 Cyanobacteria bacterium J06638_22
GGCGAAAAGAAGGACACTTATGCTACCCAGGTGCGTGTTCCAGAATATTTCTGGTATGACCCGATGAACCCAGAAGACTGGGCCGGGTTTCGGCTGCAGGGTGGAGAGTATCAAGCGATCGCCCCCGAAGGCGATCGCCTGGTCAGTCAAAGCCTGGGACTCAGCTTGACCCGTTGGACGGGATCATTCAATGGCATCGAAGCAACGTGGCTGCGGTGGGCAGACTTGAGGGGTAACCTGCTCCTGACCGCAGAGGAACAGGAGCGTCAGCGGGCAGACCAAGAGCATCAACGGGCAGACCAAGAGCGCCAACGGGCAGAATCCGCCGAGTTACAAGTGCAGCAAATTGTCCGTAACCTGTTGCAAAGTGGAATGACGGCTGAACAGGTGGCAGCCGCTACGGGGCTATCGTCAGAGCAGATCGATCAGTGGCGGACAACGCAAAACTGAACGCTAAGCTGCCTTCTTTGCTAGCCCTTTTGTTATTTCGATCGTGTGAAAAAGGGCATCGCTAATTGAGAGGATAATTTTTTCTGAGAAGGGGTGTCCCGCGCACCTTCTTCGAAAAAATCATTCTTGGGTTCTGCAACTCCTGAAAAGGGGGGCGATCGCTCAACGACCGATTCTGCGTCTTTCCATCCTACGATACTGGGAAATTAGGTGATTGCGGCGCAGGGGCGTGTGGATGAGCAGGGTGACGAGGGGGAGGGCAGAGAGGGCGATCGCCAGTCCGATGCCCCAGTAGGTGAAGGAGAAGGTTAGCCCGGACGCTACGCTTGTTGCCAAGGTGGTGGTTAGCACGGCCAGCCGCATTGATAGGGCGGGGCTGGCATCGCCATCTGTCAGCTTTTCGGTGACCATGCCGTTGAGTAGCCCCGCCACCCAGCCAAAGCACAGCCCCAGCACGCTGGCCATCAGCACCAACATCAGCGCTCCAGTTGGGATGCTGGAACTGAGCCATACCCCCAGCACCAACACCAGGCAGATAACGCCAGCAATGCCACTGGCGATCGCCCCCACTCGCGAACCCGTTGCGCCGAGGGTCCAGGCCGAGGCTTCCATCCCAATCCCAATCCCGATCACATTGCTCAAAACGGCTAGGGGTAGTGTGGCGGGTGTGGCGCTAAACCCGCCAGCAATGCCGAAGTTAATGCGGGCAAGCAGCAGCACGGCGACAAATAAAAACGCCAGCGCCTGGTATGAAATCGCTTCTGTTTGGATGGGCAAGGGAGCCGTTTGTGCGGTCAACGTAATGGGTGTTTGCTCGGGGTTGGCATTGGTGTGCAAGACGAGGGTCTGCTCATACCGCTGGTCAGCCCGCAACCGTCGAGTATCCACTTTGATCTGAAACGTAGTCTCGTTCCCTTCAAACTCCTGGGGCGAAACCGAGATCCACGGGGCAGCGGTTCGTTCGGCGACGGAGTTGATCTCCCAATGGCCTTTGAGGAGTGTGTCGGAGATGGGGTTCTTGACCGCAATGGTTTGCACCAGCGTTTCGCCGATTTCAGTGGCCTTGAGGTCAAACGCGACCTGGCTCAATTGCAGCTCGGGTGGCCGGATCGAGGCGGCAGGCAATGCTTCACGGGCGGCGATCGCATTGCCAAAGCGATCCTTCGTGCGCGGCTCCACCATCTTTTCGAGCCATCGCACCCACTGAAAACTCAGCTTTGGCACCAAATGCTTGAATTTCACCTGGTAGCTGATATCCACCAGATTGCCGATCTCATCGGCTTTCGTTCCCGTGATCAAACAAATCAGCGTCATCCCCAAGCCATAGAGATCCGATGCCTCTGTGAGTTGGCGGTTGAACAACTGCTCCGGCGGCATAAAGCCCAGGGTTCCCTTGACAACGCTGCTGACCCCGACTTCGCCATCACCCACCCGCGCAAAGCCAAAGTCAACGAGGAAGATGGTGTTCGTTTGATCAATCAAGATATTGTCCGGCTTGATATCGCGATGGATTACCGCAGGCATCCGGTTTTGTAGGTAGACCAAGATGTCTAAGACCGATACCGCGATCTGCCGAATTTGCTCCGGGTCAAAGCTATGGCTTTTGGAGAGGGGCACCGCTTCTTTGTATTCCTGCACCATGCAGAACCCTTTCGCCGTTTGAAAGGATTCCAAATACTTGGGAATGCCGGGATGCTCCAACCCTTGCAGGACTTCGATTTCGCGATGATGGGCATCATAGTCTGACCACCCATTTTCCGAAGTCGCAAACTGGAAGTGCTTAATCACAACGGACAACTGATCCGACGCTCGCGTTGCCAAGTAGGTGACGCGCCCCCCTGGGCGATTAATCCCTAGCTGCTTTTCAATACGATAGCCATGCTCCTCGAATTCATGGATCTGAGTCGTCATAACCACTTCGGTGAACTATTCCGTGAAATAGGCGTAAAAATAGCAGTGACAATTTAGCAGTGCAAATTTCTATAAGTGAAATAATTTTATCGGTACATGGCACCCAGCAATCGCTCTGCCGTGTAAAGCTTCCGTGTTATTTCGCAGAACCTCTAGGGCACGCTACGGTTTGGCGATGGATGAGCAATACACGCAAATAGCTCTTCAGGGCTCGCTTATCCCGTTTCGTCAACCCTTCTAACTCCTCAACTAAATGCGGTAAGTCTAGCGTTGCAAACTTCTCAGCCCGAAGAGCCGCGACCTGTGCATCAACCCATTGATTGAAATCAGCGTCATACAGGATTGTGGGTTTGTGCATTGCTGGACCCTTGACATTTATTGCTGAACTATTGGCATTTGAGTATCAGCTTAACACCCTCCTAAATTGCCGTTTCTCGCTGATTTCAGTTCGGTTTATGGTTGGGAGAAGGCACATGTCCGTTGGGTGTTGTGTGAGATGGTGTGAGCCATTGGTGGAGCTTGGCTGGCAATGCCTGGGTTTCGGTGAAGAGGTCGATCGCCGAGAGGAGTTGCGAATCGACGAGTTTGTTGGCGCGGTCATTGGTGCGATCGCCCCACACTGCCCCCGCTAGCACATCGGCGGTGCGTCCACTCCCCCCAACCACCAGCACTGGGCGGTGTTCTCGAATGCTGTTTTCGACATCCTGCCAAGCAATCTTGCCGCCGTTCACCAAAATGGTTAGGGACGGTTGTGTGAGGGAGAGCCGAGTGGCAACCCGCGCAATCCAGGGGGCTTCGTCGCCCCATACGGCTCCGGGCACCAAAAAGAAATGGCTATGGTGCGGCTCTAAATGGGCGCCATCCTTTGGGGGCGGTTCGTTGGGCAAAATGACAGTGCCGATCGCAGCAACCCCCAGCAGCGGAAACGTTCCCTGGATGCTCTGACGCGCCTGCCCCATCAGTTGCATCACCCCGGCATCGGTGCCCCCATCAATCACGAGCAACTGGTGTGCTTCGGCAAAAGGTGCAAGGACTGTGGTGAAAAGCGATCGCAAGTATTCCATCGCATCTGCTGACAACCCACTCGCCCCACCGACTAGCACCAGCGTTGGGCAAGGAATCGTCAGGTTGAGGTGGTTCAACGTTGCATCTAGCTCTCCACCCCGCCGCAAGCGCACGGTCGTCGCTTGGTGACCATTGGTAAACGTCAGTTGATCGACCTGATTCATGGGTGAAGTGATAACTCCTGTGTGAGGAGCAGGAATGGGAAAGGTCGCGGGTTACACGCTAGCCATAGCGTGTGCTGAGATGCACGGCTGAATGAGGGTCAGCCTCTAGAAGCCTCAGCTTCTATAAGACGTACTAATGACTTAACATGCCCGGAATCAGAGAAGAATCAACATGCGGCCAATATCAAGCTTATGCCTGAAGGCCACGCAAGACGCAACGCTACAGTGAAATAAGCGGCTCGTAGCGACGCGATGTAAACAACCGCTTAGGGGGTTGGGTTGGTATAGGCTGTTTGAGGATTGGTATAGGCTTCGACGACGGCTTCCTGGCTTTCATTATCCTCCGGACTTTCATCGACCACCTTGGAGGCATAGATCTCAACATCGCGTTGAACAATGTCTTCGACCTGCATGGTAAAGGCGCGGAAGGCGTCGTTGTGGGTTTTGTAGTTGCCGTAGATGCCCGTGAGTTGCGAAAACTGCCAGCCCTGTGTTTTGAGTGACTCAACGCTACGGCGATAGTGCCGCCAGCGTTCGCCGTAGTGAAAAAACTCTTCAATCGCGGAGCTAACAGCGACAATGCCCCCCAATCCAATGGTGACCGATCGAACGGCGATGGATAGGTTGCGCTGGTTTGCCCCCAGGTTGAGGCTGACGAGGATGGGAATAATGACGCCACCGATGATGGTGGTGAGCCTGAGGCGGTAATACCAGTCGCGGGCACGCACGGCACGGCCTTCCATCCACAGCACTTGATCCATCCAGCGCCCTCGCATGTATTGCTTCTGGTTATCCTTCAACTCAATGAGATCGAACAAGATGCTGAGTTCGCTTTTGAGTTGTTCGCTGTATTCCTTTTGCTTCGGCATGGTCAATCCTTGGGTCGGTAGATACAGGTTGGTAGATACAAATGAGTGGCGACAAGCGTTCGGTCGATCCACCCGCGCAACCTGATGATGGCAGACGGACAAAACTACCATGCAAAAAGAATAAAAAATTTAGCAAGCAGAGGGAAGGGAAGGGCGATCAGGATGACCCGAAAAATGGTCGAAGTAAGGGAAAAACCTCACGAGGCGAGGGGTGGATAGTCCACGAAGGGGCGATCGCTAGATTGAGCCGTCAGCCGAATTGTCTCGGTTTCGGGAAAAACCTCCTCTGAAAAGAGGCCGTGCAGGCTGTGGAGATAGGGAATAAAGACGCTGAAGCTTGCGGGAGTGAGGCGAGTTTGCAGCTCGTGGGTGAGACCTGTGACCAACTGCCGCACCAGCGACCACCGGACATTGAGGGGTGGGTAGAGCATCACACACAGCGGGAACAGCTCTTGCTGGATTGAAGCGATGTTGTTCTCCAGTACGCAGAGGCAGAGATAGATTTGGAACATTTCAATATCCCGAATGCTAGAGGTTCTCACTTCCGGTGCATTCAGTCTGCCGCTGTTACAGCGGTAGGTGGGGTTGCTTTCGGCAACTTGAGCACAAATGAACTCAGCAATTTGGGTCGAAAGGGGTAACAGCTCACGGGTGGCAACGAGCGCCTGAGCTTGGTACGGTAACTGAGCGGCTGCATCATAGAGGCGTTGCAGCGGCATATATAAGTGATCATCCATCACCTTGAAATAATCCGCGACCAGGACGCGTTCCACAGGGGGCAGTTCCTCTAACAAAAACTTCCCGGTGTAGTGAAACTGCATACTGAGGAATCCTTGTAGGCGTGGATCCATCGTCGTATGTTGTTGTCTGAGCTGACCGCACTGCGGCGAGATGATCACCGAAAACTGCTCGGGCGTCATCTGGCGTTGATAGCTCTCGCAGGCTTGCTCAAATAATTTGTGGGAATCTTCGGAAATTTTCCAAGGATTGATGGAATTGATATCAAGGCGATGCTTGGGCAGTTCTTTGACTAGGAGGGCTTCGGTTTTAGTCCAAGCTTGCGAGCTGCTAAACCGTAATCGCTCCATCAGGCGCTTGGCAATCTGATGGCGGTCGGATAAAGGCAAGGAGCGATGGCTCGTTTCTTCATTGGAGGCTAACTGTTTCAAGTACTTCTTAGCCCAGAGATTGGCCAGCAAATTCTCATTGGTTGAATTGAAGCTTGATTGCATGGGACACCTGCGTATCAAAACGAAACGGTTGTGTAGTCGCGCTCGGGAGGCGTTTGGCGTGGGGTTAATAGGGATCATACAAGGATTGGCTGTGACATAGGTCACAACAGTTCAAGTTGTTAAACAAAAGTTAAAAACTAAATTCATGTGGCGATGTAAAAATAAACAGTTTGTTGCAATTCCCAGCTCGCTGATGGGTTGGGGGCATGCAATAGCCATTAACCAGATGATTTTTTGAAACCCGCGTAGCGCTACCCGAATTTCAAAAAATCATCTGTCCTAAGCTCGATGCATCGGACTGTACAAGGCGATCTTGGTGGTTGGAGTGGTGGCGACGATGTTCCGTGTTGCGTGCAAAGGCTGGCTGGAATCGATGCTTCCCTTCGGCAACCCGGCGTCTTGATGGGCTGAAACGATTGCCTAAAGTGCCAACTTCCAATTTCTTTAACTTTTTTAAATCCGATCGGGCGGCTCGTGCATATCATAGCTGTCCGATGAGACCACCCCGGGGTTCGACGATATCTCTGCGGACGCAATTTCTCACCTAACCCTTTCACAGCTCAAGAGGAGCAAAGATTTATGGATGTTCGTCCATCGTTTTCGGCTGCCATGAAATGGCTTTGTGCCACGGGCGTGTTATTTGCTGCATTGCCGATCGCCTCTGTTGCCTCGGCTCCCCGCGAGATTTCTCCCGATCGCACTCCCGTTGCAGCGTATGTCCTGGCTCAGGCAGAGCCGACCGTCGTGGATGTAGCTGCCAGCAGCGATTCGTTTCAAATTCTGACGGCTGCCCTGCAAGCAGCAGGATTGGAAGACACTCTGCGGAGTGAGGGCCCCTTCACCGTGTTTGCGCCCACCGATGAGGCGTTTGCCGCGTTGCCAGAGGGTACTGTTGAAGCCTTGTTGCAACCCGAGAATCGCGATCGCCTGGTTCAGATTCTCACCTACCATGTCGTGTCCGGCGAAGTCATGGCCAGCGATATTCATCCCGGTGAAGTGGCCACCGTTGAAGGCACATCGGTGGATCTGATGGTGCAAGACAGCACGGTGCAAGTCAACGACGCGACGGTGATTCAGGCGGATGTCCCCGCTAGCAATGGCGTGATTCACGTCATCGATCGCGTCCTGATTCCCGAGTAGGCACCCGAGCCAGCAAGGTTTAGACCTAACTAATTTGACGAAACTTAAGAGGTGCTGAAGACAGGCATGGCCATGTCGCGGTTTTCAGCGCCTCCTAACCTGACCTATCACGACAGACATTCATCACTGTGGAGAAGCAATGCTATGTCAACGACTAATGTTACGTCTGTTTCCTTGAGTGGTGGGCTAACCGATGCCCTGACCTCGCTGGGTGTTCAGGCGTCGGGGTTTGGTGGCACTGAAATCATGGACGGCGTGGCCGATTTTGGGATTACGGGCGGGGCGATCGACCTGGATAATACGCGCTTGGAGGTGATTCACAACGGTGGCTTGACGCTCCAATCGGACGATACGACGGTAGATTTGACCGATTTTGTGATTTCCAATGTAGGCCACGACTCCCTCCTGACCGGACTTGTCACGGTCGATGGCGATGTGCTGGCACGACTGCCCCTGTTTCAGTTGCGAGGGGGCGACCTGGCGACAACGGTCGACGGCGATGCGACCAATGTCGATGTTACTGATGTGGATGTCACCCTGACGCAGACAGCGGCGATCGCCCTCAACCAGGTGTTTGGTGTGACCGCCTTTGCGTCGGGCTTTGGCATTGGTACCGCTAACGTAGACACCGCCGTAGACACCGCGACCGAAGACATCCTGGGGACAACGGCAACTGTCGATTCTGGAGCCACGACGGTTGCGTTCAGCACGGCGCTAGTGGATGCCCTGGGTAGCTTGGGCGTGCAGGTGGAAGGCTTTGGTGGCACAACCATTGAATCGGGAGCGGCGGCGTTTCAAATTACGGGGGGCGCGGCGGATTTGCAAGATGCCCAGGTCGAAATCGCCCATGCAGGAGGCTTGATCTTCACGGCGGGTGATACGGCGGTCACGTTGAGTGATTTTGTCATTTCCAATGTGAGCGGGCGATCGCGACTTTCGGGATTAGTGACGGTCGATGGTGATTTGCTGACACGACTTCCCCTGTTCAATCTGCATATCGGCGATGTCGACGCAACGGCGATGGATGACCTGACCAACCTGGATTTGACGAATGTGGATGTCACCCTCACAGGCCGTGCCGCCCGAGCCCTTAACCGGGCTTTTGATGTGCATGCCTTTCGCCGAGGTTTCAGCATCGGGACGGCTGAGGTGGATGCGTTTATCGAAACCGCAACGGGAGATGTTTTGGGTATGCCTGCGCCTGAACCCGAACCAATGGGAACCACGACCGTCGCCCTCAGCAGCGACCTCGTCGGCGCATTGACAGCCTTGGGGGTGGAAGCCTCTGGGTTTGGTGAGAGCGCCATTCAGGATGGGGCGATCGCCTTTGGCATCACAGGCGGCGCAGCGGATCTGACCGACACTGAGGTCGAGATTGTCCATAGCGGGGGACTGACGCTTACGGCTGGTGACACCGAAGTAACCCTGACGGATTTCGTCATCTCAAATGTCGGGGATGCGCCAACCCTCAGCGGTTTGGTGACGGTCAATGGCGATTTGGTCACCCGCGCCACGTTATTTGACCTGCAACTTGGCGGACTGGAGGCGATCGCCACTGACGACTTGACCAATCTCGACCTCACGGATGTGGCGGTGACCTTGAGCGACGATGCGGCGGCACTGCTGAATCAAGTATTCGAGGTGACAGCCTTCACCGAAGGGTTTAGTATCGGCACGGCGCAAGTCGATGCGTTTGTGGAAACAGCCACAGGGGATGTCCTGGGTGCGCCAACCAGCGCTGAGGTAGCTGTGGTAGATGCGCCAGCAATGGAAGCAGCTATGTTTGAAACCGAAATGGATATGGCGGCAACGCTGGATGTGACCCAGGCTGGCGATACCTCCGTCGAGCTCAGTAATGATTTGCTCCATGCGCTGCGATCGCTGGGGGTGAATGCCTCAGGCTTTGGCGGTACCGACATCACCGACGGCGTTGCAGATTTTCTGATTACGGGCGGAGCAGCTGACTTGGCCCAAACCGAAGTCGAAATCATCCACAGCGGTGGCTTGAGTCTGCAAGCTGGGGACACAACCGTGACCCTCTCAGATTTCATCATCTCTAATGTGAGTGACGATGCTGCGCTCTCCGGTCTGGTGACCGTCAATGGTCATCTGCTGACCCGCGCTTCTCTGTTTGATTTGGAAGTTGGCAGTGTGGAAACTAGCGCAGCGGGCGATCGCACCAACCTGGAGCTGGATCATGTCGGCGTCAGCCTGACAGGTAGTGCCGCAGCAGTCCTCAATCAAGTGTTTGATGTCACGGCCTTTACCGCAGGCTTTAACATTGGCACCGCTGAGGTAGATGCCCTAGTCGGTTAAACCCCAATAGAGAGCTGGGTGCCGTAAGCTCAGCCCATCAGCGCTCGTCACCGCCATCAGCCCTCCGGTGTTTTGAAGACACCGGAGGGCTTTCCTCACGCAAGCCTTATATCAAATCTGGTTGAAGAGCCCAACTATCGTTTGCGCCCGCTGCACGGCAGCGGGCGCAAACGATAGTTGGGCTTTATGGTCATTTAACCGGACTTGGTATGAGCACGTAACGCTGTACGTGACGAAGATCACTCTAAAGACGTTCACGAATCACAATGAAACCCGCATCCAGACTGGATTTGAGGTCGTATTACTAGTGAATCGACACTGAGGCACATGACTTACACACTTTCACACAGGTCTCACACACCAAATGCCTCAGTGCTTGCTCACCTCACACATTGACTCGTACACCTCACACTTAAAAGGATACTCATCATGAACGTTGCAACCACTGCTCTTTCCCTCGTTATTGCAACCACCGCTTTTGCTCCCGTTGCTGAAGCTGCTGAAACGACCAAAACGCTGACCCCTTTTCAAGTCACTAGCTTGGCCTATCGCGGTAGCTTCAATGAAGCAGGTATCCCTGGCTATGACGCACTGGCATCCGGTATCGCCACAGGTGACATCGTCGCTGAAGATGTGATTGAAGCGGCGATCGCCTCCGGTCGGCTCTCGGCTGAATCCCTGGACAATAGCGCCTTCGTTAGCTCCGTCGATAACCAACTCGACAACCTGGTCGATCGCGGCAACTAAGAATCGCGTTCGTTAAATTCCAACGTCCAACGCAGTCATGCATAATTTCTCCTCGCACCAGGACTCAGATCATCACATCTGAGTCCTGTTTCTTCGTAATTGGCTGAGGAAGACACTGGGGTCTACATCAGCCGAAGTCGGCTCTGCGGTTAAGCAAAGTCGGCTGCGCTAATGTCACCAACATTGGTGTTTTGCAACAGCACCAAGCGTTCAGTGCCACGGGAAATCAGCACGTCATTGTTGCGTTGCTGAATCGAGAGCTGCCCAAAGTTGATGCCGCCGAGGACAATGCGGTCTTGCCCATCCGTAAAGTCGGTCACGCGGTCGAAGCCTTGGCCCGAGCGAATGGCAATGCGATCGCGCCCCGCACCCGTTACGATGCGGTCGTTGCCCAGTTCACCCGCGATGCGATCGTTGCCGCTACCACCGCGCATCACATCTCGACCCGCGCCGCCGCGCATCACATCGTTGCCACCTTGGCCATTGAGGCGATCGCTGCCCGCACCACCAAACTGACGGTCATCGCCAGCACCACCATTGAGTACATCGGCTCCCGGGTTGCCGCGCATCAAATCGTCGCCACCCTGGCCGCTGAGGCGATCGTTTCCGGCTCCGCCAATCAGCGTGTCATCATCGCTGCCACCGAGCAGGGTATCGACTCCATCACCCCCGACCAGGCGATCGTTGCCTGTATTGCCGACGAGACGATCATTGCCCGTGCCGCCCAAGAGTCGGTCGTTGCCTGTACCGCCAACGGCTGTGTCATTGCCATCACCACCAATCAGGCGATCATTGTCATCGCCCCCGAGGAGTTGGTCGTTGCCCGCTTCGCCTGCAAGGCGATCGCCCCCGCCCAATCCACGCACAACGTCGTTACCCGCACCCGCAAAGGCCACATCGCGTCCCTCAGTACCTGTAAAGTCATCACCGGAAGGAGTAAACCCACCTGTGGATGAAACCTCATCAACCGTGAAGACCAATGGCTCTGAAAGCGCACTGACGTTACCATCGGCGTCAAGAGACCGGAAGGTAATGCTGTATTCCCCTGCAGCCAGAGGATCTTCTGAGGTAAAGCTCCAGTTACCATTGCCATCCACGGTGGCGGTTCCTAGCACGGTGGTGCCGTTCAGCACTTCTACCATAGTGCCCGGTTCCCCAGTGCCACTGAAGGTGGGCTGATCAGTGCCCGTAGGAGGTTCCGAATCTACGCTTGGGGGCACGGGGAGATCATCATCAGTGGTAGTAACGCTGACGGTCTGATCTTCCAGCCCACCAAAAGCATCGTCGCTATTGGCATCGACCACGCTCACGGTAATGGTGCTTGTGGTATCGCCATCGATATCAGTGTCGTTTTGCCCATTGAGGGTCACCTCTACTCCAGTATCCCAATTGGAACTATCAAGGGTGACGGTGGAGGGGCTGACATCCACTTCGCTGGTATCGTCACTGCTGATTGCAAACTCTACCGGAGAGGAAGGTTCGGCATCCAAAGTAATGACAAAGCTATCGGTTCCATTGCTCTCATTCACCGTCGCGGTGGTTTGGCTGAGGCTGAAGCTAGCGACATCATCGTCGGCAATGGTGATGGTTGCGCTGCTGGCCATGCCATCCAGCTCATAGTCAGCGGTATCGATCAATTCCACCGTGACGGTTTCGGCACCTTCCACCCGACTGTCATTAATGGGAGTGACATTGACGGTGGCCGAAGCTTGCCCAGCGGGAATCTCGATGGTGCCCGTGAGAGTGTCGTAGTCATCGCCATTGGTGGCGGTCGAGGCGATCGCCACAGTGTAGGTCACGGTGAGGGCGTTGGTAGTGTCGCCCGTACGGGTAAGGGTGAAGGTGCCAGAGTTGGGATCCGCTTCGGCAGCATCCGCATCGGTTACCTCAAGGCTGACCGTCGGGAGGGGGCGGCCAAACATCACATAGCTTTCCCCAGCGCCAGAACTGCCGGAGGCATTGGATTCACCAATGATGAGATCATCGACACCATCGCCATTGATATCCCCCGCCCCGCTCACCGCACTAATGGAGAAGCCATCCCTGTCAATGCCGTTGAGGATAAAACCATTGCTCCCATCCAGATCGGCAAGATTTACACGAGCGGTAAACCCTTGGGCACGGCCAAAGATCACATAGCTCTCACTGGGAGTAATGCCGGAATCGTAGCTATACGTACCGATGATGAGGTCATTGAAGCCATCGCCATTGATATCCCCTGCCCCACTCACCGAACGACCGGAGAAGTCACCCGCCTCAATGCCGTTGAGGACAAAGCCATTGCTGCCATCGAGGGTGGAGAGATTCAGGCTGGCACCAAAGCCCTGATCGCTGCCAAACACCACATAACTCTCTCCAGAGTCGTTGCCATTGGGGTTGGCACCGTATGCGCCAATGATCAGGTCATCGATGCCATCGCCATTGATATCCCCCGCTCCACTCGCCGAACGACCGGAGCGGTCATTCGCGGCAGTGCCGTTGAGGACAAAGCCATTGCTGCCATCAAGGTCAGCCAGATTCAGGCTGGCACCAAAGCCCTGGTCGCTGCCAAAGACCACATAACTCTTCCCAGAGTTGTTGCCATTGGGGTTGGCACGGTATGCGCCGATGATGAGGTCATCGATGCCATCACCATTGATATCCCCGGCTCCGCTCACCGACCCACCGGATGTGTCACCTGCAGCAATGCCGTTGAGGACAAAGCCATTGCTGCCATCGAGGGTGGAGAGATTCAGGCTAGCGGCAAAGCCCTGGTCGCTGCCAAACACCACGTAGCTCGCCCCAGAGGTGTTGCCATTGGGGTCGGCACCGTCTGCGCCAATGATGAGGTCATCAATGCCATCGCCATTGATATCCCCCGCCCCGCTCACCGAATAACCGGAGCGGTCACCCGCGTCAATGCCGTTGAGGACAAAGCCATTGCTGCCATCGAGGGTGGAGAGGTTGAATTGGGCTGGAAAGGTCATGAGAAATCCTTGATGAATGAGAGTGGCGTTGGTATTGGAAAGTTGGTGGGGCGATCGCTCTCTTGCAATACCTGAATAGGCAATGCAGCAAAGCTGTGTCTGGGGGCTTCAGCTTCGCAAGGTTGGGGTGGGTTGGTGACGTTTGCACGTTGGGGTTGCCACCTAGCGATTAATGCGGCGATCGCTCTCTTGCAATACCTGAACGTACCAATGAATTAGAGTGGCGATTGGGGGCGTTGGCTGAGTTCAAACGCTATTGGCAGCGTGCCCAAAACCGTAGCGATTCTAACAACGAGCCCCGTGGGTTCGCGTAAGTTAGAAGTTGTAATTGCGTTTGATGCAAACAAGAAAGAGCGATCGCTCAACCCCCAATGTTTCTACAACACCAGGGGTCTTTAAATGTTTTATGCAAACTGGATTTTCGATCAGGCGAAATCGGCTGCGCTAATGTCACCAACGGTGGTGTTTTGCAACAGCAGCAGGCGCTCATTTCCTTGGGAAATCAGCACATCATCATTGCGTTGCTGAATCGAGAGTTGCCCGAAGTTGATGCCGCCTAAGACGATGCGGTCTTGCCCGTTGGTAAAGTCGGTAACGCGGTCGAAACCCTGACCGGATCGGATGCTGATGCGATCGCGCCCCCCTCCGGTTTCAATCAGGTCATTGCCCCGTTCGCCTGCGATGCGATCGTTGCCTGCCCCACCGCGCAACACATCGTTCCCAGCCCCACCTCGAAGGGCATCGTCACCGCCCTGACCATTCAGGGTGTCGTTGCCTGTGCCGCCCAGCATCCGATCATTACCTGCACCACCATTGAGCAGGTCATCACCGCGACTGCCGCGCAGTTGGTCATTTCCACCCCCGCCGAGCAAGGTGTCATTTCCCGCTCCACCGAACAGAGCATCGTTGCCCGCACCCCCAAGGAGGGTATCAGCACCTGCTCCACCTGCGAGACGGTCATTACCCACATTGCCTGTAAGTCGGTCATTACTTGCGCCACCCAGGAGACGATCATTGCCCGCACCACCCGTTAAGGAATCCGTTCCGCTGCCGCCTAGGAGGTTGTCGCGCCCGATCCCACCCGAGAGTTGGTCATTGCCTGCTTGCCCAGCGAGGCGATCGTTGCCGCCACGACCACTGACCCGGTCATTTCCCGATAGCGCAAAAATCACATCGCGGCGATCGGTGCCCGTCAAGACATCATCCCCTGCGGTTGGATCATCGTCGGCGATCGTGATGGATGCTTGAGATGCTGTTGCATCGAGCCTGTAGTCCGCATCGTCGATCAGTTGCAGCACAAGGGTCTCGCTTCCTTCGCCGAGGCTGTCATCAATTGGTGTGAGGGCAATGGTCGCGGAGGTTTCTCCCGCAGGAATCGTCACCGTACCTGAGAGTTCCACGAAGTCGGCTCCATTTGTGGCGGTAGAACGAGCCGCTACTCTGTAGGACACAGTCAATGCCGTGGTCGCGTCCCCAGCGCGAGTAACGGTGAACGTTGCTGTATCGATTCCTGCTTCAGCTGCTTGCGCATCGGTCGCGGTAATGCCAACCGTAGGAGGTGCCTGACCAAACACCACATAGCTCTTCCCAGGATCATCGAAAGAAAAGGAGTCATTACCCGATGCACCGATAATGAAGTCATTAATCTCGTCGCCGTTGAAATCCCCGATTCCACTCACCGTAATACCAAAGCTGTCATAGGCTGCAACCCCATCGATGGCAAAGCCATTACGGCCATCGAGGTCGGCGAGATCAAGGCTCGCGTCAAAGCCCTGGCCGCTCCCAAACACCACGTAGCTTGCCCCAGAGAAGTTGTCATTGGGGTTGGCATAGGGTGCACCGATGATGAGGTCATCGAAGCCATCGCCATTGATATCCCCTGCCCCGCTCACCCAACTACCGGAGAAGTCGTACGCATCAATGCCATTGATGACAAAACCATTGCGGCCATTGAGGTCAGCGAGATCAAGGCTGGCGTTAAAGCCCTGACGGTTGCCAAATACCACATAGCTCTCTCCGGATAAGTTGCCATTGGGGTCGGCATAGGGTGCGCCAATGATGAGGTCATCGAAGCCATCGCCATTGATATCCCCCGCCCCGCTCACCGAACTGCCGGAGAAGTCGTACTCGTCGATACCATTGATGACAAAGCCATTGTTGCCATTGAGAGTGGAGAGATTCAGGCGGTTGCCAAAGCCCTGGTCGCTCCCAAACACTACATAGCTCTCCCCGGAGTAGTCGCCATTGGGACTCGCACTATCTGCGCCGATGATGAGGTCATCAATGCCATCGCCGTTGATATCTCCCGCCCCGCTTACCGAATAACCGGAGTAGTCACCCTCGTCAATGCCGTTGATGACAAAGCCATTGTTGCCATTGAGAGTGGAAAGATTCAGGCTGGCAGCAAAGCCTTGGTCGCTCCCAAACACCACGTAGCTCTCCCCAGAGCCTTCACCGTTGGGGTCGGCATCGAATGCGCCAATGATAAGGTCATCAAGGCCATCGCCATTGATATCTCCTGCTCCACTCACCGAATAACCGGAGAAGTCATCCTCATCAATGCCGTTGATGACAAAGCCATTGCGGCCATTGAGGGTGGAGAGATTCAGGCGGTTGCCAAAGCCTTGGTTGCTGCCAAACACCACGTAGCTTTCCCCAGAGCGATCGCCATTAGGGTCGGCACCATCTGCGCCGATGATAAGGTCATCAATGCTATCGCCATTGATGTCTCCTGCCCCGCTTACTGAAAAACCGGAGAAGTCAAACTCATCAATGCCGTTGATGATAAAACCATTGCGGCCATTGAGGTTGGAGAGATTCAGGCTGGCCGCAAAACCCTGGGTGCCCCCAAAAACTACGTAGCTCTCTCCAGAGCCTTCGCCATTGGGGTCAGCACGGTCGGCACCGATGATGAGGTCATCGAAGCCATCGCCATTGATATCGCCTGCTCCGCTCACCGAAATACCGGAGTTGTCCCCCTGATCAATACCGTTAATGACGAAGCCGTTGCTACCGTCAAGCTCGGAGAGGTTGAATTGTGCTGAAAAGGTCATGAGAAATCCTTGATGGATAGATCTGGTAGTTGCAAAAATATGGGGCGACTGGAAAAGACATGGGGCGATCGCTCTCCTGCTAGTCCAACGACGACCCGGTAGCAAGAAAAGCGATCGGGGCTTTGGCTAAATGCCCAAACGTAGTCAACAGATTGCCCAAAGCCGTAGCCGTTCTAACAGCGATCGCCGTAACGCTACGGATGTCGATCGGGTTCTGTAGGCAATGGCAGCGAGAAGGGGCGATCGCAGGGCATCAGAGGGGATCTGTGCATTCGTCACAGTGATGCCGATCACCCAAACCGTATTAATGAATCACCAGAAAACCCGCATCCAGACAGCGTTCCCGAGCGTATTCCTAGTGAATCGACACTGAGGCACACCTCACATACATCACGCCTCAGTTCTTATACACCTCACACTTAAAAGGACACTCATCATGAACGTTGCAACCACTGCTTTGTCTCTCGTTATCGCCACAACTGCTCTGGCTCCTGTTGCCGAAGCCGCTGAAATGACCAAGACGCAGCTGACTCCCTTCCAAGTCACCAGCTTGGCCTATCGCGGTAGCTTCGATGAAGCGGGTATCCCTGGCTATGGTTCGCTAGAGTCGGGCATTGCCACTGGCAGTATCGTGGCTGAAGATGTAATTGAAGCGGCGATCGCTTCCGGTCGTCTTTCCGCTGAAGCCTTAGAAGATAGCGCGTTCGTTAGCTCGGTCGATAACCAACTCGACAACCTGGTTGACCATGGCAACTAAGGATCGCGTTCTTCTCTTTCAACTAGCCATACGTAATATCAAATCCGGTTGAAGAACCCAAATACCGTTTATGGCCGCTGCAACGCAGCGCGCTGCGTTGCA
>JBCBSL010000086.1:0-16642 GCA_039819145.1 Cyanobacteria bacterium J06638_22
GAGAATTTATTTACTTTGAACCCTTGCTGGTTGTGGGCGTTGTGTTTTATCTCATGGTGATTGGATTTACTTGGTTTGCCCGTCGTTTTGAAAAGAGGATGCGTTTCAGTGATTAAAGTTGAACAACTTAGCAAATCATTTGGGCCGCTAGAGGTGCTGAAAGGCATCACAACCGACATCGACAAAGGTCAAGTCGTCGCTATCATTGGCCCGTCGGGCTGCGGTAAGTCGACCTTTCTGCGTTGCCTCAATTTGTTGGAACGTCCCACCAAAGGAAAAATCTATCTGGATGAGGTCGATCTGATTGACTCGCGAACAGATATTCGTAAAGCGCGGCAGAACATCGGTATGGTGTTTCAGCATTTCAACCTCTTCCCCAATATGACGGTGATGGAAAACGTTACCTATGCGCCCATCAAGGTCAAAGATATGTCGAAGGGCAATGCCCAGGAGTTGGGCTACAACCTGTTGAGTCGGGTTGGGTTGGAAGAGAAGGCGGATATCTATCCTTCGCGGCTATCGGGTGGACAAAAGCAACGGGTGGCGATCGCCCGCTCCCTCGCCATGCAACCGGAGGTGATGCTGTTCGATGAACCGACCTCTGCCCTCGACCCCGAAATGGTAAAAGAGGTGCTGGATGTAATCCAGTCCCTAGCGGAAACCGGGATTACGATGGCGATCGTCACCCACGAGATGGGCTTTGCCCGCGAAGTGGCAGACCGCATTATCTTCCTCGACAGTGGCCGCATTGCTGAAGATGCTCCACCCGATGTCTTCTTTTCCACGCCGAAAAGCGAACGCGCCTGCCAGTTCCTTGAAAAGGTTCTGTAGACTCGACCTTAAGGGTAATCGTGGCTGACGAAGGGTAGGGCAATCAGGGTTCCGGTCGCATCGCCAACCTGTACCTGATCTGGAGTGGGTTCCAGTGCTTTTGTGCGGAGATAGGCTAGCCCGCGATCGCCCTCTGCCGTTTTCACTGTGCTGGTGACTAACCCCGCCTTTTTCCCATCCACGACTACAGGCGTGCCCGGTTCCACCGCTGCTGAAAGAGCTACGCCCCAGAGTTGTTGCTTGACACCGCGATAGGTGTGCAGGCGGGCAATGGTCTCCTGGCCGATGTAGCAGCCTTTGTCGAGGGAGATGGTGTGCCATAGCCCTGCTTCGAGGGGATTGAACTCTTCGGTCAGCTCCCGCCCAGGAACGGGACGACCCTGGGCAATGCGTAGGGATTCCCAAACCGTTTCGCCCATCGGAACTGCCGCTTTTTCCACCAACGTCCGCCAGAGGTCGGCGGCTTGGTCAGCAGCCACGATAAGGGTGTATCCGGCGATCGCCACGCCATTACCCACAGCAACCCGCACCGGAATCCCGGCTAGGGTCATTTCCTGGTGGGTGCCATAGGTGGCCTCACTGAGGGGGGCACCGCCAAGCGACTCTAGAAGCTTTTCACTGTCTGGGCCAATTAGGGTGAAGGTCGCGGTTTCAGCCGTGAGGTCTTCCAATTTCACTTTGTCGGCAAAGAAGATGTAGCGATCCATCCAAGCGATCAGCTCAGCTTGCTTGCCAGGGGAAACGAGCAGAAGCACCGCATCCTCCAGCATGTAGGCAGTCGCAAGGTCAAGGGTACGAGCGGTGGATGTCACAAAAACGGTGTCGCATCCTTCGCCGGGTTGCCGCCCTTCAAAGCGGTTGGTGGTCTGGTTGTGGAGAAACCGCAAGCGATCGCCATCGGATACGCGAATGCGACCCCAATGGGTGCGATCGTACAGGGCAACACCATTCTGGGTGGCCTGTAATGCCGCTGCATCGTTATCGAAGGTGAGTGGAACGGTTACTCCGCTTTCATCTACTGGAGAAAGGTGGGCGCCGTCTGTGGTTTGCTGGTCTCGAAGTACCTGGTGCATTGCGATGGGAAGGGTAGGATTTTAACAAGAGGATTAGATCGCCCCCAAAATTGAGCCATGCAGGTGACCAATCCGCTCCTCACGTTCAGTCTAAGAGAACTGTGTCGGCTCCGTTGAACGTTTTGTCAATCCATCCGGCAGACTTGTGTCTATAGCGCTACGCGCTCAGGTAGAACCAAATCATTGTTTTGAAAGCCGCGCGCCGCGCGGCTTTCAAAACAATGATTTGTCCTAATCCCAATGCGTAAGGCTATATGCCGCAACTCCAGCAACAGCCGTCAATATTCAGATAGACTGAATATCGAGATAGGCTAAATTCTGAGTGGGTTATGTTGGGCTCGTTGTGGATGGTCTGGCAGGAGTAGATTGTGCCAGGATTCTACAAAGCAAACGCTACCATCAGTTTGTATCCTACCCAAAGGTTCCTGGGGGACATCGATGTTCGACTCGACCCCATTTGATGAAGTGGATGGAGAGCACTTGTGAGCGAAGGATTTGACTACGACCTGATCATCATTGGCGCAGGAGTTGGCGGACATGGCGCAGCCCTCCATGCCGTCAGTTGTGGGCTGAAAACCGCCATCATCGAAGCCGAAGATATGGGAGGCACCTGTGTAAACCGAGGCTGTATCCCATCCAAAGCGCTACTGGCGGCTTCAGGACGGGTGCGAGAATTGCGCGATGCCCATCACCTCAAGTCAATGGGGATTCAACTGGAGCAGGTATCGTTTGATCGCGAGGCGATCGCCAACCATGCCATCAATCTAGTGAGCAAAATTCGCTCCGACCTCACCAATAGCCTGCAACGGCTTAAGGTCGATGTGATTCGAGGGCGGGGCAAACTGGCTGCACCCCAAAAGGTCAGCGTGATGACCGCTGAGGGCGAAAAGTTTTTCACGGCAAAGGACGTCATGCTGTCGCCGGGTTCGGTTCCCTTCGTGCCACCGGGAATTGAGTTGGATGGGCGCACCGTCTTTACCAGCGACGATGCGGTGCGGCTGGAATCGGTACCTCCATGGATTGCCGTTATTGGTAGCGGCTACATTGGCCTGGAGTTTGCCGATGTCTACACGGCTCTTGGCGCTGAGGTAACAATGATCGAGGCGTTGGATCAGCTCATGCCTGGTTTTGACCCTGACATCGCCAAGATCGCCCAGCGAGTCTTGATTGCCCCCCGCGACATGGAAACGCGGGTGGGGGTTCTGGCCAAGCGCGTCATCCCCGGTTCCCCTGTGACGATTGAACTGGCCGATGCCAAGACCAAGGAAATTGTCGATGTACTGGAAGTGGATGCCTGCCTGGTGGCCACCGGACGCATTCCCGCCACCAAGGATATCGGTCTAGATGTCGTGGGTGCTGAAACGGATCGTCGCGGCTTCATTCCTGTAAACGATCAGATGGCTGTGTTAGCAAATGGCGAGCCGATTCCTCATTTGTGGGCAATCGGCGATGCGACTGGGAAGATGATGCTGGCCCATGCAGCATCCGCCCAGGGCGTTGTGGCGGTTGAGAATATCTGTGGGCGATCGCGCGAGGTCAACTATCGCAGCATCCCTGCTGCCGCCTTCACCCATCCCGAGGTTAGCTTTGTTGGCATGACGGAACCCGCCGCCAAGGAACTGGCGGAGAAGGAAGGGTTTGCCGTTGCCAGCGCGCGTTCCTACTTCAAGGGCAACTCCAAAGCCCTAGCCGAGGGCGAAACCGATGGACTCGCCAAGGTCATTTTCCGCAAGGACACAGGCGAAGTGCTGGGGGTTCATATCTTAGGACTGCATGCCTCTGACTTGATTCAGGAAGCGGCCAATGCGATCGCCCAAAACCGCTCGGTACAAGACCTCTCCTTCATGGTTCACACCCACCCCACCCTCTCAGAAGTGCTGGACGAAGCCTTCAAGAAAGCGGCTCACAGCTAGACGCTCACTCGAAGAGATAGCCGTTATCTTGTACTGCGAGATAACGGCTATCTCCTATAAAGCCTTGGTAATCCTAGTCCGCGAAGGCGGACTTTGCTCTAATAGCTGCGACTTCAGTCGCCAAACATTCCGCTTGAGTCGCCAAGCATTCCAATCTCAAAACCCTAGCTGACTCCGCTTTAACCCCACAGAATAGTAGGTGCGATCGGCACGGGAAATTGTTTCTCCATACACCAGCGGTGTTTTTTCCTTATCCCAAGCGAGGTATTGGTATACCAGCAAAGGGGAACCGAGGGGGACATCCAGCAAATCTCGCACGTTGTAGCTGGCCGGACGACTTTCGAGCGTGACTTCTGCCGATTCGATATCGTAGCCACTGATTTTCAGGGTGCGATAGGTAAAGCCTTTGTTTACATTGTCCTTGAGTGCGATACCAACGGCCTCTGGGAAATAGGCCAAATCCACGGCAATCGGTGCGTCATCTGCCAAAATCAGCTTTTCTTGCAGATAAACCGTTGTCTCTGTTGTCAGCAG
The DNA here is from genome assembly GCA_039819145.1 of Cyanobacteria bacterium J06638_22. GTDB lineage: Bacteria > Cyanobacteriota > Cyanobacteriia > Elainellales > Elainellaceae > Vacuolonema. The sequence continues at coordinate 4,352 of JBCBSL010000086.1, forward strand.
TTTCAAGCGGGTACGAATTTCTGGCTCTGGTTGAATCGGCTCGTATTGGAGCGTCTGAAGGCTACTGGTAATGCCTTGTTTGGCAAGCTCGCTATCAAAGAAGGTGAGGGGATTGGCCAGGGAAAAACTAATTTTGCTCTGGAGTTTAACGAAAATACCCTTGCCCTGTTGGGTGGTAACCAGACCCAAACGCGTCAGGGTGGCGATCGCCCGTCTTACGGTCGTCCGGCTGACTCCGAACGTACGTCCCAAATCGAATTCGCTGGGAAGCTGATCGCCCGGTGCATAAACCCCGTTCTGAATCTGCTTCCGCAACTTTTCCGAAATGATCATGTGCATTGGCGTTCTGGCAGAACTTGGTTCTTGCCGAGCCATAAGCGCGTCGTAAATCTCCCCAATTGAATACTCAGGAATCTTAACTGGAAACGAGCAATATCCAAAATTTTGTTCATGGAGAACAGCTTTGAGTTCTCCATGAATTGGGACGGATCCAGAGCACTACCAGAGTACTAATAGTGCGGTCTCAGTGAATAGGCATTACACCGCGACGGGTTGAAATCGGGAGAGCTTGAATAGGCTGGTGTCGTGGACGGTCGATCCGGCGATCGCCAGATCTGACAGCATTTTGCCCATCAGCGTTGTGAACTTGAAGCCATGCCCCGAGAAACCCGCTCCAATGACCACTTGCGGATGGGTGGGATGGGTATCGACAATGAAATGCTTGTCGGGGGTCACGGTGTAGAGGCAGCGACGGGTTGAAATCGTTTCACCCGCCGCATCGGGTAGGTACCGGCGAGCCAGGTCACGGATGCGTTCCACCCAGTCGGGGTCAGGGGTGTAATCCACCTCGCTAGGATGCTCGACCGTGTCCCAGCCGTAAAACGTGGTCAGCTTGTAGCCAATGCTGTCATCGTCGTGGGGAATGCCATAGGGCATTTCGCCAAAATCGCCGTTCATGTGAGCAAAGAAGACAGGCATGGTATCGGGCTTGAACAGTTCTGGATTTTTAGGCTGATAGAATCCTAGTTGGCAAGGCATAATCTTTAGAGGCAAATCAATGCCCTGGGTTGCCAGCAACGACTTGGCCCAACTACCAACGGTAATGATGACCCGCTCCGCCGCAAAGGTTTCGTTTGCCGTCTCGACTTCCACTCCCGCCTCCGTTGGCGTAACCCGTGTAACGGGGGTCTGATCTAACACCGTCGCCCCATAGCGTTGTGCCAACCGCACATGGGCTAACACGCAGCGGGACGCCCGCAGCAACCCTGCCGCTTCCTGATACATCCCCTCCATACGGTCATCGATCACAAACTGTGGGAAACGGCGACGTATCTCGTTGGCAGATAGGTGTTCGTAGGGCAACTCTGCCACATCCATGCTGGTTTTGAGTGCTTGGAAGGTCTGCTGGTCGGGCATCCCAAAATCGAGGCCACCGGTTTTGACGTAGAGTGATTCCTCGGCCTCTTCCTGGAGGGCAAACCATAGGGGGTAAGCTGCCCGCATCAGGTTGATGTAGATGGGATTGTCATAGCTGTAACGAATAACACGGGAAACTCCGTAGGAACTGCCATTCTGATGATCCAGCTCAAACTGTTCGAGCAGTAAAACCTTTTTCCCCGCTTTGGCGAGGTAGTAGGCGGCGGCGCTGCCGACCCCGCCCGATCCAATCACGATGGCGTCGAAGTGCTGTGCCATGTTGTCGAAGCTCCTTATTCCGTCGAGTGTGTTGGCATTAAGTGGGCAAACTAGCGAGTCTTTGGGAAAACCGGCGAACAAAGGGAGGGATGAGGCACGATGCTATGGCGATCGCCCCCTCATATCCAGGTTTCCTCAAGCGTGGGAAAGCGAAGGAACTTCAACTTCCAAGATTGAACTGGCGCAAATCTCTCAAATATCTCATCAAAAAGAAGTTGTCATTACATGTTGAATGATGGTCAATTGACAGTTGACAAATGGCGTAATTTGCTCGTCTTTAAACAATCAACTGCCATCTGTCCACAAGATGTACAAGAGCCAATGGACATAGATGAAATCACCCTGCCAGAGACATTTGCTTGGGAGGCAACCTACTCATGCATCCTCAAATACCTTTAAGAACAAGGATTTGAGGTATGAAGGGTGATTTCTGAATAACTTGAAGACAAATAGTAAAGAACTGAGGAAACATCATTCTGTTTCCCACTATACAGTTATCACTACAAGCTAAAAAGCCCATGGGAATATAACAAATGAAATTTTTAGTCTCACGGTTTCAATGGCTAAACATCCTAATCCATCGGGCTTTCTTGATACATGGAAAAACTTGCTCGACACACACGGCTAAAAAAGATTGAAAAATGTATTAGGCGACACGGATTTTTGGTGTTTCAAAAAATTATCTTCCTTGTTTAAGACTTGTAATGACAAGTCTTTTTTGATCTTGTATTGTTCTCTGAACGATTACTATTCCTTTGTCAGAGGGGGCTCTGGCAATCGCACGACCGCTAGAGACAATGGGGTAACGGTTCGAGTTCACTGTTCGCTGTATTTGTTCAAGACTTTATCTAGAGGTAATGCCGCCGTAATCGTCCCGGAAATCAGTTCGTTTGTCTCCTGCGCAGATCTCTTTCTGGATAGCTTTTGTGTCAAGCATCCCCTGGTCTGCAATGAACTGAGATGAGTGGGTTAGGTGAATGGGTGCTCCGCAGTCGGAGCACGGTTCTGCCATACCTACCAAATGTATTTCATGCCAGAGGTTGCCACTGTTTCTGATGCGGTGGAGGCAGTCTTAGAAGGGTTTTCTATATCCCTTTGTTCTGCTGAAAGGCTGGTATTGATTGGATCGAACTATCTGAATAACGGCTCGTTTTCTTGTGTGGGATGGGGCGCGATAAAGAGGCCTTAAGTTGATCATCGCGCTCACTCCAATCAGCGGAAGAAAGCAGAGTCGTTCGCCTATAGGTTCCATGCATGTCCCACCGTTTTGATATGTATTTAAACCGTTTTTGAATATCTGGTTGAGGTCGCTATGGATGAATTGAATGTGCTAGGAGAGCCGGCAGAGCAGCAAGCTTCTACCCGCCCCGACCCAGCCGCAATCGATACGACAGGCTTTTTAGAAACCGCACCGACTGAGGCAACTCAGTGTCTCGATACAATGCCGCTCACCCCTCCGCTGCCGCTGTCCTCGTCCCCGCCGGAGCTATCGTCTGGCTTATGGGCAGATGCATACACCAGCCCGGAGTTTTTGGATTTGGAACGGCAAACGGTGTTTGCCAACCATTGGGTTTGCGTCGGTTTGGCGAGTGATGTACCCAACCCTGGTGACCTGTTGCCTGTGGAGGTGGCTGGAATCCCCATTGTGCTGGTGCGCGATCGCCACCGTACTCTCCGAGCCTTCCACAACATCTGTAGCCACCGGGGCTTGCAACTGGTGGATAAGCCCTGTTCGGCTAAGGGCATCATCCGTTGCCCCTACCATTCCTGGTCCTACGGTATGGATGGCCAACTCAAATCAACCCCGCATTTTGGCGGTTACTACCAGGATGCTGCTGAAGGGTTTGATCGCGAGGCCAAAGGGCTACGGGCAATTCGCTGCGATCAGTGGCTCGACATGGTCTTCGTCAACCTGTCGGGAAATGCGCCACCGTTGGAAGACTACCTAAAGCCGATTGTGAAGCGCTGGGCGGACTATGACCTCAGCCTTCTACGGCGGGGGCGCGAAGCCACGGTGGAATGCAACGCCAACTGGAAGCTTGCTGTCGAAAACTTTTCCGAAAGCTATCACCTTACCTGGGTTCATCCGGCACTCAATAGTTGCTCGCGCATGGAAGACCACTTTTGGTTTGATGTCGGTGATATCCATGCAGGTCAAGGCAGCCTGAAATATTACTCAGGAGAAGTAGAAGGGAAACGCCTCCCCACGTTTCCCAATCTGGAAGCCAGCGATCGCACCACCATCGCGGAGTATGTCACGGCCTTTCCCAATCTGATGTTGGGGGTTCATCCCGACTACTTCCTGGTGTTTATGGTCAACCCCCTTAGCCCCGAGCGCTCGTTGGAACGAATGGTGTTCTACTTCGTTGGCGATGAGGCAATGACGCCCGAAAATTCTGCTCTCCGAGACATTCCTGCTGATCTATGGATTGCCACCAACGACGAAGACATCGGGGTCATCGAACGGATGCAGAAGGGACGGCGATCGCCCGCCTTCGACGGGGGCTGCTTCTCTCCCGCCCTGGAAACCACCGTCAAGCAATTTCAATCCATGGTCTACCGCTCAATTAATGCCTGATCGTTCCATCCACCGCCCACCCCGGAGAACCTGTCATGAAAGCCACCGCATCGCTCGTCGTCATCGGAGCCGGAATCGTCGGCTGTAGTACCACCTACCACCTCGCCAAAAAGGGCTGGCGCGACATCGTCGTCATTGACCAGGGGCCTCTGTTCGCCACCGGAGGCTCCACTTCCCATGCCCCTGGCTTGGTCTATCAAACCAACGCCTCCAAGACCCTCGCCCTCCTGGCCAAATACACCGTCGAACTTTACAACCAATTGGAGGTGGATGGCGACCCCACTTTCTATCAAGTGGGAAGTTTGGAAGTGGCTAGCACCGAAGCCCGCTGGCAAGAGCTACACCGCAAGCTGGGCTGGGCACAATCTTGGGGCATCGAAGGGGCGTCGCTGGTGACTCCCGCTGATGCCAAAGCCATGGTGCCGCTGCTGGATGACAGCAAGATCCTGGGAGCGTTGCATGTGGAAACTGACGGCATTGCTAAAGCGGTGCGCGCCGCCGAAGCGATGGCGCGATTTGCCCTAAACCAGAAAGCCGCCGAGTTCCACGGGCATACCGTCGTCACCGATATTGAGGTGGTAGATGGCAAGGTCAAAGCTGTCGTTACCAATCAGGGTCGTATCGAAACCGAGAAAGTTTTGGTTTGCGCGGGCATCTGGGGGCCGCGGATTGGGCGCATGGTGGGCGAAGTCATCTCCCTCACGCCCGTGCAGCACCAGTATGTGAAAACATCACCTCTGGCCGAGCTGGCCGGAACGATCGAGGAAGTGGTGCATCCCATCCTGCGCCACCAGGACAAATCCATGTACTTCCGGCAGCATGGCGACTGCTACGGCATCGGCTCCTATCAACACGAGCCCTTGTTGGTGGATCCGGACGATATCCTCAGTCCAGAAAAAGCTCCAGTGATGCCTTCTGTTAAGGAATTTACCGAGGAGCATTTCAAGCCTGCGTGGGAATCGACGGTGGAACTACTGCCTGCCCTAAAAGGTGCCGATCTGCCCTACAAAATCAACGGCATGTTTTCCTTCACCCCCGACAGCCACTCGGTCATTGGCGAATCGTCTAAAGCCAAGGGATTCTGGGTGGCGGAAGCCGTTTGGGTCACCCAGGGCGGCGGTGTCGGCAAGGTGGTGTCGGAACTCATGACCACCGGGGTGCCCAGTCTTGACTTGCACGAAGCGGACATCCATCGCTTCCCGGATGTACTGAAAAGCCGCGACTACATTCTCCGTGCCGGGGCACAGCAATATGACGAGGTCTACGACATCATCCATCCTCTTGACCAACAGACCCACTCCCGCGAGCTGCGGGTGAGTCCGTTTTACCTGCGCGAAAAGGAACTGGGTGCCCACTGCGTGTTTGCAGCGGGTTGGGAGCGTCCCCAGTGGTACGAATCCAATGCCAATCTTTTGGAAGAATATGACATTCCTCCTCGTGCTGGCTGGGAAGCCCACAACTGGTCGCCCATTCAGGCGGCGGAACACCTAGCAACCCGCGAAGCTGTCGGGCTGTACGACCTCACGCCGTTCGCCAAGTTTGAAGTCACCGGATCGGGTGTGGTGGACTATTTGCAAAGTCTCTGTGCCAACAATGTGGACAAGCCCATTGGTAAGGTCATCTACACCGCTATGCTCGACCCGAACGGCGGCATCATGTGTGACCTGACCGTGAGCCGCCTAGCAAAGGACAAGTATTGGGTGGTAACTGGGGGCGGCGTTGGTGCCCATGACCTCGCCTGGATGACGCAGCACCTTCCCACAGATGGTTCAGTCCGTATCACCGATGTGTCTTCGAGCTACTGCTGTGTCGGGCTGTGGGGGCCTAAAGCTCCCGAGGTGCTGCAATCCGTTACTCAAACAGATGTTGCTAAACCTGCCTTCAAGTTCTTTACCTGCCAATCCATTCGCATCGGCAATATTCCGGCGCTAGCGGTGCGGGTGTCCTATGTGGGCGAAGCGGGCTGGGAAATCTATGCTCCAACGGAATGTGGCTTGAAGCTTTGGGATACGCTCTACGGGGCGGGTCAGCCCTACGGCTTGGTTCCCGCAGGACTGGGTGCGTTTGAAACCCTGCGGCTCGAAAAAGGCTTTTTGCTCTGGGGTTCTGACATTCACACGGAATATGACCCCTATGAAGCGGGTATTGGCTTCGCAGTACGCCCCGACAAGGGCGAGTTCATTGGCAAGGATGCGTTGTTGCAGCGCCAAGAATACGCAAGCCGCAAGCTGGCTTACCTGACGCTGGATGACCCAACGGCCATCGTCATGGGGAAAGAGCCCATTTGGGCGGACGGCAAGGTGTTGGGCTATGCCACCAGTGCCGGATATGGCTACAGCTTGGGGCGGTGCGTGGTGTATGCCTACCTGCCGTTGACCTATACGGTGCCAGGGAAAACGGTCGAGGTGCGCTATTTCGACAAGTCTTACACAGCAACGGTGGTCGAAAAGCTGTTGTGATGGCTAGATGCAGTGGTTGTTGAACCACAAAGGCACAAAGACACAAAGAAGAGACTTGTAGCTTACTGTCTGAGCTGTAGGGTTTTGGTGGGCTGGAGTCACACCAACTTATGTTCCCGCGCTTGTACTGAAGGAGGTTTGCTTCAGTGATGGAGTTTTCTATTGAAATTATGCCGAAAGCGGATGTTGCGACCTTGGCCTCCTTGCCACCATCGGTGCGCGAGGTTTCCATTACCTTGCTGCCCGGTGCGGATGAGCGGGAGGCGATCGCCCAGGCTCAGCGGGTGCGGGCGGCTGGCTTCGAGCCGATTCCCCATATTCCAGCGCGGAGTATTCGCAACCGGGTTCACCTCGAAGCTCTCCTCACCCAACTACGAACCACTGCCCATATTCGCAAAGCCCTAGTCATTGGCGGTAGTCGCGACTCCATCGGTGACTATACATCTACCCTGCAACTGCTAGAAACCGGGCTGTTTGAAGGTTTGCAGGTGGGCATTGCCGGACATCCTGAAGGGATGCCTTATCTCAGCGAAGCAGAGTGCGATGAGGTGTTGCGCCAAAAAATCCAGTTTGCCGAGAAGACTGGTTTGGAGCTTTTTATCGTTACCCAATGGTCAATGGATCCTGCGGCGGTGTTGAGGTGGTGCGATCGCATTCAACCCTTCAACCCCTTACCCATCTACCTGGGCATCCCTGGCCCCGCGTCTTTGACGTCTTTGATGAAATTTGCGGCCATCTGCGGCGTTCGCGCTAGTTGGACAGGGCTGCGTCAACAATCTGGCAAACTTGGGCAGCTCTTGACGGTGCAAACGCCTGATTTTCTGATCGACGCCTTGCAGCATCGGTTTGACCACGTCCATATCTATACTTTCGGGGGTTTGAACCGCACTGCTGAGTGGTTAAACCAGGTGGCTGCGGATCCGTCTCGGTTTGTTATGAGCGCCTGAATGGGTTCGCAGCAAAATTCGAACCACAAAGGCACAAAGACACAAAGAAGAAATTCGGAGATTACTCAAAATAAAATCACCGAATCGTTGATGCGTTACGCTTCGCTAACGGCATCCTACGGCAGGTTCAACTTCTTCTAGCACTCTCCTTATCCTCAACCACTGTTTGGCTAAGTGCGCACGCCGCAGCCCATCCACCCATCTACCTATCCCCCACCCCATGACCATTAGTGTCTTCGAGATTTTCAAAATTGGTATTGGCCCATCTAGTTCCCACACTGTGGGGCCGATGAAGGCGGGGTTACAGTTTGTGCAGGGGATGACGCCTGACATGCTGGCTCGGGTGCAGCGCATTCAGGTGGATTTGTATGGCTCGTTGGGGGCGACGGGGCGGGGGCATGGTACGGACAAGGCGGTGATGCTGGGTTTGGAGGGGGAAGCGCCGGATCAGATTAATCCCGACATCATTGACCTTCGGCTCGATCGCATTCGATCGCAGCAACGCCTGTGTTTGTTGGGAACCCACACCATTCCTTTTGTGGAAAAAGCGGATTTGCATTTCCATTGGAAATCGCTGCCCCACCATCCCAATGGACTCTGCTTTACGGCGTTTGATGCCGATGGACAGGTGCTGGCGGGCAAGACCTACTACTCGGTTGGGGGCGGATTCGTGGTGGATGAATCGGCGATGGGTGGCGATCGCATCCAACCCAATTACACCCCTGTGCCCTACCCATTCAAGACCGCCGCTCAATTGCTGGAACTGTGCCTCAGCCACAACCTCTCCATCTGCCAGGTGATGCTCGAAAACGAAAAAGCTCGGCGCAGCGAAGCTGATATTCGTGCTGGGTTACTGCACATTTGGGCGGTGATGCAGGGCTGCGTGAAGCGCGGTTGCCATACCGAGGGCATTCTTCCCGGTGGTTTGCAGGTGAAACGTCGTGCGGCTGACTTATACCATCGCCTCAGTAGCCAGCCCGAAGCCTCCCTATCCGATCCGCTGACGGTGATGGATTGGGTGAATCTATACGCGATGGCGGTGAATGAGGAAAATGCAGCGGGTGGGCGCGTCGTCACGGCACCCACCAATGGCGCGGCGGGCATCATTCCGGCGGTGCTCCACTACTACAAGCGCTTCTGCCACAAAACGACCGACGACTGCGTGGTGCGATTTCTGCTGACGGCTGGGGCGATCGCCCTCCTCTACAAAGAAAATGCCTCCATTTCTGGGGCGGATGTGGGTTGCCAGGGGGAAGTGGGAGTCGCTTGCTCGATGGCCGCCGGAGCGCTCGCCGCCGTGATGGGCGGCACCCCGGCGCAAGTGGAAAATGCGGCTGAAATTGGCATGGAGCATAACCTGGGGCTGACCTGCGATCCGGTGGGTGGGCTGGTGCAGGTGCCCTGCATCGAGCGCAACGCGATGGGCTCCATCAAAGCCATCAACGCTGCTCGCATGGCGCTGAAGGGTGACGGTAGCCACTGCGTTCACCTCGACAAGGTGATCAAGACCATGCGCGACACCGGAGCCGATATGCACGAGAAGTATAAGGAAACCTCGCGGGGCGGCTTGGCGGTAAATGTGATTGAGTGTTAAGCGGGATTTAGGGGTCGGGGTCGAGGGGTCGGGTGCCTAGCGGGAGTTGTTCTCACATTTAGGGAATGACGCAGGCACCCGACCCCTTGAGCCGAGGCACCTGACCCCTTGGGCTGAGGCAACCAACTCAACATCAGGCTGACTATAATTGTGCTGTCAAAATTTATCCAGGAACGGGATGATGCAAACGACCTCAGCAAGTGGCAGCCGCCCATCCGACCCGACCGTGAAACGGGTGCAGGTGGATTTGGGTGATGGGGTGATTGTGCAGATGGATGTTGAAGTGGGTAGCACGGGCTTGCAAGAGGTTTCTGGGGGAACCCGGTTGCCCTTTACTCGGGTGTTGCAAGGCATGACAAAGGTGGCAGAAGTCGTCGCTGGCTCGATTCAAAAGGTAAAGCCCGACAAAGCCACAGTGAAGTACGGGCTGGAAATTGGCATTGAAGAGGGGAGCCTGATGGCAGCGGTCGTTCGTGGTTCTGGGAGTGCCAATTTTGAAATTACTCTGGAATGGGAAAACACGCCTGGGAAAGAAGAAAAGACGGCTAATTAATGACAGCTATCTCCAGATCACTCCGAAACCCCAAGAGAATATCCGAGGGTTTGTGGGTGGGTGTTTCAAGCTGGGAAGATCCCCCCTAGCCCCCCTTGATAAGGGGGGAATCGGATACTCAAGCCTTGCTGGGGATCCCCCCTAGCCCCCCTTGATAAGGGGGGAATCGGACACTCAAAGTCCCCCTTATCAAGGACGTTCGGCGAAGCTCAGTCGAGCCGGGGATTTAGGGGGATCTCCACCCCGCAACACAGCTCACACAAACATCTCAATCACCCTCCAAAATCCAAAATTGCAAATTCCCCATGCCCCAACCCCTCTTTGAGCTTCTCCATCGCTGCACGGTGAAAGTGATTGTCCCCAACAACTGGGGAACGGGGTTCTTTATGGCACCGGGATGGGTGCTGACCTGTGCCCATGTGGTGAAACAGCATCCAGGGGAATTGATTGAACTGCATCAGCAGGGGACGCAGATCGCGACAGTGCGGCAGGTGCATCGACCGGAGGGGAGCAATCTGGATGTGGTGTTGCTGGAGGTGGACAGTACGGTTGCCAACCCAACGAATGACCAGCCCTGTGTTTGGTTGGGAGATGCATACGACACCGATGATGAACTGTATCTGTATGGCTTTCCCAGCGACTTTCAGCCCGGCGCACCGACAGCGGGAGGGTTTTGTGAAGGAGAAACTGCTGACGAGCGAGGCGCTTTAATTAAGTTTCGGGGGATGCAGATTCAGCCAGGGCACAGTGGGGCAGCGCTGTTGAACCGGAAGATGGGGCGGGTGTGTGGGGTGGTGAACAAAACCCGTGGAGAGATGACGGATTTGGGCGGCGTGGCGGTTCCGGTTAGCGAAATCTGGCAACAGTTTCCTGACCTACGACAGCGAAACCAAGCCTTTTATGAGCAAGATCAGCGGTGGAAGAATGCTCTCTCAAACCTTGATTCTCTGACACTGCCTCACAATTTGCCCCGCAGTGGTGCGGTGGCGTTTGTAGGACGGGCGCAGGAACTGACCGATCTCCACACCCAACTGCACCAAGCGGATCGCCTCGCCATCACCGCCATTCAGGGGATGGGAGGCATTGGGAAGACGGAGTTGGCGCTGCGATATGCCCAGTATCACCTGGCGCAGCAGACCTACCCTGGCGGTATTTGTTGGCTCCAGGCGAAGGAGCAAGATATTGGCACCGAAATTGTTAACTTTGCCCGGATTCATCTGGAGTTGACGCCACCAGATGGCATGGATTTACCCGCTCAGGTGGCTTACATCTGGCAACGGTGGCCGCTGCCCGACCCAAGCGCGGCAACGGAAGATTCGGTACTGGTCATTATTGATGATGTGACGGGGCGCGATGAACGGGAAGCGTACAGCGCCATCAAGCCCTATCTACCACCTCAGAATTCTCGGTTCTGGGTGCTGCTGACAACTCGCTTGCAACTAGGAGCATCCATTCGCTCCTTTCAGATTGAAGTATTGAGCGAGGACGCATCCCTGGCACTGCTGGAGTCACTGATTGGTGAGGCATGTATTGAGCCGGAGCGCGACACCGCGAAAGCCCTCTGCCATTGGCTGGGCTATTTGCCTCTGGGGCTGGAGCTGGTGGGGCGGTCTCTCCAGCGCAAACCGTCGTGGTTGCTGGCAAAGATGCAGCAACGGCTAGAGGAGAAACGCCTAGAAGCCAGGGCATTGAACCGGGGCCAACCCGACATGACGGCAACCCATGAAAGTGTTGCCGCCGCGTTTGAGTTGAGCTGGCAAGACCTGGACGCCCCCGTACAGGAATTGGCCTATCGATTGTGTCTGTTTGCGCTGGCTCCCATTCCCTGGGAATGGCTGGAAGCCGGGTACGACGACACGGATGCCGACGAACTAGAAGACTGGCGGGATGAAGGCTTGATCAACCGCAGCCTGTTAACTCAGGTGAGCAATGACACAGTGCAACTGCATCAGTTAATTCGGGAGTTTTTTCGCAGCAAGCTAGCGTCGTGGCCGGATGCAGATGCGCTCAAACGGCAGTATTGTCAGGCCATGGTGCAAATCGCCCAGACCATTCCGCAGACCCCGACCCGCGACCAGATTATGCAGGTGACACCCGCAATGCCCCATATCGCGGAAGCCGCGACTACCTGGCAACTGTGGTTAGACGATGACGTGCTGATTACACCGTTTGTGAGATTGGGATGGTTTTATCAAGGGCAGGGAGCCTTTCAACAAGCAGAGCCTTGGGTAGAAAAGTGTTGCGAGGTTGCGCGCGATCGCCTGGGCGATCGCCATCCCGATGTCGCCACCAGTTTGAACAATCTCGCGGAACTCTATCGATCGCAAGGGCGCTACGCGGAGGCCGAACCGTATTACCAGCAAGCCTTAGCCCTGCGTCGGGAGTTGTTGGGCGATCGCCATCCCGATGTCGCCACCAGTTTGAACAATCTCGCGGAACTCTATCGATCGCAAGGGCGCTACGCG
>JBCBSL010000087.1:0-16601 GCA_039819145.1 Cyanobacteria bacterium J06638_22
GGGACGTTCCGATTTTCAGATCAAGCTGCGGGGTATCCGCATGGAGCCGGGAGACATTGAAGCTGCCCTGTGCCAGGCTCCGGGGGTGCGGGACGCAGTGGTTGCGGCGTGTGAAGTGGGCAGTCGGGAGAAATGCCTGGTGGCCTATCTGGTGCCCCAGCCCAATCAAGAACTGAACGTGGTGGAAATCCGGCAATTCCTGCAGGCGAAGCTGCCAGATTATATGGTGCCCACCGCCTTCATGGTTCTGGACGCGCTGCCCGTTAACGTGAACCAAAAAGTGGATCGGAAAGCCTTGCCAATCCCAACCCCTCAAGACCTGCTGGGAGCGCAGGCTTATGTTGCTCCTCGGGATGAGGTCGAGCAGAAACTGGCAAGCATTTGGGAAAACGTCCTGGGAACTAGACCCATCGGCGTACAAGACAACTTCTTTGATGTGGGAGGCGATTCCCTTCAGTCCATTGACTTGATCATTCAGATTGAGCAGACGTTTGGTAAAGTCCTACCCCTGAGTATCTTGCTCACGGAACCCACCATTGAGCAAATGGCGGCGATTCTGACTCAATCCAAGCCTTCTAACCTGCATAAATCTGTGGTGTTGCTGAAGAAAGGTGGGAGCAAGCCTCCTATCTTCTTCATTCATGATGGGGAAGGGGAAACTCTGCTCTACCGCAACCTAGCCCTGTCTCTGCACCCCGATCATCCTATCTATGGTATTCAGCCTTACAGCCGCGAGGGCTTTCCCATCCTGCATACTCGTCTGGATGAGATGGCTGCCTACTACATGGAGCAAATTTGTTCGGTACAGCCGGAAGGCCCCTACTTCCTGGGTGGGTTATGTATCGGTGGCTTCCTGGCCTTTGAGGTTGCCCGCAAGTTGCGGCAACAGGGACAAACGGTAGAAATGATTGCCCTGATCGATACGGCTGATGTCAAGGCCGAATTGAGTCCTAATCTTTACAGCACTGAGCGGCACAATCGTTTTTCGCAAGCCCTGGGCGAAATCCAACAGCTCCCTCTGCACCAGAGGGCATGGTCGATGGCTAAAACCATCAGTCAAAAAGCCTTTAACCTGATGAGCTATGAAGTTAGTTCCCGCCTGACTGTTGCTCAGTATCAACTTAAGATGCGGCTATTGCGGTATTACCTGGATCGGGGTTGGGTTTTACCTCCGTTTCTGGAAAACATTCCAGTCCGGGTTGCATTGAAGTTTGCCGAGAAGGAATATGCGCCGGAAGCCCCCTACCCGGGAGAAGTTTTGCTCTTTCTGGCGACGGCAAAAAGCCCCGTGTTTGATGGAACCGAGATTGATGATACGCCCTATGCCCATATGTATGCGGATCCTCTACTGGGCTGGGAGGTACGTGTGACGGAGGGGGTTCGCCTTCATGAGGTACCGGGTGGCCACTCCAGCATGTTGCAAGAGCCGAATGTCCATGTATTGGCAAAAACGATGCAAGCGTATATTGATGCGAGGAGGGTGTAACCCCCATGACAACGGATGAGACCCTGACGGAGGAAACGCTATCCCTGCTGGTGGTGATTGTGAATTACCGTACGCCGGATTTGAGCATCGCTTGTTTGCGATCGCTCGCCCAGGAGGTAAAGTCCCTCCCCAAACTCCAGGTGGCAGTCGTCGATAACGACTCGGGAGATGGTTCGGTGGAAACGATTGGTGAGGCGATCGCCCAGGAAGGGTGGTCTAAGTGGGCTGTGCTCCTCCCTTCTCCCCACAATGGCGGCTATGCCTACGGCAATAACTATGCCATTCGTCCTGCCTTACAACAGCCCAACCCACCGGATTATGTACTACTGCTCAACTCCGATGCTCAGGTGCTTCCCGGTGCTCTTCAGGCCCTGATGGATTTTCTTGATACCCATCCCCAGGTCGGTATCGTCGGTAGTGCCATGATCAACCCCGATGGCAGTGAGTGGTCAACAGGGTTCCGCTTTCCTTCCATTTTGGGTGAAATTGAGCAGGGTTTTCGTCTGGGTCCTGTGTCGAAGCTGTTGGCGAAATGGTCAGTGGCTAAGCCGATGGGGCAACAGCCGCAATCCATTGACTGGTTGCCTGGAGCCAGCATGATGATTCGGCGGCAAGTGTTCGAGTCTATCGGACTGATAGATGAAGGGTACTTCCTCTATTACGAAGAAACTGACCTTTGCCTCCAAGCGAAGCGAGCTGGGTGGTCCTGCTGGTATGTTCCTGAAAGCAAAGTGATGCATATTGCTGGGCAGAGCACAGGTGTTACCGATCGCACTGGTGCTCCCAAACGATTGCCCCAGTGTGTGTTTGATTCCCGCCGCCGCTACTTCTTGAAAAATCACGGCTTCTTCTACCTATTGGTAACAGACGTGATCTGGACGGTAGCCTTCTCTACCTGGCGGCTGCGGCGCATCCTGCAACGTAAACCCGATACAGATCCACCGCACCTGCTATGGGCTCGGATTCAGAATAGTGCTCTGTTTAAGCTGGGTACAGGGCTACCAAATGCGAATGCTCGTTAGGCTAACGCTGTAAGTAGTGCTTGAATGCTCGCTCAAGCCTGAGTTGAACCAACATTTTTATTAGGAAAGCGGCATTATTCAAAGAAATCATCAAGGATTTATCTCAGGTTTATGAGCGCGCTGGATAGGAAGAACAGAGGCAAACGCAGCTTATCCAGTTAGACAACGTTAAGGAGGTAGGTATGAGTTCTGAATTAGTTCCGCAAGAATCACCGCCCTCGGCGGAAAAGCCCCAATCCAGGCTAAATTCAGCGTTCAAACAACTATGGTCTATCCACTGGTGGATGGCTGCCTGTTATTTGGTGCTGTTCGTCATAGGTTTTGGCATGGTTCGGATGCCCGGAGGCGCACCGTTTCGGGGAGATGCCTACACCCTGCATAAATCCCTTGGGGTATTAACAATAGCTTTACTCACCTGTCGGATCTTTATTTTGCAGCGGGTCTGGTGGCGAAAATATACTCGCCGTCTTCCTAAAATCAATGGGGAATGGATGCGTACATTTCTGCTCCATACCGCTATTTATATTTTCATGCTGGCGGTTCCTGTAAGTGGCATTTTCCTTTCAAACTCTCATGGCAGTGGGAATGTTCCCCTCTTTTGGGTGACGTTGCCCGATATCTTTCCTAAAAATGCGGCGGTTACTGGTTTGGCACGAGACATGCATTTCTGGATTGCTTACACATTTTTAGGGTTCATTGTGCTGCATGTTGTTGATCAGAAAAAGTACGTGCGATCGATCTGGCGACGCAGCCGTCAAGTTTTTAAGAAAATGTCATCCAATTAACCCAGTAAAAGTGAGATTTCCACTGGCTTACCTCGCACCCCCCTTAACTGTTCTTCTCGATTAGTTGCACTATCGTCTTGTTTGCAGGTTCTTAAGATCTCGTTTTCAGGCTATTCCAAGTACCTCTGCTCTGTGAGCGTCCCTCATTGTGATGGATACCACAGCGCGATCGCTTTTCTGTTATGACAGAGATCCGCTACCCACTCTGGCGAGCGACATTCAACTATTTTCCTTACTCTTCAATCGCGACCCAAAATTATGCAAGTCGTTGCATAAAATAATTTTTTCCCTTTTTGCATAAAACGATCGCAGTTCTCCTGAGTGATAGGCAAAGGAAATCAAACGATTTCTGAACCAACTATTCGTTAGGAGAACTGACTTCGTCATGGCTACTATTATCGGAAACGCAAATGCAAATACCATCTTGGGTACGGCCAATAATGATTTTCTCTATGGTCTAGGTGCGGGCGATCGCATCTTTGGTCGTGACGGAAATGATGTCATCTATGGAGATGCGGCACCCTCGGAAATCTCTGTTATCCCTGGTAATGACTTTCTGTCTGGCGGCAATGGTAATGACCGCGTCTACGGCGATCGGGGGAACGATACCCTGCGGGGTGATAGAGGTAACGACAGCCTGTTTGGTGGTAGCGGTAATGACCGGATGACGGGTGATTCCGGCAACGATTACATGAATGGTGGCACTGGAAATGACACCATGTCCGGTGGCAGTGGAAATGATCGCATGTTTGGCCTCAGTGGAAACGACCTCATGTTCGGGAGTTCGGGGAATGACCGCATGTATGGTGGTTCGGGTGCTGACCGCATGTATGGTGGAAGCAATAATGACCGCATGTATGGTAGCAGCGGTAACGACCGGATGTTTGGGGATTCGGGCAATGACTACATGAATGGTGGCTCTGGCAATGACACCATGTACGGTGGCAGCGGGAATGATACGCTCTTCGGTAGTTTGGGTGCCGACAGCATGCGGGGTGGCCTTGGCAATGACCTCTATTACCTGGGGGCAGGCGATACCATCACGGAATTTGTAGGTCAGGGGATTGATACGATTCGCTCGTCGAGTAGCACGAACCTGAATTCATTTGCCAATGTAGAGAACCTTGTCCTCACTGGGAATGCTTCGATTTTTGGGTTTGGCAACGGGTTAAACAACAGCATTAGTGGCAATAATGCGAACAACACTTTGTCTGCTATGGACGGGAACGATCGCGTGTCGGGGAATGGCGGAAATGACACCCTGATTGGTGGTAGAGGAAACGATACCTTACATGGGGGTAGCGGCAACGATCGCATCACGGGTGTTCGCAGCTTCCCCGTAGTTGGCGGTAACCCCGGTGCCAATGAAATCGACATCCTTACCGGAAGCACCGGATCGGACACCTTCGTTCTGGGTGACCAATCCAACGTTTACTACAACCAGAATGGCAACCTGGATTATGCTGCGATCACGGACCTGACGATTGCTGACCGAATCGTACTCAACGGCAGTGCTAGTGATTATGTGATGCAAAACCAGTTCCTCATCAATCCTGCCCTGGGAGCAGGCGTGATTCAGGGTACGGCCATCCGTCGTATTCAGGGTGGCTCCAATGACATGATTGGCTTTGTTCAGAATATTGTTGGATTGAATCCCAACAGCTCGGTGTTTGAATATGTGTCGCCACAAATCCGCATTGCCTAAGGGGCGTGTTGAAACCTTTCTAGACGTTTCAATCAACCTCGAACGAGTAGCATAAATGGGCAAAGGGGGTGCAAGGTGCCCCTTTTGTCCTATGAAGTGTTAGGCATAAGCGAAAGGTGAGACAGTCTTAGCAGGGTTTTCAGTATGGATGAGCGGCTTACGCAACTGCTAGAAGAGGCCAAACAAGTGGTAACAAATGGAGGAGCCGTACCTGGCTCTGAGATAGACCAATTGGTAGAAGAGATCTTGCGATCGCGCCCCGTTGGCCGTGCGTTGCCAGGGCAACCTTTGTCGGGGGTGTACCAGGCAATTTTCGAGCGGGCGCAAGCTCACTTGCATGAAGTCGTTGTGGATGCTTTGAAGCGATACAACGCAACCCGACAATCGGTGCGGGAGTGGGCGATCGCCCTCCAAACGCAAGTGCTCAAACAAGTGCTTGATGACAGCCAGCTTAAGCAACTGGCTCTCGAAGCCCAGCGTCATTTGCCCCAGTCGGTGGAACGCCAGCATGCCCTGGCACAGCTAGTTGCGGCTATCAAGTTGGCCGGACGATTAGTACGGCCCCACCGTGGGATGTTTTCCCCGTCCTTTTACGAATTGCTGTATGACGAAGCGGTGAATCGTACCTTGGTCTATATTTGTTGTGCGATCGACAACTATGACCCCGAGCGGGGAGACAAGAAGTTTATGAACTGGGTGAACTTTCGGCTAG
Organism: Cyanobacteria bacterium J06638_22; assembly: GCA_039819145.1. Lineage (GTDB taxonomy): Bacteria > Cyanobacteriota > Cyanobacteriia > Elainellales > Elainellaceae > Vacuolonema. Next base: position 5,711 of record JBCBSL010000087.1, read on the forward strand.
AGCGGGTGATGATTGATTGTCGTCGTGAATTCAACGATCGGGAAACAACAGAGTTACCGAACCTAAATGACTTGGATAACTTGAACCCCCCCGATGAGGTGGAAGACTCCCCCGCCCAGCTTTTGCGCGAATACATTGAACAGGACGTGGATCAAACCTTTCAGCAAACACACATTCGCGATCGCCCCGATGCAAACTTTCGACTCATTGCTATTGAGCGCCTCAATGACAAAAGTTGGGACGATATCTCTGCACTCCTGGACATTAAAATCCCTACACTCAGCAGTTTCTTTCAACGATGCTGCCAAAAATTTGCCCCCAAGTTCCAGGAGCATTTGTTCAGTTAAATGCTGTTCAGTTAAACACCACTGTTCCCGGGGGAACTCCATGATTCATCTCCATCCACCGTTTACGGTTACCTTATCGCTGGCGGCTCACCAGAAAGCCGAACGATTGCGACAACAGCATAGCGATCCACGCCGAGCCAAGCAGGTGTATCTCAATGCCCTAGCGGTTTATGCCGTTGGGTTTTACCTAGAATGTTTAGGCATTCAGACCCTGTCATCGCTGACACCCGATCACTTATTGATGGATAGTGCCAGCCTGACGGTGCCAGCCTGTGGCATTTTGGAATGTCGTCCGGTTTTGCCCAATGAAACAGAGTTATCGGTTCCATCAGAAGTTTGGAGCGATCGCATTGGCTATATTGCGGTTCAACTGAGTGAGTCGTTGCGAGAAGCGGCGATCCTTGGCTTTGTCCCGACGGTAGCAGCCGAGCGGATTCCCCTCACGGAGTTGCAATCGCTCGACGAATTGCCGCACTACCTCCACGCCCATCAGGTTCCGGCGAGTGCCCCCGTAAACCTGGGGGAGTGGTTGCAGGGTGTGGCAGATGCCGCTTGGCGCACGGTCGACAAGTTTTTGGATCCGTTGCTCAATCCGCCTCAGCCTGCCTTTGGTTTTCGGGGCGATCGCCTCCCCTCGGCAGAAACAGACGAACCGACGGAGCCCTTGATTCGGCGGGGAAAGAACGTTGCCCTCCGCACGGAATCGGATACCCTTCCGCTCGTGTTGTTGATGGGCTTGTTACCCCGACCGACTCAGGAAGTTGATATTTGGGTGCAACTCGAAGCCACGGGGCAACGACAGCTTCCTCCAACTCTCCAGTTGCGGGTTCTCGATGACACTGGAGCGGAAGTCATGTATGCCCAGGCCAGAAGCACCGAGGCCATGCAACTGCAATTTACGGCTTCCGCTGGGGAACAGTTTGGGGTGCAAATCCGTTTGGAGGATCAGACCATTACAGAAACCTTTGTTGTCGGGCTGGGGAACTGTTCATGACGACTCCGATCGCCAAACTCGTCACGCTAAAGTTTGACGGCGACTTTCAGCATCATGGCTTTCGGGTGACGCTAGAAGTTGGGCCAGATGGCGATCGCCCCGACTTGGAGCTGAGTGCTATGTTGCCTCCAGCTCCGGAACTGTTGCAACGGTTACATCGCTGGCAGCAGCATTACCGCAGTTTGGATGGAGCCACGCGCATCAAGCCCAAGGCCATTGTCTACAAAGGCTCGATTCATTTAGTTGAAGCCTGTCAGCAAACGGCGGCGGAATTGGGGCAGAGCTTGCAGCATTGGCTATCGTCCGAGTCGTTTCGAGTGGTGGATCAGCGCTTGCGTGAGGCCCTGAACCGAGACGATCCGACGCGCATTGTGCTGCGTAGTGCCGACCCACATTTGCCACATTTGCCCTGGCATCTTTGGGATGTGCTCGATCGCTATCCCCAAGCGGAAGTGACCCTGGGCGCACCGACCCTAGAGCGATTAGAGCGGGTAACGCCGGCGTCTGATAAACCCGATGCCGTCCGCATCCTAGCCATTCTAGGAGACAGTAGTGGCATTGATGTTGAGGTCGATCGCCGCTTGCTGGAAGCGCTACCCCAAGCTGAGGTCACATTTTTGGTCGAACCAACCCGTGGGGAGATAAACGACCATCTCTGGGAACAACCCTGGCATATCTTGTTTTTTGCAGGCCATAGTCATACCCAAGCCGAGCAGGGGTGTATTGCAATCAATCCACACGACAGCTTGACTCTAGCGGAGTTGAAGTATGGCTTACGGCGGGCGATCGCCCAGGGATTGCAGTTAGCAATTTTCAATTCCTGCGATGGCTTGGGGTTAGCCCATGAACTCGAACCCCTACGCTTGCCCCATCTGATTTTGATGCGCGAGCCTGTTCCCGATCGGGTAGCTCAATCGTTCCTGACGCAGTTCCTCAAAGCCTTCTCCCAGGGCGATTCCCTCCACCTCGCGGTGCGTCAGGCGCGAGAACGATTGCAGGGATTCGAGCGAGAGTTTCCCTGCGCCAGTTGGCTGCCCTGCCTCTATCACATTTCCGCCGAACCGCCGTTGGATTGGGATGCACTGCGACCCTCTACTCCTATATCTCAACCTGTCCAAGCGCAGTCCGAGCCGCCGCTTTCTCCCCGTTCATTGCCATTGTGGAAAGCGCTGGCGACCAGTGTGGCGGTGGCGCTGGGAGTGTTAGGGGTGCGATCGCTCGGGCTACTCCAGCGTTGGGAGTTGGGAGCTTACGACTTATTGATGCGATCGCGTCCTGCCGAAGTAATGCCCCGGCGCCTCTTCATCGTGGAGGTGACTGAGGCCGATGTGAATGCCTATGGTTATCCGGTTCCGGATGATGTGTTGCTGGACGCCATCGAGCACCTTCAGTCACAGCAGCCCCGTGTGATTGGGTTGGATCTGTTTCGCACGGATGCGGCTCCCTCTCTACAGAACGCGTTGCGATCGCCCAACATGGTGGCTCTCTGCAGCGTTCGCCATAGCGATCAGCCTGATCGACCGGGCATTGCGCCACCACCCGATTTGTCCGAAACACAAATAGGCTTTAGCAATGTTGTCGTCGATCCTGATCGGGTGCTACGGCGACAACTTCTGTTTATGCAGCCGGATCCAGAGGATCCTTGTGCTACGCAGTTCTCCCTCAACACCCTGGTAGCTCTTCACTATTTGGATCAAGAAGGTATTGAGCCCCAAAATCTAGAGGAACATCAGATCCAGTTGGGGCAGACGCGGCTGGTTCCCCTTGACCAACATAGTGGTCCCTATCACCGAGTCGATCGCTGGGGGTTTCAGATTTTGCTCAACTATGCCAACCTAGAGCAGTTCGCCGATCGCCTTTCCCTGTCCCAGGTGTTGCAGGGGGAAACTTTGCCAGAACTAGGCGATCGCGCCGTCCTCATTGGGATGACCGCTCCTATTACCAACCCCACCGATTACTTTTTTACGCCCAAAAGTGGGACCTGGGCGGCGAACCCGGTTCCCGGTGTGCATCTCCAGGCGCAAATGGTCAATCACGTGCTGACGGCGGCACTGGATGGGCGACAACTCCTCAAGCCCTTGCCTGTATGGGGTGATGCGATCTGGGTTCTGGGCTGGTCGGCGATCGCTGCTGGAATAACTTGGAAAATTCACCGTTGGAATCATTTAGGAATAGCCCTTGGCCTCGCGGTAGTTATGTCAAGTGGACTCGCCTGGGGCGCATTTATCATTGGCTGGTGGCTCCCGCTCATTCCAGCGTGTTTATCTCTCATCAGTAGCAGTGGTGCCGTGCTTTTGGGGAGACGCTACTTATCCCCATCGACCAACCGCCGTCAAGCGTGACTTAAAGCATTTCCGTCAGCTCTCCCCCTTATTCTGTGTCCTCAAGTTTGCCCTCAAGAGGAATCATTTATGTATCGAACATGGATTCGTTGGACGACGCAGCTCGTCCTAACGGCAATGGGTGTAGTCTGGCTGCTCCCTGCTGTCTATGCTGCAACCGTCGCCTATGCCGCAACCCCTGTAACGGCAACAAATGGCATTGAGACCAAGGATATTACCTTCAATCCGCCTAACCGGGGAGCCCCCGGACAGAGTCAGGATGCAGGAAGTCGCAATCCTTGCCTTACCACTGAAATACCGTTTACGGCGATCGCACCCGCGACGAACTGGGGCGAAACCCTGTCGGCGCATCCCACTTTCTGGCTCTACTTGCCCCAACCCGCCGAGATGATTGAACTAACGCTCTACGACGAGGCTGACTCGGAGGAGGCACTGTATCAAACCATCTTCAACCCTCCTGAAACGATGGAATCGGGTATCGGTCAATTCTCCCTCCCAGAAAGTGCGCCAGAGTTGGAACCCGGTCGCCTCTATCGCTGGCGATTCGCCTTTGTTTGCGATAGGGAATCTGACCCGGCGGCAGAAGTGACGGGGATTGTGGTGCGGCGATCGCCTACTCCCGAACTCGCCGAGCAGTTACAGGCCGCTTCGCCCGAGGAAAAGGTTGCTTTACTCGCAGAACATGGCTTTTGGTACGACACCGTTGACGAGCTTGCTCAACTGCGACAACGTTCGCCAGACGATGAAATGCTTGCAGCAGACTGGGAAAGCCTCCTAACCCATCCCATTGCAGGGCTGGATACCTTTATATCTGCGGCCTTCCTGGATTGTTGCTCGGAGTGAGTTATTGATCCGCGTGGGTGTCCCGTCCGAACTGTCCTGCATCGTTATTAACTGGGTTGAGGAGTGGGCCTTCTATGCTTGCAATCTTATTTTCACCAGAACCTCCTGCTATTCCAACGCATCCTGCTCAGGAGGCAAGCCTCGTTGCAGAAGAGAGAGTTTTCCAGGGGCACTTAGGTGTTGATCCGCCTGGAACTGATGCTGTCTCTCCGATGGCTCTGGCTGCTCCTACGCCGGATGCGTTTGGGGTGGAGTTCTCGGAGGCTGGAACTCGGGCGATCGCCCGAGTTCCCCTACAACTGGCGCAGAACGTACAGGCGGCAGATGATGGTACGGGGACAGTCGTTGATCAGGTGGGCGATCGCTTCGATATTCACGGCGGAACTCAGGCAGGCGACAACCTATTCCACAGCTTTGAAGCTTTTGGATTGGATGCCGACCAAGTAGCTAACTTCATTGCGGAGTACGGCCTCGAAAACGTTTTGGGACGGATAACGGGCGGCGATCCATCTATCATCAATGGTTTGATTCAGATGAGTGGCGGCGATGCTAATCTCTATCTGATCAACCCAGCCGGGATTCTCTTTGGTCCTAATGCCAGCCTGGATTTACCCGCATCCTTCATGGCAACCACAGCAGATGGAATTGGCTTTGGGTCGGGTTGGTTTCGTGCCACAGGTGAGAACGACTTTGCCAGCTTAGTAGGGCCACCCCAGCAGTTTGCGTTTATCCGTAGTGACGGAGGAGCTGTTGTTAATCTGGGTGACTTAGAGGTCAACGATGGACAATCCCTCTCGCTGGTGGGTGGCACGGTCATCAATATGGGCACCCTGACTGCGCCCCAGGGGCAGGTGACGATCGCCGCTGTCCCTGGAGAGAACCTCGTTCGCATTAGCCAGGAGGGGATGCTCCTCAGTCTGGAAGTTCCGGAGCAACAGGCCGATGAACTCCTTTCTTCTATCGACCCACTATCCCTGCCTGAATTGCTGACAGGTGCGGATGTTGACCCAGATACGGGTATCGCTGTGAATCCGGATGGCGCGCTCCAAGTAGGAACGGCTACTGTGGAGCCAACGTCAGGAATGGCGATTGCTTCTGGTACCGTCACCGTTGCGGATACAACATCCCCCACTGCGACGGGGGGGACGATCGCTATCGTGGGCGATCGCGTGGCGCTGCTCGATGCCACGTTGGATAGTTCTGGCACTAGAGGCGGTGGCACGGTATTGGTTGGCGGTGGCTTTCAGGGGCAGGGTTCCATTCCCAATGCCACCCAGACCTATGTGGATGCCACCACCATTCGAGCCAACGCCATCCAGCAAGGTGATGGGGGAGAGATCAGTATCTGGGCGGACGATCGCACCCAGTTCTCTGGCACCATCCATGCCCGTGGAGGCGCTGAGTTTGGGGATGGAGGCATGATGGAAGTGTCGGGCGGTCAGCACCTAGCGTTTGAGGGCAATGTTGACCTGAGTGCGCCCCAAGGTGCATTGGGAACGCTGTTGCTCGATCCCGAAAACATCATCATCGTCAATGGCAATGGTGGCGCGAATGATGATCAGTTAGATGCCGACGTTCCTGATCCTGGCGATTCATCGGGCACGATTTTTGACGACGATGACCCAGGAGCGACGTTTACCTTATCGGAAACGACTCTTGAGGCGATCGTCGGCGACATCATTCTGCTAGCAACAAACGACATCATTATCGAAGATCTGGCTGATGATATCCTCAGCACCCAGATTCCCTTTGGCCAACGCTTGCAGTTCATTGCTGATGCCGATGGCGATGGTATTGGGGCGTTTCAGATGGAACCCGATGACATGCTACAAACCGATGGAGGTGCCGTTTTTATTTCGGGAGCAGAGCTACAAGTCGGCAACATTAGAACCACAGCATTTTTCACGACCAGTGGAGAGGTGAATTTGTCCTCTACAGGGACGCTAACGGCAGGCAATATTGAAACAACGGGTGGCGATGTGCTGCTCTCTAGTGCGGATGACTTACAAGTTGGAGCGATCCTCATCCTTGGCGATTCCGATAGTGATGTGAGGGGAGATGTGATCCTTACCTCTGAAGCCGGAGATGTCGAGCTGTTCACGGTCAATAATCGGGACTTATTTGGCACAGTTCAAATTTCGGCGGCGGAGCTGTTTCGCGCAACCGGCACCTTTGAGGAAACCTTCACTTTCTTCGCAGGTATCCCTGGTGCTTCTAACATGCCAGTCAGCATTCGGAGCTCTACGGGGGCGAGCGAGCCGATTCGTATCCGTTACGGTGGTGCCGTCGACGCAGACCCCAGTCTCAGCACAGTCGGCGGTAATGTCCCTCCTGTGGATCCCTTCACGATTACGATTGGCGGTGATGGTGCGCCCTTCTCCGTCGGGCCTGAAGTGGTAGGCGTGATTGATCCAGATGCTGGAGAGGTGGTGGACGGTAACAGAAATGAAGTGTACGCGCCCCGTCCTGTTCCCGATGATGTGAGTGGGACAAGTGGGGCGATCGCCGTTAGCCCAGGGAATGGTGTCCTGTACGGGTCTGTAGAAGATATTCCCTTTGTTCCCGATGATGATTCGGGTGGAGAAGATCCGGGTGATGTGGGCGGCGGCGAAGATCCGGGTGATGTGGGCGGCGGTGAGGATCCGGGTGACGTGGGCGGCGGCGAAGATCCGGGTGATGTGGGCGGCGGTGAGGATCCGGGTGACGAACCCGGCGGGGGAGATGTTGGTGGCGGTGATCCCGATACCCCCAGCTCGAATGATCCGCTCGACACGGCTGGCGTGGATGAGGGCATTCTGCTAGCGACCGATGAGGTGCAATCGACAACACCGACCCGTTCTGACCAATGTGACGTGAGGAATGCAGAGGTTCCCAAAGTCTTTTCGGCGTTCGCTCCTTCGTTCGGAAATACTGCTCCTGACCCTTGCTTGGAGCCAGACCGAGACGATCCTATCTTGCAAATCGAGTCATCCGAATCATCCGATAATCCTTGATGCGAGAGGACTATGCTAAAGCAACGCTTCCTTCTCATTGCTTGTGTAGTACTGCTGGTGAGCCTGGCTCTACCCATGCAGGCAGCGGTTCAGATGCCGATACCCCCAGCTGTCGTGCAGCGCGATCGCACCTCCGAAGCCGATCGCCTGTTTCAGCAAGCCGCAGAGCAGTACGAAGCGAATCAATGGGATGTGGCCATCGATCTGTGGCAACGGGCGTTACTGCTGTATCAGCAACGCGACGATGTTCGCAAACAACTGGCTACCCTGCATCGACTCAGCGCAGCCTATTTGCGATTGGGAGAGAGTCAGCAGGCGATCGCCCATGCCCAGGGCGCGCTCACCCTAGCTCAGCAGCTCAACGATGAAATGGCGGCAGTGCAAGCCCTGGGGAACTTAGGCATTGCCTATCGCACCGTTGGCGATTATGTTCAAGCGATTGACAGTTTTCATCAGGCATTGGCCATTGTGCAAACGCCCGAAGCCCTGACTCTGTCAGAGACAGCACGAGATCAATTGCACGCACAATTACTGTTAAATCTTGGCAATGTCCACGAGGCGTTGGGGGAATATGAGCAGGCGATCGCCCTCTATCGCGAAAGTCTGGCACTGTTTAGTGCCCTCGACCGAGCCTCTGATAGGGCTACAGTATTGGGTAACTTGGGTGTCATCGAAACGACTTTGGGACACTACGACGAGGCGGTTCAATACTACGAACAAAGCCTCCAGATTGCTCAGGCGATGGATGATCCGATCCGCATCGGATATATCTTTAATAACTTGGGAACGATCTACCATGCTCAGCAACAGCTTGAGCGGGCGATCGCCCATTACCAACAAAGTCTGGACATTGCCCAAACGCACCAGCAGCCCATGCTCGAAGGCGAGGTGCTCACGAACCTGGGGCTAGCCTACGATGACTTAGCGGACTATGAACGGGCGGTTGACTACCACCAGCAGAGCTTAGCGATCGCCCACGCTACTGGAAATCGCCGTGCCGAGGCGATCGCCCTAAATAACTGGGGACATGCACTATTCAATGCAGGCGATCTTCCCCAAGCAGAAGCGCAAATCCGGGCGGCAGTCACTGTCCTCGACTCTCTGAGACCCGGCTTAGAAGATGCCGCAAACGTTTCGCTTTTCGATACCCAGGCGCTTACCTACAACCTATTGCAGCAAGTTTTGGTGGCTCAGGAGAAGTTTGAAGAAGCTCTGGAAGCTTCGGAGCAAGGGCGATCGCGTGCTTTCGTGTCACTTCTCAATCAGCGGTCGCAAGCCTCTCCAGCCTCCGACCAGACCCTGCCTCTAGAGTCTAAAGGACTTTCTATTGAGCAAATTCGCCACATTGCCCAAGAACAAGATGCCACGCTAGTCGAGTACACCATTGTTCCTGCCGATAGCTTTAAAGCTCAGGGAAAACTGCGGGGTCAGGCTGCGAAGATATTCATTTGGGTGGTCAAACCCACCGGCGATCTTCTCTTTCACCAAGTGGATTTAGAATCTGAGGCGATCGCCTCAGAAGATCTGCCGTTCGCAGAATTAGTAACCACGGCTCGCCAACGGTTGCGAGGCGGCGGTGCTGCCGATGAAGCGGCGCAACCACCGCCCGAAATAGAGGCGATCTTTCAACCGGGCGATCGCGTACGGCGCTACGATGAGCCGTTGACCTGGCGACCCTACACCATCAAATCCATTGACTGGGTGGCTGAAACAGTCACATTGAGCCATCCAGAATTTGTTCTACCCTATCCGGTCCCCATCGCCGAGATTTACCAGGTTGAAGACTTTCGCCCGCGCCAGCGATCGCTCCAACAACTCCATGAAGTCCTAATTGCACCGATTGCTGGCGAGCTACCTGCCAATCCCGACGGCCAAGTCATCTTTATTCCCCACGAACAACTCTTCGTCATTCCCTTTCCGGCTCTACAAGATGCAGAAGGGCACTACCTCATCGAACAGCACACCCTTCTCACCGCTCCGGCTATCGAGGTGCTGGCGCTCACCCAAAGACGACATGCACAAATCAACTCGCCAGATATCTCATCTGCTGCGGGGCTGATTGTGGGTAACCCATCTCCTATGCCCCGTTCCCTAATCTCCTTACCCCATGCAGAAGCCGAGGCAGAGGCGATCGCCCAATTGCTCCAGACCAACGCAATCACTGGAGCTAGTGCGACCGAAACAGCTATTAAGCAGCGCCTTGCCGATGCTCCGTTGATCCACCTGGCGACCCATGGTTTTTTCAACGAAACCCATCCCTTGCAGGGGGCGATCGCCCTTGCTCCCTCTACTACCGAAGACGATGGCTTCCTGACAGCCGCAGAAATTCTCGATTTTCCGCTCAAAGCTGAGCTGGTTGTTCTCAGTGCCTGCGATACAGGGCGGGGACGTATTACCGGCGATGGCGTTATCGGACTTTCACGTTCCTTTATGGCTGCAGGAGCCTCTCGGGTTCTTGTCTCCCTCTGGCAAGTTCCTGACGAGGCAACGGCTCAGCTGATGGTCGAGTTCTACCGTTACCGCCAACAACTGGATGACGCTCAGGCCCTGCGGCGATCAATGCTGGCAGCTATGCAAACCCAGCCCAGCCCTTACAATTGGGCAGCATTCACCCTTGTGGGTGCCATACCAAGCGACTGAGACCTGTGGATTTCCAGGAAAAAAAGACGTTTACTTGTCGGAAGAAATGTTTCTCAGTGCAGATTCCAAAAAAATAAAACTAGGGGTTTACAGGCATAAAAACTGTGTTATGCTAGCAAAGCGCGCAACGGATGAACCACACATCCAGCGCCCTAGGCACGAGCTAGACACTATAGGTAGTGAAAACTCCTTTAGAAAAAAGTTCAGTATTGCTTGATACAAACAAGCAGGCTCAGGTTAAAGTGGAAAATGTGCCAAAGCGTAGACAGCGGCACGACGAACCTAGAAAAGAGAATAGTTTGAAAGCCAAGCGAAACCAATCCTCGTTGAAAACAACTAAGGGTTTGACTTGGGTCAACTTTGACTTGAGTTAAGCTCGAAAACAACAGGATTCTGGAGCTTTTATTTTTTTAAGAGCTTCAGAGCCAAAACAAACTCTACGTAATTAACATGGAGAGTTTGATCCTGGCTCAGGATGAACGCTGGCGGTCTGCTTAACACATGCAAGTCGAACGGAGTTCTTCGGAACTTAGTGGCGGACGGGTGAGTAACGCGTGAGGATCTGCCTTTAGGAGAGGGATAACGACTGGAAACGGTCGCTAACACCTCATATGCCTCCGGGTGAAATAATTATATTGCCTGAAGATGAACTCGCGTCAGATTAGCTAGTTGGTGGGGTAAGGGCCTACCAAGGCGACGATCTGTAGCTGGTCTGAGAGGATGATCAGCCAC
>JBCBSL010000088.1:0-16596 GCA_039819145.1 Cyanobacteria bacterium J06638_22
CTACCGACTTATAGTCGATGAGTTAGTTTCATCTTTACTATTCCCATTCTCTACTTTTCTATATAGTCTTCAAAAATTAATGGCTTTAGGTACGAGAGCATTCCTGACGTCATTTGTGCCAAGAGAATTTTGCACAGGTTCATGACTCAGCGATCGCCCCTAAGCATCGAAAGCCAAGGGCAAAACAGGCGTGGGATAACCTAGTTGAAGCGTGCCAGGTGGTAGGTAAACTTCGGTGGCTTCATCAGCATTGGGCTGTAACCGTAACGCTCCCTCGTGCGTTACGCCAAGAATCTTGCCAGAGCGTTCCTCACCATTGGGCTGAGCAGCAGGCAAGCGAACTGTTTGCCCCCGATTCACCAGCACAGACTCGTAGCCAGCAATGACCCTAGAAACCTCTTCTTGCTTCCCGGCACGATAGCCTGCGAAGGCACTTTGGAGGGCGATCGCCCCAAATTCCTCAAGGGACGAGATGGCAGGATTTGCCTGGGTTTGCAGCCAACTGGCTAAGGCAATACCCAAATCGGGAACCGGATTGCTCCAGTTGAGACCGCAACCAAGGACGGCCCGATGCACCTTTCCCTGTTGCACACGGGTTTCGATTAGAATGCCTCCCAGCTTTTGCCCATCTAGCACCAAGTCATTCAGCCACTTCACTCCAACCGGGATGTGGCGCTGGCGGAGCGCTATCGCAATGCTCCAGGCACAGCTCATGATGAGCCGTGTTGTGCTATGGATCGGCACGTTGGGCGTCAAGCCGATGGAAAGATAAAGTCCCCCCGGAGACGATCGCCAATGGCGCTGCCGTTGCCCGCGTCCCTGCTGTTGCTGCTGGGCGATCGCCACAACACCTTCCCCAGCTCCCTGCTCTAGCAAGCGCCACACTTCCGCATTGGTCGAGGTCACGGTTTCAAAAAAATGAACCGAAAAGGTGGAGCTAGGCACTGCCGGAACCTCCACAATGGGTGAAGATGTTGTGTGGAGATGGGTGAGGAATCGTTGCTGGTTAAACGGTTCGCAATCCAATCGTTTGCAATCCAAGACGGTAGAGGGCTCCAAGACGGTAGAGGGCTAAAGAGAACGCCCTTGATTCTACTGGGAAAGGGGCAGCGGTGTTGGGCGAATCTCCCTGGCGATCGCCCCGCCTTCAACAATCTTGCGCAGATCAACCAACCATGGTGGAGAGAAAGATAACGATGTGGAACTGGCAGTCTTTCGAGGGGTTACCCTATCTCACCTGCGAGCTACTAGAAGGCTTTGTCCATGGCTTTTTTACTCGGCAATGGAGACCCCGCACCCCGACAGAACTGACCCATGCCCTCCAATCCCAGTCAGAACAAGCAATCGCCTATCATCTCAAGCAAGTGCATGGCAATATCGTGCTGACCCCCACCGAAATTTATCAGCAACATCCCACACCGCTCCCAGATGAAGAAGAGAAGGAGCGGGAACTGCCGCCGGGGGATGGGGTGTTAACAGAGACCCGTAACCAAGGAGCTTGGGTCTGTACGGCAGACTGTGTGCCAGCGTTGATTGCCGATACGGCCACAGGGCAGGTGGCAGCAGCTCACGCTGGATGGCGCGGAACGGCAGCACGCATTGTACCCACGGCTATCTCGCGGATGCAGGCCCAGGGAAGCCGTATCGAGGATCTGCGCGTGGCGCTAGGCCCTGCGATCGCCGGATCTGTTTATCAAGTGACGTCAGCGGTGGCCGCCGAGGTGATCGCCAGTGTGGTGCCCGTAGCAGCCGGATCGCTACAAACCCGCTCCACAGATGATATTGAGGCTATCTTGGCAGAGGTGCGCCCGTTGCCCGACTCACCATTGCTACCCGACCCCCAGCCGGGACGCGAACGCCTAGACGTCCGCCGGATCAACGCGCTGCAACTGGAACAACTAGGATTCACGGCAGAGCAGATGGCGATCGCCCCCCACTGCACCTTTCAAACTCCGGATCGCTTTTTCTCCTATCGCCGCCAACCTGAACGGAAGGTGCAATGGTCGGGCATCATTAGTCGTTAGCGTTCTGCGCCCCGAGAAGCACAGCGGGGTTGCCCCGAACAGGCAAGACCTACGAAGAAATGTTACGCTAAATGGGCAAGCTAGCTAGAACGAAAGCATATTCCTGCTTCTAGCTTGTACTGTGCTCATTGACTTGGATGGCTCAGCATTTCAGGTGCTTTTGTCATGTACCCTCCGAGCCACGGTACGCAGCACAGGGTTGCAGAGCATTGGTCAGACTAAGCCATTCCCCTGGAGTCTCTGGGCGTGGGCACGCTCTGCCTATTTTGTTGTCAAATACCTCTCGTTTATTTTGGAACCGCACGATCTCCTCATCGCCATTAGTTTCGGTGCTTTCGTCCTGGTCTTCCTAGGCGTCGGCATTTATTCCGGACTCAACCAAAAATCCACAGCGGAAGACTATCTACTCGCCAGTCGAGAAGCCAATCCCTGGCTCACGGGGCTTTCCACCATGGCCACCGGAAACAGTGGATTTATGTTTATCGGCTTGATTGGGTTTACCTACACCCTGGGAGTCGCCTCGGTGTGGATTATTCTTGGGTGGATTGTGGGTGAAGCGTTTGCTTGGAATACGGTGCACCATCGCCTCCGCCACACCTCCGAGCAGGTAGACAGCGCAACGGTGGTTTCTTACCTAAGCCAGGAGGATAAGACCAGCCGCTGGCTCACCCTCACCTCCGGCCTGATTACGATCGCCTTCCTCGCCGTTTATGCCGCGACACAGCTCCAAGCGGGCAGCAAGGCACTCAGCGTTATTTTTGGCTGGGATTACAACCTCGGCATCCTGCTGGGTGCGGTCATTGTCACCATCTACTGCTTTGCTGGGGGCATTCGCGCCTCTATTTGGGTGGGTTCAATCCAGGCCACCCTTATGTTGATTTCTATGCTGATTTTAGTGACGGTTGCGGTCATTCATAGCGGCGGGCCGATCGGCATGTTTGAGCGGTTAGGCGAAAGCGATCCAGCGTTGCTCAGCCTGGCTCCTGATAGCTTGCAACTAGGGGTTATCCCCTTTGCCCTCAGTTGGTTTGTAGCGGGCTTTGGTGTAGTTGGGCAACCCCACATTATGAGTCGAATTATGGCCATCGACTCAACCAAGAATGTGGCGATCGCCCGCAATATTTATCTCCTGCTCTATGTCGTCTTTGCCATTTCTGCCCTCGGCGTTGGGCTCACAGCGCGGGTGCTGCTCCCAGAACTGCTGGCTCTTGGTGGCGACACAGAACTAGCCTTACCGGAACTGGCGACGACCCTCTTGCCCGCCTTGCTGGTCGGCATCGTCCTTTCGGGAATCTTCGCCGCTACTATTTCCACTGCCGATGCTCAGCTATTGACCTGCTCAGCCACGCTATCCCAGGATATTTTCCACTGGGCCTCCGACTCCTATCGCCTAGTGAAGGCTGGAACTCTGGTGATGGCACTGTTCATTCTGGTGATTGCCCTCGTCGGCAACGACAATGTCTTTGCCCTCGCCACCATCGCCTGGTCAACCCTTGCCGCCGGATTGGGGCCACTGATGGTGGTGCGGGTCTGGGAGCGCGCGATTAAAACTCCCGTTGCGATCGCCATGATGCTAGTCGGCGTCAGCACCGCCCTCACCTGGCGCTTGGGCTTCGGTCTCTCCGATTCCGTTTGCGAAGCCTTTCCCGGCATGGTGGCAGGGGCACTGATCTACCTCATCTCCCTCGCCTTCGGTGGCGGAGAACCCGCCGAGTCTGACGATGCTTTGGTAAGCGTAATCGACGCCCAAGAACCCCAAGAGGTCGCATCCTCTAGCTAAAGCCTCAAGTACAGTCTGTTGGGAAGTTCCTGTGATCTGCTTTTTTGGTGCGATCGCAGAAACTTTCCAGTCGAACATAGTGAACGGGGAAGTCATGTGGTTGCAGATAACCTCAAACATTCACCAATAACTTCGATCCCGCCGCGCCAATGCAGCATTAGCTGGCTCAGATAAGACAAGACCCTTTCGAGACCAGAAGCATACAATGAGAGAAGTAGCGAAGGAATTGGGCTATGAGTGTTGTTGTCTCTGATGAAATCTTAACTGCAACTCACATGACTGAGGCTGAAATGCGTCAAGAAATTGCTGTTATGCTCTTTCAACGGGAAAAGCTTACCCTTGCTCAAGCCAGTCGTTTTGCAGGAATGCACCGTGTAGCTTTTCAACACCTACTCGCAAGTCGCCACATCTCAATGCATTACGGAGTCGCAGATTTTGAACAGGACATTCAAAACCTGCGGGAGTTAGGTAGATTGTGATTGTTGTTAGTGACACATCACCTATCAATAACCTCGCTGCCATCAACCATCTCCACCTCCTGCATCAACTATATGGAACGGTTCTGATTCCCGAAGCGGTTTATCGAGAGCTAACCGACTCTAATTTCCGCGTTGCAGGTGCGAACGAAGTACAAACTTTTGACTGGATTCAAACTCGTGCTGTTAGCGATCGCACCCTTGTCAAGGCACTGAACAACGAACTCGATATTGGAGAAGCCGAGGCGATCGCTCTAGCAGTCGAGATTCAAGCTGATCAAGTTCTGGTTGATGAACGTCGAGGTCGGATAGTCGCAAGTAGATTGAACCTCCGCTACACAGGTATTTTAGGCGTCTTGGTCGAAGCAAAGAGTCAAGGCTTGATTGCTAGGGCAAAACCTTTATTGGATGCGTTGATTAATGAGGCTGGATTTTGGATCGCAGAACCTTTGTACAACAGTGTTTTGCAACTCGTTGACGAGATCGACTTGCCTGGATCTTGCAGGTAACTGATAAGCGTTGTGAATATCCCACAGACAATATAGAGCCCGCTAACGTTCTCAGGCAGCGTCTGAAACGTCCACTGCACTGGGTTTGCTATACGCTACGTTCATTATGTGTTTCCAATAAAAAAACGGCTAAGGTCGATGCTGCTCCTACCGCAAGTTTCGCATGTCGAGAACCTAAGCCTTTACTGATTGCTCATAGTGGCTAAAAACTTGCGTAGTAGCGGAATCAACGATTGGGTTTCCGTTTGACTCAAGGCGTCTAAAAGCCGATTTTCTTGCTCGAACAATACGGGCATGGCCGCATCAACACGCTTAATGCCTTGCTCCGTCAGCTGTACGATGATGCCGCGCCGATCGCTGGGCTGTCGCAAACGCGTGACTAATCCTTCTTTTTCGAGGCGATCGATGCGGTTGGTCATGGCTCCCGAAGACAGCATCAGCAAGCCATAGAGATCCGTCGGCTTGAGCTGATACGGCGGCCCTTGTCTCCGCAGCGTTGCCAGCATATCGAACGACCAAAGATTCAAATCAAAGTCAGCGAGTAGCGCTTCGCGGTGCTTCTCCAGTAGGCGAGCGAGCTGCAAGATACGCCCAACCACCGCCAGGGATGAGACATCCAGCTGGGGGGCCTCGTGCTGCCATTGGGTCAGAATTTTGTCGATTTGATCGTGTTCCATGACCACAGCGCTATGCGCGTTAGGTAAGTACGGTTGTGTGGGGCGCGCCGCGCCCCCACACAACCATTTCTGTGCTTAGCGCGATCGCACACCACTACAAATTATATCTCTACATCGAGATACTTGACATTAACCTTTATATTGAGTATCTTGATATCAAGATAGATTAGTCAGTCATCAACCTCTCCTGTCTTATGCAGATTCAAAAGCTTGACCATGTTGGAATTCGGGTAACCGATGTGGAGAAATCCATCCGGTTTTACCAAACCCTTGGATTTGACGTCATTCGAAGAGATGAGCACGAACAGGTTTTTGTCGTTAAGCATCCCAGCGGCATCGAGGTCAACCTCATTGCCCATGGCGATCGCCATCATGGCCATCAAAACATTCTTATGGATGTCGAAGAACGCTATCCCGGCTATACCCACTACGCGATCGCCGTAGCATCCGTTGAAGAGGCGAAGGATTTTCTAGCATCCCGCAACATCCCCATCACCGAAGGCCCCGTCACGTTTGGCGATGGGAAAACATCGATTTTTGTTCGCGATCCGGACTTGAATGTCCTCGAATTGACTGAACTGCCGCATTAATTCTCTACGCAGCTACACAGAGCCCAATTATGAAACCCACAACCTCTCACCTGGGAGACATCGCGCTGACAGCGCTGGCTCCCTTGTCTTGGGGAACAACGTACATCGTCGCGACAGAATTTTTGCCCCCTGGGCATCCGCTACTCGTTGCGGCGTTGCGATCGCTCCCCATCGGCCTCTTACTTACCCTTGCTCTCAGAAAATTGCCCCACGGCGTTTGGTGGTGGCGCACGATTATCTTGGGCGCACTGAATATCGGTATTTTCCAGGCATTGCTGTTTGTTGCCGCCTATCGTCTACCTGGTGGTGTCGCCGCCACCGCTGGTGCGATCCAGCCCCTGTTGGTCGTTCTCTTTAGCTGGCTGATTTTGCAGGAAAAGCCAGCTAAAGGAACCATCTCTGTTGCGATCGCCGGTTTCGTCGGCATCGCGCTGCTCGTCCTTGGCCCGTCGGCTCGGCTGGATCCCTGGGGCATTCTCGCCGCCCTAGCGGGAGCTGCCGCCATGGGGTTGGGCACCGTGCTAGTAAAACGCTGGCGACCACCTGTGTCACTTCTGGCCTTTACAGCCTGGCAACTCACCGTGGGTGGCGCGTTGTTACTCCCCGTTGCCCTAGTCGTAGAAGGCCCCTTCGCCGAATTAACGTCGACGAACCTGCAAGGCTTCATCTATCTAGGCACCGTGGGGACAGGACTGGCTTATCTGCTGTGGTTTCGAGGCATTCGGCAGCTTTCTGCAACCGCTGCTTCCTACCTGGGCTTGCTTAGCCCCGTCATGGCTACCTTGCTGGGCTTCATCTGGCTCCATCAAGCCTTAACCCCCATCCAACTCTTTGGAATTGCCATTATCTTTTCCAGCGTTTTGATTGGGCAAAAAATTACCGCGTCCCGATCCACTCAACCACGAGCCCAAAAGCAGAGTCGATCTATGTCTTCTATCTCATCCCCATAGATGGACACTCAGTCAACTTTCCAACCCCATCACCCTTTAGAACATTTGGAGAATCTCATGATTAATCAACAAACAGCCACCAAAATGAGCAGCACCGAATTTGTCACCAAACTGTATCAAGCGGTTGATGCCCGCAGCATTGAAGGACTCGCACCATTCCTCGCCGATGAGGTCAACTTTCAGCTTGCCAATGCCCAACCCCTCCACGGTAAAGCAGCTATTTTAGACGCCAACGCTGCATTTTTCAAGAGCATCGCGGCAATGTCCCATCGCATTGACAATGTATGGAGCCAAGGGGATGACGTTATCTGCAATGGCCAAGTGAACTATACCCGCTTGGATGGCAGTCAATTCACAGCGCCCTTCGCCACGATTCTCAAACTCCACCGCGAGCAGATCACAAACTATCTGATTTACGTAGATGTTTCAGAGCTGTAGGAGATATAGCCGTAGCTGTCAAAGCTAGGACACACGATCGAACGGTCATTCCCGCGAACGCGGGAATCCAGAAGGGCTAAATGCAGTGAACGCTAAACGTTTGATGGATGCCCATTTTCATGGGCATGACGAAATCCCAAACATCCTACCCTGGTTGACTCAGGCTATAGTCTTGCTAACATCGGTCAGTCAAAATGCCAAATGGTGCGCTCTCCAGTTAGATTGGCCGTAGGCCCAACGGGTGGTGATCCACCGAATTAGGCAACCGAATCAGGCCAATCGATCTTACGCATTTCGCGGATGGTGTGGGCGCTTCGTGCCCACACCATCAACCACTTTCGTCAAGATGATGCGAGTCTTACCTCAATCCTGATTAGTTCAGGAGATTACAAACCTCAATTCAAAAGAGTAGGAGGTGGCAATGGCAGAGCAAACTAAATTTTGGGACAAAATTGCCGACCGCTATGCCAAACAGCCCATTGCAGATGAAGCGGCCTACCAGAAAAAACTGCAAGTGACCCGCAACTACTTTCGACCGGATATGGAGGTATTGGAAATTGGCTGCGGTACAGGTTCAACGGCAATCCTCCATGCTCCCTATGTGAACCATATTCGGGCCATCGATTTCTCGGCGAATATGCTGGCGATCGCCCGGGATAAAGCCACCGCCCAAAACATTAGCAACATCACGTTTGAACAAACCAGCATCGATCAGTTGCACGTAACGGAGGACAGCATTGATGCCGTGTTAGCTCTCAGCGTTTTGCACCTACTGGAAGACAAGGAAGCTGCGATCGCCCAAATCTATGCCCTGCTCAAGCCCGGCGGTATTTTTGTCACCAGCACCGCCTGTTTGGGAGATGGTATGCCGTGGTTTAAGTTGATTGTGCCTCTCGGCAGGCTCTTAGGATTTTTCCCATTGGTTAAGGTCTTTACGGCAGACAACCTAGTCAACAGCCTGACCCAAGCAGGGTTCACCATTGACAACCAATGGCAACCGGGCAAAAATAAAGCGGTCTTCATCGTGGCGAAGAAACCGCTTTAGACAATTTTTCCTCTTTCACAGCATTTAGGGATCCTCGCAATGCAAGAATCCCTAAATGCACAATCTGCCGTTGAATTCTAGCGATTCGATAGGAGTCGCTTCACAGCGGACACTTTCACACTCGTTTTTTGCAGCAGACGTACCGTGCGATTTTTGAGCGGAAGGTCGCTCGATGGAGGAACAGAGTGATTCAAGCTAGTGCCAACTGTGTTAGACATGGCCCAAAGCATTCCGTATGCTTCCATAGAAAACCTCCTGATTGCGTAGGGTTGACCCGTAAATCTCTCGTCGCGAATTTACCGATATCCCTTTCTTCATAGTTCATCCGAACCATCCGGAGATTTTCTGAAGTATCTTGTCACTTCATTGCATTTTCATAAAGGATTTTGTCGTTTTATTGCAACCGTCCGGATATTTGCCAGATCAACCCAAGGGCGGAAGGTTAAGGAAGTCCAGATGGTCGATAACAGCGGCAGGATCAATCCACAGGTCTTCCTGGCGCGAGTCGGGGTAAAGTAGTTGGTGCAGAAACTCTCCTTCTGGGGTTTGTCCTAGAAGATAGGAGTAGCGAAGATTCCGCCAGCTTGCGACGAGCCAGTAGCAGGGATAGACGTAGTAGGGGGCAAACAGCTCGATGACGGTCGTGCCGGGTTGGCAAAAGACCAGGTTGGTCAACCCACTGCCATGTACGGTGAGGATGATGGCGGCTTCGGCAAATAGCTGAGCCTGTTCCACCACGCTGAATTGTTCGAGATCCACCACTTCAAATCCCCAGGGTTCGAGCGCAGCAATCAGATGTGCTTCATTGATGAGGCGACGGACACCTGCCTTGGCGCGGGTGATGTAGAGGCGGCGATGGGGAGCGGCGGCGGTGTCTTGGCGATCGCATGGGAGAAAGGTGCGGCGCAGAAAGTCGAGGCTCCACTCGGGCATCCAGGAAATACTGGCCGGGAAGGACGGTAGCAGGAGCGATCGCGCTTCTAGATGGGGCACATCCGCCGGAGCCAGGGTCTTTTCTAGGGGAATCCCAAGACGCTCTAGCGTTTGTCGCTGAAAGGGGCGATCGCTATCTACCAAGAAGTAGTCCACCGTGGCCAGATCAACCTCCGCTTGCCGAAGCATTTCTAGGCGTGGCAATACATCCAGCATCCAGTGGAAATAGACGGAGTTCGACAAGCCGGACAAAATGGCGACCGTGCCATCGATCGATTTCGGAACAGGCAAAGCGGCTTGCTGGAGTAGCGGATGGCGACTCACATGGGCATCGGGATGTCTCGGGCTGAGGATGGGCGAAAACGGCGACACATCTCCCAGGATGGTATTGTCGGGGGCGATCGCCGCCACCTGCTGCGATTCCTCAATAACGTAGCGCCCACCTGGAATCGTCGCGACAAAGGAGGCCGGCAGCGGTACCTCCTGGCCAAACCGAAAACTGGGATGAATCTCAGTATTGGCAGTCACTGGTGGCGAAAGCGGTAAGGTCGTGGCGGGGTAGAGTGGCCGGAAATGGGTGGCGGCAAGTCCTTGTTGTTCCAGCCAGCCCTGGGTCGTTTCAACATACCCCGTAGGTGGCGGAACGCTCCCCATGGACTCGGGTTCAGCCGGATTTGCAGCCGATTTTGAAACCGCTGACGACGGCGAGTTCGACGGATGGAGGGCTTGCGCCCAGCGTTCGGCTCCACGCGCCCGCAATAATGCCACAAACGCTTCTCTAGCAGGGTCTTCTTCCGCTGCTGCCAAAGTTTTCAGAAGAGCGTGATTGTCCACCAGCAAGGGCGTATCTCGGTTGGCCTGCCGCAACTGCTCAACCCAGGTCGTATAGTCCTGCACAAACTGTTGCTGTAGCGCGGGGAGCTTTGCCCAAGCGTGAAAGGCATTCGACCAATTGATTTGGAGAGCCTGCGCCCACCCCGAGTCACACCAGATGGCACTATCGTCGGGCAAGAGGTTGAGCGCTGCGTTCAGCGAGGCGATCGCCACATCCAGTTGCCCCAATCGGATCTGACATTGCCCCAGGCGGTGCCACATTTCGGCGTGAGCCGGAGCCTCGGCTAACCCACGTTGGTAGCAACCGATCGCCGCTGCCCATTCCCCCAATGCCTGATGCATCTGCCCCCAACGGCAGCACAGCTCTGGCTGCTGGGGATCAACATCCAGGGACCGCCGCCAGCACTCAACGGCTTCTTCGTACCGTCCCTGTTGCGCGATCGCAGAACCCAGGTTCGCCAGCGCAATGGCGGATTCTTCCAACTCCAAACTGTGCCGCAACGCCGCTTCTGCCTGACCAAAGCGGCGCTGATGCAAGTATTGTGCCCCGGTCGCCAGCAATAGGCTTTGAAGTTGTTCCAGATGGATGGGGAGATCATCTGCCGGGATTTGTGCGATCGCCCCAAACCAAATCTCCTGTGCCTTGGCCTCATCCCCTTGCAACAAATGAGCTAATCCTAAGCGCCAGAGAATTTCCGGTTCCGCAGGGCATTGCGTTGCAATTTGTTGATAGTGGGCAATTGCTGTGGTTATCTCTCCTTGGGCGATCGCCTGCTCCGCTTCCGCCAGCAATGATTCCAGTTCTTGCATCATCGTGCCTACCCCATTCCCATGCTGCGGCAATACCCGACCTGACCCTGCATGGAACCCAGCTTACCCGGATTGGAACGACATGTTCGCAAAAGCGATACGTTTGCGGAGAATCGCTTGAGGAGAAGACAACGGGGAAAAGACAACCAGCCCCAAGATATGCATCACACTCCGTTGATCCACAAAACAAGAGCCTGAATACCTTTCAGCTCATACCTTTCTCAGTTCATATATCCAACGAATCAAGAAGAACGATACTCACTGCTCAATCATGATGCTTTTCTGCAACAGCGCGGCTGCACATCCAGTTATCCGGCAGAGCTGGGTAACCCATGCGCAGGGCTTCTGGACAAATGGTGTAGATCGTGAGCTGGCAATCGATCAGCTGTAGCCCCGACTTTTCAGTTTGCTTTAGCCCCTGCTTCAAAACCGAGTCGTTATCAAACTCAGCGGTGTGATTACACTGCACACAAACCATATGGTGATGATGGTGAGGCGACGCTGTATTGAGTTCGTAGTGCTTGTGCCCTTCCGCTAGTTCTAGCTCACGCAAGATCCCCATCCGCGACATCATCTTTACGGTGCGATAGATAGTCGAGAGGCTGATCCCCGCATTTTTCTCGGATAAGCGGCTATGCAAGTCTTCAGCACTGAGGTGCTCGCCTCGGGGCAGCGTTTGAAATACTTGCAAAATGGTTTCTCTCTGTGGCGTCATGCGCCAACCTTTTGCGTTTAATTCTGCCTTGAAAGAGTTGCTAGTAATAGCCATAGCCGTCCACCACCTCAAGAGAGTGGCGCTGAATTCTATGCCTCTATCTTAAGTGAATCTTAAGCCATTCGCAACAAGAATGAGTTATTGCGATTAATTCTCACTTTGTGGGATCAGGTTTCTCGCGCCATCCTACAACCTGAAACGCTTTAACAGAAAAGCTTAGCGCAATTCCATACATGCATGAAACGAGCAAGACTCTTAGATTTCTAGCAAGAATTTGAAGGAGTTGCTCTATGTAAAGCATAGAGTAAAATGGGGAGTTTATTTGAGTAATCCTATCAGAGGAACCCAAATCCTCTATCCTGGTCTCGATGTTACAGCCGCTGCGATAGAGGCTGAGTTCTTGAGGGCGAGGGATTTCCACGCTACACGAGTCAAATCGGGGTTGCAGAAACCAAGCATGAACTTCTCTTATTTATGGCATCACCAGGGGAATTAGCTTATTTTCAGGCAGAAAACCCTTGTAACGTCCCTCGTCCGCCAAAATGACCAGGATTTCTAGCTGCCAGTCGGGTTCGACATCGTTCAAGTCAGACCAGGGCACAGCAACTTCCAGGCAAGTATCTAAGGCAATCTGAGTGCGGGTAGAGCAGGTGTGCCAGTGGGAATATTCGGCAGCTTCCTGGAGCCAGCGATCGCCCGTCACTAGATTCATCCCCAGGTGGTGGTGGAAATGGTACGTCAATGGCGCATCGTCGGAGAGGTCGGCTAGGGGCACCGGACTATTGTGCATGGTGCGATTGGGGTAGAACCAAAGCAAGTGGAGTTCGGGTGGAAAGTCAACGCCGGGTCGCACGCCACTGGCAAAGTCAACACGTAGGTAGAAGTGGCGGTGATCGACGCCGTACCACAGGCGGGGAATCGGACCGCTGCGGTGCATGGTGCCCCGTGCGCCACCAACTTCGATCCGTCCGGCTTTGTCCCAATCTTGTTCGTCGGGGCGTCCATCGATGTGGGGATGGATAAAGGTTTCAGGCAGGCGATCGCCCTGGGGCGTGTGGTCTTCTACCGCTTGTCGCACCTCCATCGGAACCGGCTCATTCAGCGCCCCATACAAGGTGCTGAGGTGTTCCCGAAACAATTGGTCGAACATGGCATCCTGGTTGGAGCTGTGTCCTTCGCCGAACCACCAGAACCAGTCTGAGCCTTCCGCCGCATAGAGGGCTTCCCAGGCTTCGGGATTGTTTTCCTCCGTCACTTCGGGATGGTTAGCCAGGGTTTGGCGCGCCTGGGTGAGCAAATCCCAAGCGCGATTCTTGACCGGATCCCCAATCCAGGTAGTGAAGCTGCCATCCACCCAGGAACCACTGTGGAGTTTGTCCGCAGGCAACGTAGCGGTGGGCGGAAACTGCTCCAAATACTCCGACACCGTAACCAGGCGAATGCCGTCATGGTGGCTCAGTTGAGAATACAGATTTTCCAAGAAAGGCTTGCCGTCTTTGGGGTAGAACTCCCAGCAATTTTCGCCATCCAGCGCAATGGTTACAAGCCAAGGTTGTTCCAGAGTGGTGCTGCCTTCAGCTTGGTGCTTTTGGAGTTGCAGGGCGATCGCCTCCAGTTGACCAATCAAGTCTGCCGCGGCTTCTTCCGTCGGCATACCGCTGTAGGTAAAGCCAATTAGATCAGACAATCGGTGGTCGCGGAATAGAATGGCCAGGTCACCCTGGGGTGTTTCCAGACGATAGGGGCGATATAGCATTTCCGGCGTCTCGACCGTGCCGTGGGGGTCGCGGTGGAAGAAGTGGCTGAGGGTCCAGCCCAGCACCGCCTCATCCGAAACCAACCAATCGAAGCCATGGGCAGCCACATCAGGCAAGATGGCTGGACTCACGGACTGCTCGGACGGCCACAGCCCACGGGGATCCCGCCCGAAGCGATCGCGATACATCTGTTTGGCCCGCGCCAGGTGTCGAGGAATATCTTCGGCCCACTGAAACTGTTGTTCTGGCAATACCATATTGGGTACTGCCACACGTCCAGCGTCGGTATCCGCCAGAAGCGGCAAAATCGGGTGCGTGTAGGGCGTTGTCGTCACCTCGATTTGCCCCGCATCCTGCATCTGGCGGTGCTGCGGAATAATCCGCGCCATGATTTCCTTTTGCTTGGAGTAGATGCGCTGGCGATCGCTCAGGGTAAAGTGGCGATCGCGCTTCAGCCACTCGGCAATCTCCGGATCATCCCAGAACACCGGGTCAATCCACGATAGGTTATGCCAGGCCAGCAAATCGCCAAAGGCTTGATGGTCCCAGTTTTCGAGGCACCAGTCCCAGCCCTTGTCATGGCGTTGCTCAAACAATTCGGCATAGCGGGGATGGGGATCGATCAGCGTGTGGTGGTTGCCATCGAAAAAATGCTCGACAATGAAATGCTTTTGCTCTGGCGTCAGCGTTTCAACCTCCGACAGTGCCAGGGTGAGGTACGGGTCAAAGGCTGTCCCCGCCACATAGTCCTCAATCTGCATGATTAGCGAGGGTACTAGGTTCACGGTCTGGTGCAGCTTGGGAAACTGCTCCAAAATCAGCATCAAATCCAGGTAATCCTTCGTGCCGTGCAATCGCACCCAGGGCAAGCGATAGCCCCCCGACTGGCTCTTGTAAAGGGGCTGGTGCTGGTGCCAGATGAACGCAACATACAGGGGATGGGTCATGACCAATAGCAGAGGAGATGCCTACACACCATCAATACCAGATTCTCCCAACCCTGTGTTAACGAATCGCAACAGTAAGTAGATATAGCCTTACGTATTGAGATTAGGATAAGTATTTTTTTGAAAGCCCCACGGCGCGGGGCTTTCAAAAAAATACTGAGCTTCACTCAAGGGCATAGTGCTATAGGCATAAATGAGCTCATTTCTAAAAACTTGGGGAGCAACCCAGAGGGGCGCTCCTGGGTTTTTAGTTTAATAACGCCAAGCTACTGACCATTATGGCTAAACGTCGTAGCCACGCAGAGAGGCGTCAGCGCAGAATGCGGCTGAGATCTAAGACAAATCCTGGAAGCACATCTTCTTCAGAAAGAGACGTAGGTGTGTTGAGTACCTCAACAGATGTTCCCTGGCGATAAATTTCTACTTGTGCGTCCTGGGGATTGATGAGCCATCCCAAAACAACGCCATTCTCCATGTACTCTCGCATTTTGGCTTGGAGCGTGCCTAAATCATCCGTTTCTGAGCGAAGTTCGATCACAAAATCGGGTGCAATGGGAGGAAACTTACGTCGTTGCTCTGGGGTCAACGCGTTCCATCTTTCTTGCTTGATCCAAGCGGCATCTGGCGAACGGTCAGCGCCGTTAGGCAACCGGAATCCCGCGGAGGAACTAAAAACAATGCCCAAATTGCTCTGCCGATTCCAGCCAACCAACTCGAATGTTAGATCGGCTTCACGTTTACCGCCCTCTCCACCTACGGGTGACATAATCACCAACTCACCCTCCGCCGTGCGCTCAAATTTGACATCAGGATTGTTTTGGCAGAGCTGAAAGAAGGCATCATCTGTCAATTCAAAGGGCGGCGATAAGTTAACCGTTACAGTACTCACGATAAATTTTAGCTAGATGACTAAGGTATCCATCGACCCCGCTACACCTACCAGGCTTACCTTCCCTCAGGTTAAACCACCTTTTACTCGACCGGATTTCTTTTACTTGACCAGATCTCCAGATCTAAAGCGGCATGGGAATTCAGAATGGTTGTTCTGATCTTCCATGCCCATCCAAACAAACTCATATCAAATCCGATTAAACAGCCGTAAGGCCCAAATATTGGTTGCGCCCGCTGCAGTGCAGCGGGCGCAACCAATATTTGGGTTCTTCAACCGGATTTGATATTACAGGTAAGGCCTAGACAACCTGCTCGACTTCGGCGATTTCGGGAATCGATTCGCGCAGTTTGCGCTCGATACCCATGCGCAGGGTCATGGTGGAGCTGGGGCAGGAGCCGCAAGCACCTTGCAGGCGCAGGCGAACAACCGGGCCATCCAGTTCAACCAGCTCAACGTTGCCGCCGTCAGACATCAGGTAAGGGCGCAGTTCATCCAGTACGGATTCGACATTGTCATTGGTGAGTTCCATAGCTCAGGATCCATTTATGAGTTGCTAAAGGTCAGACACATCCAAAACCACTAAGGGAGGTGCGATAAATTGGCGATCGCACCTCCCCATTTTAAGTGAACTTGGACTTTATCAACAAATAGGTTGCTAAAGTCTAATGACAATTAGGAGACCGCCGCTGCAACAGGCTGCACAAGGGCAATGTTGCTGAAGCTAAAGGACTTTGTATCGGGCTGCTCGCCTTCAGTCTTGATGGTGCGCTGGTTCAGGAAGTAGTAGTCGCCCACCTTCTCATAGTTGTCCTCAAACACGCTCTTGCCGCCCTTCTGTTCACCAGTCTGGGGATCGTGGTAAACGGAATCATAGGTGTGGGACAGATAGCCCGCTTCCGTTTGGTGGCTAGAGAAGGTATTGATGGTGACGACGATTCCGTGGATATGGCGATGCACCAACACCACTTCGTTGTCGCGGATTTTGTAGTAGTCCCCAGTGGACTTGCCACCGACGAGGAGTTTCACGGCACCTGTATCGTCCGTTTCGGCCAACTCAAAAGAGTTTTTGCTGTGGGTGTCGTCGAAGGAACGGCGAATGCGATGGATAGCGATTTCTTGCAATTGCCCGGCCAGTTGCTTCTTCGCCTCTTCGTCATCAATGCCCGAAATATCAGAGCTAAGGTGTTGGGCGATCGCTTTACCGCCCTTAATGTTCCCC
>JBCBSL010000089.1:0-16247 GCA_039819145.1 Cyanobacteria bacterium J06638_22
TAAGTAGATGATCCTAATTAAACGTAGCTCTGGAGTCCGGAAACCTCGGCATGCCGTTCTCAGGACATCGTTTAATTCAGGTTACCTACTTAAATCGAAATCAACTAATTTAACCTCTACGTTTCTTGCTGGATTACCATCGCGAAAAATCTGACCCTCGATAGCAGGCGTGATCTGTTCAACGTGGGGAATAGGAACGCATGCACTTGTCAATAATGCAGTCAAGCTAAGCGTGGATCCAAAAAACAAAAAACGATTGAGGCGTAAGTAGGGAATCATTGAGCGATCATCCAGGCTAGGTATCGTCCGATAAGAATGTTCGTCGCGTTCCTATCCACTCTGCCAGGACATAGCCCAATCCAACACCAACTAGGCTACACACCAAATCCATCGCATCCAGGCTTCGATTGGGTGACAAACCCTGTCCCAATTCCTCAACAATGGTAAAACTTCCGAAGATCAGCACCCAGAGCGGTAACTGCATGTTGGCAAGGCGGACATGGCGACGCTGGAGGGCAAGGTGTCCCAGAAAGGTGGCGATCGCATACAAGATCACATGTCCCAGCTTGTCGTGATAGGGCAGTCGGCTTAGTTGCGGCGGCAAGTTCCCGGTATACGCCACGACCATGATGGTGAGAAATAGGATGGCGAAGGCGATCGCCCCCCAGGTAACCGATCGTTTCAGTTGCATAACTAATGATTTATCCCTATCAATGTGAACCCGTCACAGCGACCTTGCAACGATAGCGGCTGATCAAGATCCTCAGCGAATCAGCGCTCGATTTCTAGAGAACCCCGTAGATTGTCTAAAATCTTGCCGAGAATTACAGAAATGTTTAAGGATTGTAAAGTAATCCACGTATAATTAGGGTTAGAAGCGCTATTAGCCGTCGAGGAAGGAAAGATTTCATGCGTGTTGCGATCGCTGGGGGTGGATTAGCGGGCTTAGCCTGTGCGAAATACTTGGTAGATGCCGGACACACTCCCATCCTCCTGGAAAGCCGCGATGTGTTGGGTGGGCTGGTTGCCGCCTGGAAAGATGAAGAGGGCGACTGGTACGAAACAGGACTCCATGTCTTCTTCGGCGCTTACCCCAATATGCTGCAGTTGTTTAAAGAACTGGACATTGAAGATCGGTTGCAGTGGAAAGACCATACGTTGCTCTTCAACCAACCGGAAAAACCTGGGGTTTTGTCTCGCTTCGATGTTCCCGATATTCCGGCTCCCTTTAATGTGATTGCGTCTATCCTCCGCAACAACGACATGCTCACATGGGAGCAAAAGCTGCGGTTTGCGGTGGGTTTGACTCCGGCGATCGTCCGGGGGCAAGCCTATGTGGAAAAGATGGATCAATACTCCTTGCTGGAATGGCTGCAACGTCAGGGAGTGGATGAGCGTGTCAACAGCGATATCTTCATTGCAGCATCGAAGGCGCTGACCTTTATCAACCCCGAAGATGTGTCTGCAACGGTTCCTTTAACTGCGCTGAACCGCTTTCTGCAAGAGCGCTATGGTTCCAAGGTGGCCTTTTTGGATGGTGCTCCTCCCGAGCGTCTCTGTCAGCCGATGGTGGACTATATTACTGAGCACGGCGGCGAGGTTCATCTGAAAAAGCCGTTGAAGCAGGTTTTACTGAATGATGATCAGACGGTGAGTGGATTCTTGATTCGCGGGCTGGATGGAGCCGAAGATGAGGTCATCACTGCCGATGCCTATGTGTCGGCCATGCCGGTGGATGTGATGAAGGTCTTGATGCCCGAACCCTGGAAAGGAATCGAATTTTTCCAAAAGATGTCGGAACTGGAAGGCGTTCCGGTTATCAATATTCACCTCTGGTTCGATCGCAAGCTGACGGATGTGGATCAGTTATTGTTCTCGCGATCGCCCCTACTCAGCGTCTATGCCGACATGAGCAATACCTGCCGCGAGTATGCCAATCCTGATCGCTCAATGCTGGAGCTGGTGCTTGCACCCGCGAAAGATTGGATCGACCGCTCAGAAGACGAGATTCTGGCGGCAACGATGGAGGAACTAAAAAAGCTGTTCCCCGACGACTTTGGCAATGAGAATCCTGCCACGCTGCTGAAATCCAAAATTGTCAAAACCCCTCGCTCGGTCTACACCGCCCGTCCGGGGAGTCAGCAATGTCGACCTAGTCAGGAAACCCCAATTGCCAACTTCTTCCTTGCTGGCAGCTATACCATGCAACGATACCTGGGCAGCATGGAGGGGGCGGTTTTGTCCGGTAAGTTGGCCGCACAGGTCATCCATCAGCAAACCGAAACATTAGAGCCAGACGAGTCGGCTGCGAAGACCCTTCAACCTGTATCCTCATAAACGGGATAGCCAGCGATTCAATTTGTTTGGGTTGGCTAACAGCCCGTTGCCAATTGCTGATAGGTTTAACTGTATTCCCCGCACTGCGATGTAATGCTGCAACTTCCGAGACCTACCCCCTGTAAAACCGCGCTGGCTTCTGTCGAAGATGCCTACGAAGCCTGCCGCAAAATCACCCAAGATTATGCCAAGACCTTTTATCTCGGCACGTTGTTGATGTCGGAGCAAAAGCGGCGTGCAATTTGGGCGATTTATGTCTGGTGTCGGCGCACTGATGAGCTCGTGGATGGGGCACAGGCGGAGTTTACAACGGATCACACCCTGGATGAGTGGGAAAGCAATCTAGAAGCTATCTTTGCGGGTCATCCAGTTGATGATGCTGATGTGGCGCTGGTGGATACGCTGGAACGCTTTCCGCTGGACATCCAACCCTTCCGCGACATGATTGCAGGACAGCGGATGGATCTCTACCGCAATCGGTATCAAACCTTTGAAGAACTGGAACTCTATTGCTATCGGGTGGCTGGAACCGTTGGGTTGATGTCAGCCGCTGTTATGGGTATCGATACGACTCCCCGAACAGCGCCCTGGGAACAGACCCGCCCCACCCCTAACCCGCTGCAAGAGGCGATCGCCCTGGGCATTGCAAACCAGCTCACTAACATTCTGCGAGATGTGGGCGAAGATGCTCAACGGGGACGCATCTATCTACCGTTGGAAGACCTGGAACGGTTTAACTACACCGAGACGGATCTGTTTAATGGGGTGGTAGATGACCGCTGGCGATCGCTCATGAAGTTTGAAATCGAACGGGCACAGAAGTTCTTCGTGGATGCTGAGCGCGGGGTCGGTCAGCTTAGCCCTGATGCTCGCTTCCCCGTGTGGTCGGCGCTGATGCTCTATCGCCAAATTCTCAATGCGATCGAGCGCAACCAGTACGATGTTTTTAGCCAACGCGCCTACGTTCCTGGCTGGCGCAAATTCCTCAGCCTTCCTCTGGCGAAACTTCGTGCTGAAGTGCTGTAGTCCTTACACAAAATCCAAAACCTCAAATCCAAAATAGTGTTGAATGGTTGAGGATTACCCTACTGAGGAACCGAACGCCCGTGTCCGACACTCAGCGTCCTGCCCGTTCGCTCGCCAAAATTGCCGGAATCGTTGCTGCGGCAACGCTGATTAGTAAGCTGTTTGGGTTATTTCGCCAGCAGGCGATCGCCGCCGCCTTTGGTGTCGGGCCAGCTTTTGGAGCCTTCAACTTTGCCTATGTTATTCCCGGCTTCCTGCTAATTTTGCTGGGGGGAATCAACGGGCCATTTCATAGTGCGATCGTCAGCGTTTTGGCGAAGCGCAAACGAGAAGAGGCGGCCCCCATTGTGGAAGCCATTACCACGCTGGTTGTCGGTGTGCTGCTGATTCTCATGGTGGGCATGCTGATTTTTGCAGAGCCGTTGATTCATCTAGTGGCGCCAGGGTTATTCCTGACTCCGGAAGCGTTCGCGGCTACGGGAGAACCCCTCGCAGTTTACGAAACTCTGGTGCAAACCCGAGAGATTGCCATTTTGCAATTTCGCATCATGGCTCCTCTAGCAGTCCTGGCGGGCTTAATTGGCATCGGCTTTGGCACACTGAATGCGTCCGATCAATATTGGTTGCCCTCCATCAGCCCCATTTTTTCTAGCCTATCAGTATTACTAGGGCTTGGCGGCTTGGCACTGTATCTGGGGTCAGACATTACGGCTCCAGAAAATGCCTGGCTCGGAGGTGCAGTGCTAGCTGGGTCGGTCGTGGCGGGGGCAGGCGTGCAGTGGTTGGTGCAGTTGCCGGTGCAATGGCGATCGGGGTTGGGCACTCTGCGTCCGCGCTTCAACTTTCGCCAGCGAGAGGTGCGAGAAGTCATCAACATCATGGGGCCAGCCACCTTCTCGTCGGGCATGATGCAAATCAATGTCTGGACGGATTTGTTCTTTGCCTCGTTTATCCCCAATGCGGCAGCGGCGGTGTCGGCGATGGGATACGCTAGCTTGCTGGTTCAGACCCCGCTAGGGATTCTGTCCAATGTCATTTTGGTGCCCTTGCTCCCCGTTTTTTCTCGCCTGGCTGCCCCGGGTGATTGGCCTGATCTGAAGCAGCGCATCCGGCAGGGCTTGATGATGACCGCCGTGACGATGCTACCGATCAGTGCGCTGATGATGGCATTAGCCGTACCCATCTCACGGGTGGTCTACGAGCGCTACGCCTTCACGGAAGAGGATGCTTTTTTCACGGCTTCAGTGCTGGTGGCCTATGCGCTAGGGATGTTTTTCTACCTCAGCCGAGATGTGCTGGTGCGGGTATTTTACGCACTGGAGGATGCTCAAACTCCCTTTCGCATTAGCATCGTTAATATTTTCCTCAATGCGTTGCTAGACTTCCTGCTGGTGCGTCCACTGGGAGCCGTCGGTCTGGTCCTAGCAACGGTAGGCGTTAATTTAATTTCCATGGTCGTGATGCTATGGGTATTGCATCGACGGCTAAATGGATTGCCGCTAGGACAATGGGGTCGTATTACGTTTTTGCTAACCATCGGAAGTGGGGTGTCCGGTGCGATCGCCCTCTTCACTCTCCGCTTCACAGAGCACTGGCTGGGAACCGAAGGCTTCCTGGTGTTGTTAGCACAGTTGGCGATCGCCGGAGCCGCAGGGTTCCTCGTTTTCTTCGTCTATGCGAAACAACTGCGACTGCCGGAGTTGGAATTGTTTGTTGACCGGATGATGCAGAAGCTCTCACGACGGCGATCGGAATAGCGTTTGGGCTTAGAAATCCGCCTGCCAATAGACGTCAGCCTTGGAGCACCTTAGGACTTCCAGTCATTTTCAGCTTGTTCGAGGACGTAGGCTGCAACCGCTGTGATCTCCTCAGGGGTGAGGCGATCGCGATAGGCAGACATCAGTCCTTTGCCATTGGTAACGAGTTGGGCGATCGCCTCTATCGAATCGTATCCCCTGCGCTCCAACGTTCGTTGTTTCAGGTTTTTGCCCCGCCGCACAATGTTACCGCCATTGATATGACACCCGGCACAATGCACCTCAAAGACTTCAATCCCATTGATATCTTCGGTGGCGATCGCCGACCCCCCTGACATCATCCAGCACAAACCAACCAACAGCAGCGCTACAAAAAATCGCATGACCTTCTCTCCATCACAACCTCTTAAATTCTGCCATGCGGGTCGTCCGCAAAAAGCATGCGGGTCGTCCACAAAAAACATGCGGGTCGTCCGCAAAAAGCATGCTGCTTTGATATTCCAACCCACCTATAACCTATACGCCATCGCTCGTTCTGCATCCTTTGAGGTAGTTCTTTGGAAGGAATATGCCGGAAATGGTTAGCATCTCTCCTAAGAGTTCGGTAGTCTGGAAGAAGCTGTTACATTCTGATACATTCGATGCCTATCATCGAACCACGACCACCCCAGCGTTCTATTTACTTCATCAGTGGATTGGGAGCCGATGAACGTGTTTTTCAGCAGCTCAAGCTGGAGGGTTATCGCATGGTGCATGTGCAGTGGGAAACGCCGGAGCGCGGAGAGGATTTGGCAAGCTACGCCCGTCGCCTCAGCGCCCAAATTGATTCAGAGCGTCCCGTGCTGGTGGGGTTGTCGTTTGGTGGCTTGGTCGCAACGGAAATCGCTAAGCAACAAGAGGTCGAGCGCGTAATCCTGCTCTCCAGTGCCAAAATCGAGAAGGAAATTCCTGGCTATTTCAAGCTGCTGCGGTGGTTTCCTGTCCATCGCATTTTGCCCTTCAAATGGTTGCTATGGGCGGTGTCCTGGCTGGTGTACTGGTTCTTCGGGCTCACGGACGGAGGAGAGCGCGTACTGCTCGGAGAAGTTTTGCATGATACGGATGCTCACTTCCTCAAATGGGCGCTGCATCGCGTGGTGACCTGGAAAAACGATGCGGTTCCAGAGACGACTTACCATGTGCATGGCAGCGGCGATCGCATCTTTCCCCTCCGTTATGTTTCGGCAGATTGCACCATCCCAGCGGGTGGGCACTTTATGGTCTGGAATCGAGCGGAGGAAATCTCTCAGGTGATTGACCAGCTATTGGAGCGCGACCCAATCCCTGCTTGAACCTTAGAGCATGTCATCAATTGATTGCAGAAGCCTTGCAGGATAAGTGTTTACGCGCCCGCCCCAACAATATGAACTAGGGGCTGTAAACACTTCTATGGAAGGACGTTGCCCCCTAATTGATGACAGCCCCTAGTCCTCCGGTAAGGGAATCCACTCCGTCTCTTCAGGAACCTTGGGAAAACGGTCGTTTTTCCAGTCCTGTTTTGCTTGCTCAATCCGCTCTGGGCGACTGGAAACAAAGTTCCACCATTTGATGCGATCGCCCACGGGTTCCCCACCCACGACCATGCACCGCGCCGTTTCGGTGGCAGACACAGTAACCACCGCATTTGAATCAAGTACCGCAAAGCGATAGGGTTTCAGGGGCATGCCATTGACCTGTAAGCCAGACGTGACGCTGTAAATGGCACGCTCGCTCACCTCAGCAGGCAATGATAGGGATGCTCCTGCCCTTAGCTGCACATCCAGATACAGCATAGGAGAAAACACTTTTACGGGAGAGACCTTGTCGAATGCCTGTCCTGCGATGATCCGAACAGATACTCCAGCGGCTTCAATGGCTGGAATTTCCTCCGTTGGGTGATGTTTGAACCAGGAGTCGGCTTCTTCGTGGGCTTCGGGGAGCGCGATCCAAGTTTGGATGCCGTGGAGGGGCGAGGTGACAGGGCGATCGCTTTCTGGGGTGCGCTCAGAATGAACGATTCCCCGCCCCGCCGTCATCCAGTTCACCGCACCGGGGCGAATTTCTTGCACCGATCCCACACTGTCGCGATGCAAAATCGCTCCGTCAAACAGATAGGTCACCGTTGCCAGATTGATGTGGGGATGCGGCCGAACATCTATCCCCTTTCCGGGGGGAAAGGTGGCTGGGCCGATGTGGTCGAAGAAGATGAACGGACCAACCATGGATTGGCTGGCATGGGGCAGCGATCGCCGCACTTGAAATCCGCCCAGGTCCTGGGTATGCGGTTCAATGAGCTGGAGAATAGGCGACATAGTGGAAAACCTGAGAGAACACGGTCGGGTGTTAGCTGGAGCTAGCCATAGTAAGGCGGAGCGTTCCCCGGCTTCCACTTGATATTGCACCCAATGCTGGGTTTTTGCTCCGCAGGTAGCGCGTTGCCCACCAGGACTGCATCGATCGCCGCTCGCAGGTCGTGACCATCGACCGGTGCATCGTTGCTGGGGCGACTATCGTCCAGTTGCCCGCGGTAGACCAGCTTGCGATCGCCATCGAATAGGAAGAAATCAGGTGTGCAAGCAGCGGTGTAGATCTTGGCCACATCCTGGCTGGCGTCGTAGCAAACCGGGAAGTTGAATGCCAGGGTCTCGGCCATCTGCTTCAGGTGCTCGGGAGAATCGTCGGGATATCCCGCCACATCGTTGGCGCTGATGGCGACAATGCCTAGCGATTTGTCGGCATAGTCTTTACCCAGTTGTGCCAGCTGGTCTTGAATATGCTTCACAAACGGGCAGTGACAGCACATAAAGATAACTAGCAAGGCCGTTTGGTCGGCAAAGGTCGAAAGGGTGATCGTGTTGCCAGTCACGGTATCAGGCAGCTTGAAGTCGGGGGCTGCCGTACCGAGGGGCAACATGGTGGAAGCGGTGAGTGCCATGGTGATCCCTTGTGTCCTAATTCCACATTTACCCTACATCAAACTTGCAGAATCCGGTTGACCCTGGCGCGTGAACTTCGCCCTGTAATCGATGATCTGAGGCAAGCAGGCTAATTTCCTTCCATGGGAGCGATCTCCGCGCAATATTCATTGACTTCGCGAACCAGGGGTTCTTCCTTTTCGGTACTGGCATAGAACTGGTCGCGAGCCGTTTGGCCACCGTCAAAGTCCTGGCTATTGAGCGTATCGGATAACTGCTGGGCTGAGACCCTGACTTCTTCGTACAACTCAATGAATCGGGATTGATAGCTTTGTAATTGTTCGTCAGAAAGCACGAGGGCTTCCATCTCTGCACGCCCATTGTCAAAGCTAGCAGCAACCTGACGGAGGGCCGCGCCATCTGGTTGATCGTTGCCGCTCACGATGGCTTGTACATTGCCTACCGTCTTGTTCGCCACTTCCGTCAGACGGTTGCATTGTGCAGCTCGGTTATCACTGCAAGCGACAGAGGAAACGGCGATCGCTGCAACCATTCCCCACTTCAAAGCAATCGAACCAGAAAAAGAAACAGCCATAATTGCAAAGGTTACCTATGGGCGATATCAAGGATCTCAAAAAGCGCAAATGACGCTGATGGTATGCGTCTTGGCTATGCGCTCAAGCGGGTTCGCGTGAAGCATCTGCTTGGGGTTTCCAAGGCAGTTGCCAGGGATCAGCAACGATAGCAGAGGCGGTTGGATAAAGCCGTAACGCACCACTCTTTGTCAGTCTGATGCAGGGCACAATCGCTCACCATCTTACGCAAACTTAGAGCTACCAACTGGGTGATATTTATTTAGGTGAAACCAAACGCGTGATCCGGTCTAAAGTTTATCGCTTCTCACCCAGAGTCGCAGGGCTACACCACCAACTGCACTTCAGAGCCTTGATCGGTTTTGTGAACTTCGATGCGGGTTTGGAAGGCTTCCTTGAGGCGAGGCATGTGTGTGACCGTGAGGATGCAGGAAAAATCGTCGGCGATCGCCTGAATTGCGGATATAAGGCGATCGCATCCCGCTTCATCTTGCGTCCCAAAGCCCTCATCAACCACGAGCAGTTGCAACGCCATGCCCGACCGCAACGCCAACAACCGAGCCAGCGCCAGCCGGATGGCAAAGTTAATCCGAAAGGCTTCTCCACCGGAATAGGTTTCGTAGGGTCGTGTTCCCCGCGCATCGCCGATCAAGATATCCAGGGTATCGATCAGGCGGGTGTGCTTACTGCGGTTCCGACGACGGCTGCGCTGAGTGACAAACTGCACATGCAGTTGGTGGTTACTGAGGCGACCGAGGATATGGTTGGCTTCGGTTTCTAGTTGAGGCAGCATGTTTTCGATCATCAGCGCTTGAATGCCGTTTTTCCCAAAGGCCTGCGTCAGTTCCTGGTAGACCCGGAGTTGGCGGCGCTGCACTTGCAGCGTGTGCTGATGCTCGGACTGTTGCGATCGCACCTGTTCCAATTGCTGCCGTTGCTGCTGCACACGCCCCAGTTGGGCGATTTGCGCATCCAATTCCTGACGGCGTTGGTGCAAGCGAGACTCTAGCTCGGCGATCGCCGCTTCCGGTGCGGGACATGCTTCCAGCTCACGGGTGAGGTCGGTGATTTGCTGTGTTAAACCCTGCGCTCCCTGTTGGCGTTCGGCTAGCAAACGGTCTAATTCTTCCAACCGCTGTTTCAGGGACGGATAGGTTTGCTGGGCCTGGGTCAACTCTTGCTGACGCCATTGCCATTGTTGTGCTTCCCGTAGCGTCTGCCGCAATGCTGTGTGATGCTCCAGGTTGTAGGCGATCGCGACAATCTGTTGCTCCAATTGGTCGATTTCCTGTTGCAGGGGAGACTGGGCGATCGCCGCCAGGTTTTGCTGAATCTCGGCCTGCTGGGCCTCCAACTGGGGCAGCTTTTCCTGCAAATGGGTGCGCCGCCGTTCCGCTTGCTTCAGTTCCGCCTGCCGAATCTCTGCCCAACGCCAGCGATCGACCTCACCCCTCGCCAGAGCATGATTGCGATCGTCATAGTCCAATTGCTGCAGCGTGGTGTCCAAAAGCGCCAGTTCTTCCTGCAGGTCGGCAGCAAACTGGTGTTGCGCCAGCGCTTGCTCCAACTGTGCCTTTTCCTGCTGCAATTGCTGCAACCGCGTTTGCCCATCGGCGGTGCCCTGGAGCTTCTCCTGCAACTGACCCCGCCGTTCCAAAATGCCGTTGTAGTGGGCCAGTTCCTGCTCAATTTCGCGATATTCCTGGCGCAGGATCTGGATTTCGCGGTCGGAGGTCGAAAGTTGCTCCCGAATCACCCAAATTTGAGTCTGAATGTCCTCCTGCTCAGAGCGGTAGCGCTCCAGCACCAATTCCCAGTGATCGTTATCTAAGGGGCGATTGCACAAGGGACAGGGCGGTAATGAGGAGCCATTGTCGCTGGGGCGATCGGCATAAGCACCCTCTTCTTCCTGGGCGATCGCCCCTGCTAAGTTTTGCGCCTGTCCTGCGGCCACTGCCTCCCCACTCTCTGCTGGCAACGATTCCGCTGAAAACGGTTCCGTCATCCGCTGATGGGGAGCCAGCATGTGAATTTTGTGGGTTAGCTCAGCGATTTGCGCTTCGTACTCTCTCTGTCGTTCCTGCAAACGTTCTAGAAAACTGCGACGCTCCAGTCCTTTGTCTCGCACTTGCTGTTGGTAGGTGCGGCGGCGTTCCAGATAATCCAGCGTTGTCGTGACATCCATCACCGCCTGCGCTAGCTCCGGTTGCCGTTGCTGTTGCTGCTGGAGTTCCTGGATGGTAGCCTGCACCTCATCCAAGCGGACGGCAAGGCGAGTGGCGACCCGATCCACCTCAGCCTGCAGGTACTGACGGCGCTGCAACAGGGGAGCTGCTTCTGCCTGACGTTGATCCATCTGGGTCAGGCGATCGCGCGCCTGCTGTAATTTCACCAACCCGGCCTGGATTTCGTCCTGTTTCCGCAGGGTTTGCTCGAGTTCCCCCAATTGCTGATGCAAGGTGTCAATCTGAACCTGTACCCGATTGCATTGGTTGCGCCAGCCCTCAGTTTGGGTTGCAAGTTGCGTCTGCAATTGCTGTTGCTGAGTCTGGGCAGCTTGATGGGCATGGAACTTGGCGCTCAGCACCTCCTCTTCTGTTTGCAGGCTGTAGTAGTGGTTGCAGCCATTGGCGATCGCCTCGGCCTGATGCAAAATCTCTTCGAGCGCTTGCTGCTGGGCCTGTAACTGGCTTTGTTCCTGATGCAGGCGATCGCACTCCTGCTGGAGATGCGGCTGCTGTTGGCATAACAATGTCCGTTGCTGCTCCCAGGTTTGCCGTTGCTGGCGCGTCTCCTGCAACTGGTGCAATGCCGCAATATCCTCTTCCTGGGCTTGCTGTAACGCCGTTTGCTGCTGGAGCAGCAGTTCCTCCTCTGCAACGAGTTGGGGATCTACCTGAAGTTGAGCCGTTTCGGCGGCGATCGTCCGCTCCAGTACCTCCAGCTCGGCCTTAAGCTGGCGCGATCGCTCTTTCGCTTGCTCAGCCAACTGGTCATAGCGACCCAGTTGTAGCAAGTCGGCTAGAACCTGCTTGCGCTCTCCCGGACGCTTCAGCATAAACTCATCTGCTCGCCCCTGCCGGAGGTAGGCGGAGTTTACAAAGGTGTCATAGTCCAGCCTTAGGGACTGCACAATCAAATGCTGGGTTGCCCGCATCCCCCGTGCTGTGAGGCTACGAAATCCCTCTGGCGTTTTGATCTGGAACTCCAGGTGGCTCGTTTGCCCCCGCACGCGGGAACGAATGACCCGATAGGTTTGGCGCTGACAGCAAAAGGTGAAATCGACCCGTGCCTCGGCTTCCCCTTGATGGATCACATCATCATCCGTGTTGGCGCGGCTTTGCCCCCAGATCACCCAGGCGATCGCCTCCAGCAGCGATGACTTCCCTGCCCCATTGGCACCACAAATGCAGGCCACATGCAGCCCTTGAAAGTCCAACGAGGCATCCCGGTAGCTAAGAAAATTTTTGAGGGTCAAACGTAATGGAACCATGAATACCCCCAAACGGCGGTGATCCAAGCATAACAGTACAATAGAACTTTAATACGCTTGACCTAATGAAATTTGAGTTTGTGATTCTATCCGTCAGGTTACACAGTCCCAGGGTGTGGCTGGGACTACTGTTTAGTAATATAATGATGCGAAGCACGATGTATCCTTTATCCCTTTCCAAAACCTATGGCTGCCGCTACAAACCGCAAGGCTAATACAAGCAGCAATCAGGACGCTGCAGCGGATGATCGTAGAATCATGAAACTCTCGCCCGTTGCGTTGTCGCTGATGGCAGATTTCTTCAAGGTTCTATCGGAAGCGAGCCGTCTGCAAATTCTTTGTGCGATGAAGAATGGCCCTCAAAACGTGACGCAGATTATCGAAGCAACCGGGCTGGGGCAGGCCAACGTTTCCAAGCACCTGAAGATTCTAACCCAGGCTGGAATTGCCTCTCGGCAACAGCAGGGACCAAATGTTTACTACCAAATTGCTAATCCGTTTGTGTTTGAGTTGTGTGACCTCGTTTGTGATTCCCTTTCCGTGCAGTTTGAGCAGCAAACGGAACAGCTAGAAGCCCTGAAAGGCATGGGTCGCCTGTCTTAAGGGCATCGCGTAAAAGTTAAATCCCTAAGATCCGAGTGAGAAGATAGGCGCAGCCCATCTTCTCATTTTTTTGCGATATGGAACGAAAGGGGTTGCGGTATGAACCGAAACTTCGTTTCGGTTCATACCGCTTTCCACAATGCCTAGCGAATCGATGCCTTTTGCTTATCGGTGACCAGATCAGATGCCGCTGGACGATCAGGTTCACGCGTCTGACGCGATTTCCACCAGTCGGCTAGGCGATCGCGCTGGTTGATCAGATAAATGCTCACCAGGGTCAGCATGACGCCGAAAGATTGCAGCGAGGTTAGCACCTCTCCCAGGAATAGGTTGCCGAAAATGAGGGCGAAGACAGGGGTCAAGAAGGTGAGAGAACTCAGGCTAGTGAGGTTACCCTTAGCCGCAAAGTAGAAGAACAGGCCATAGGCGAGCGCACTGCCAAACACGGTCGAATAGGCCATCGCCGTCCAATCACTAAGCCCCAGATTTTGCCAGGGTTCTACTTCCAGCATTGCGGAGCCAATTAGGAGGGGGAGTCCACCCAGAATCATGTGCCAGCCGGTCGCGGCGATCGGATCGGCATGGCGACTGACATAGCGCACCAACACCGTACCCACAGCCATCGATAGAGCCGCCATTAACATGAGCCACTGGCCATTCTGAAACAATTGCTCCACCAGATCCAGCCCAATGGTCGGCGTGATGCCCCCATGCAGTGCCGCCTGAATCACCCCTTCGGGCAGACCCAGCAGGCTAATACCTACAACGCCGAACATCAACCCAAACCATCCCCAAATGCGCACCTGTTCCCCAAAGAGGAACCGCGCCATCAGGGCAACCGCTAGCGGCTGTGAGTCAATCATCACGGAACCCAGACCTGCTCCGGTGCGCATTAAGCCTTCTGCCAGGAATCCCTGGAATAGCGTGCCATCCACCAGGGCGAACAGAGTAATCCATCCCCAAGCTCGCCAACCCGAAGGCTGCGGACGCCCCATCCATGCAGCGACCAACAAAATGAGAACCCCGGCAGGGGCAAGTCGTACGGTCGCCAAAAAAAGCGGCGTCGTTTCGTGGATCACCCCCTTCATCGCCACCATCGCCGTCCCCCACAGGAAGAATGGGGAAATCAGCAGCAATGGAAAAAACGGTAGACGCGAGGCCGAGGGCTTAAAAGACATAGAGCGAAATGGATGGATTTAATTAATCTTACAGATTATGTAGTTTCTTAACCACAGCAGTTGTATGGAGACGCACCGCTCCGACGATGAGATCAGGGACTAATTGATAGAACCTGGGAGTGATAACACTTTTCGCTTGAATCAGCTATCCTTACGGTTTGAAACGCTTTGTCCAACCTAGCTTTTCAGATCGTAACCGGGTGCTTGGGGATGAACCGTGCCGCTAGCCGTTAATCTGCCGATTGATTGGTGTGCCGTCCCACGCATCAGGGGTGCAGCCAAACAATGGGAATGCGTCTCGTGACTTGCGACGTCCTCGGGTGGATCCGGGATAGATTGCGGCAAACTAGAGATTATCCCAAAATTCTGACAAATCTAACCTACGTACTGAATCAAACATGGTCTGGTTTCTGAAACGACCGTTGCGCAAACAAATCGCACGCATCGAAGTGACGGGGGCGATCGCCAGTGCAACCCGCAAGCGACTCCTCGAAGCCCTAAAAACTGTGGAGGAGCGTAAGTTCCCTGCCTTATTGCTCCGCATCGATAGCCCTGGAGGCACGGTGGGTGACTCGCAGGAAATCTATGACGCGCTCAAGCGACTCCAGGAAAAAGTCAAAATCGTGGCAAGTTTTGGCAATATTTCCGCATCGGGGGGTGTTTACATCGGCATGGGCGCGCAGCACATCGTGGCCAATCCGGGCACGATCACGGGCAGCATTGGTGTCATCCTACGGGGCAACAATTTGGAACGCTTGCTCGACAAGGTTGGCGTATCGTTCCAGGTAGTCAAATCGGGGCCTTACAAAGATATTCTCGCCTTCGATCGTAAGCTCACCGAAGCCGAGCAAGGCATTTTGCAATCGTTGATTGACACAAGCTACAACCAGTTTGTCCAGACGGTTGCGGATGCGCGCAATCTCGCCGTGGAAACGGTACGAGGATTTGCGGATGGGCGCATCTTCACGGGGCAGCAGGCCTTGGAGTTGGGCGTTGTCGATCGCCTCGGAACCGAGGAGGATGCACGACGCTGGGCGGCGGAATTGGTTGGTTTAGACCCAGAAAAAACCCCTTGCTACACTATCGAAGAAAAGAAAAAGCTCGTGAGTCGAATTCTGCCCGGCGGCGGAGGTGGAGCGTTGACCCTGCCTTATCCGGCATCTATTCAGTTTGCCAACGCCGCTCAATGGATAGAGTTTGAGTTGGCGACGAATGGCTTGCCATTGTGGATGTACCGTCCCTAGAGCCACAGAGCGAATTAGGCCGAAGCTTGTTGGTTCGAGCCTGGTTTTGTTGCATCGCTGCTCTTAACGATGGCATGTCGTTAAAACGGATAGGCATTGGCGCGAGGTAAGGATCGTTGCACTGTTACCCAAAAGCAGTGCTTATTCCTGTGCTATGCCATGCTGCTATCGTTTCCAAAGGATAATGCTGCAAGTCGATGATTGGCTTGCACAACCGTTGGTCATCAGCAAAGTGTCATCAGCAAAGCGTAGTTATTAGTAGCGTATTGCTATGAACAACGCATTTCTGCGTGTAAAGCACCGTTGGTTATGATGACGGTTGGCGGCGCTACGCTGTTGGGATGGGTGATCGGAGGCCGCGTGACTCGGATTATCGAGCGCAACGATAGTTCGCAAAAGAGTAGGGGCGATCGCCCCTTCCGGATCAAGGATGAACGCCATTTTAGACGTTTAGCATCTTTACCGGGACGGAGGAATATCCGTTCGTTTTGGGAAAAATACTTTAAAGACCGTTTAATTCAAGGCACGTTAGGAAAACGATATAGCGAGGACGCACGGGTGAGAAGCGGGAAGCATAGTACAAGAAATTGGGAGGAGAGCGACGTGGGTTGGCGAGTACGGGCAATTCGAGGCGCTACGACAGCAACAGAAAATTCCGTTGAGGCCATGCGCGACGCAGTCATGGAACTGCTAGATGAGGTCGAACGGCGCAACTCCATCGACTTTGCCGAAATCGTGAGTGTGACCTTCTCGGTAACACGGGACTTAGATGCTACGTTCCCAGCGGCGATCGCCCGTCAGCGCCCGCAATGGCAACATGTGCCACTGCTCGATGTCCAACAAATGCATGTTGCAGGTAGCCTAGAGCGCTGCATTCGTCTGCTGATTCACATCAATTCCCCGACCTACGTAGAAATGCACCATGCCTACCTACGGGGCGCTGCGATTTTGCGTCCTGATTTGAGCATGGCCTCCGCCACCTCGCAGCATTGAGTCATACGTCGGTAGGTGCAATTAAACCTAAGACCCTAAAAACCTGTGCCGCCCGCGCTGCGGGCGGCACAAGTTTTTAGGGTCTGGTTT
>JBCBSL010000090.1:0-15000 GCA_039819145.1 Cyanobacteria bacterium J06638_22
TGGCATCGGGGGGAGCCGAGATCCCCGTGATGCCCCATTGCACCAGATCAGGGATCAGATCCGGATATTGTGTGGGTGCTTCTCCACAGACGATGCAGGGCAATTTTAGAGATTTGGCCGTTTGGATGAGCTGGCGTAAGGCGCGTAATATTGCCGGATGGTTGGGAGGATAGGCCTTCGCCCATTCGGGGTGGTCGCGATCGATCGCCAACAGCAGTTGTGTAAAGTCGTTGGTGCCAATGCTGATGCCCTGTACTCCTGCCTCCATCATGTCTGCCAGTTGGAAGAGCACCGCTGGAACTTCGGCCATGATCCATACCTGGAACGAGTCGACCTCCAGCAGTCCTGCTCGTTGAATCCAGGCATAACACTGACGAACCTCTTCTACCGTGCGTACAAAAGGAAGGATGAGACGA
The DNA here is from genome assembly GCA_039819145.1 of Cyanobacteria bacterium J06638_22. Classification (GTDB taxonomy): domain Bacteria; phylum Cyanobacteriota; class Cyanobacteriia; order Elainellales; family Elainellaceae; genus Vacuolonema. The sequence continues at coordinate 417 of JBCBSL010000090.1, forward strand.
AGATGGGTAGCTCCAGCCCGCTGCGCGATCCGCAGGGCTTCGAGTTCTGCCAGAAAGAGGGTGGGATCTTGTCTGTAGGCCAGGATCCCATGGGAGCCTAGTAGCGGATTTTGTGTGGATTCTGTGGAAGCGGTTCGATAGTCGTGCGATCGCAAATCGGCACTGCGATAAAATACAGGGCGGGGGGCAAAGGCATCGGCGAAGCGCTGAATCTGGTTCGCGAGGGCGTCAACGAAGGAAGATTCGGTGTCGAGTAGGCGAGCTTCAACCGACCGATGTCCATCCAGCATCCCCATCATCAATAGCTCGGAGCGCAACAGCCCCAACCCATCGACCGGGAGGTTGGCCGCCATCGTTAGCCGCTCGGGTTGGCTCAGGGTAACCAACAACTGCGTGGCGTGGGATGTAGAGGGATCCGTTGGAGTCGGAGAGGCGTTTGATGTTGAAGGGGCGATGATCATGGCGGAGAGGGGTGTGAGAATGCCGCGATCGCCATCGACGCAAATTTGATCGCCCGTTTGCACCCGTTGCATTACCTCTGAAATCCCCACTACGGCTGGAATCCCTAGTTCCCGTGCCAGGATAGCGCCGTGGCTAGTGAAACTTCCCTGGGCGGTGACCAATCCTGCCACCTTGCGGAGCAAGGGCAACCATTCGGGGGTAATTTGCGGTGCCACCAGGATGGTATTAGGGGGCGGATCCTGCTGCTTTAAATCGCTCGACCACTCGGTCAGACATTCCACCCGCCCTAGCGATCGCCCTGGGGAAGCGGCCCATCCCCGAAGCACCGTCCAATGTTTGTCTATGGGTGTCATGACTGGTGGCTCTGGAGGAGAGGACGGCGGAATTTCTGGGATTCCTGTATTTGACGGAAAACTCAGCGTTACTTGGGTGATGCAGATGGCATCCCCCTGAGCAGTGTTGGTAGGATAACAGCACCATTCCAATTCCACGTCGCTCCCCAGGTTAGTGCGGAGCTGCTGGGCAAGGTTTTGTAAGCGATCGCGCTGATTGGCAGTCAACGCCGGATGATCCTGCTGGTGCGCTGGGATCGGCTCGACATCCAGTGGATTTGCCCCGTCCTGCGGCAACTGCAAACAATAGGCATAGGGTTTTGAGGCGACTTGAAGATCGACCTGCGCTTCACTATCTGTCGCTACATCCTGTGGATTCCTTAGATCCGTTGCTAGATAATAGTGATCTGCTGCCATGTCTCCCCGCACCAGCCCATGGCCATAGCCCCGCACGGCACGCACATGCACGGTACTTGCGTTGACCTCGGCATCGCCTGCGGCTTGTACGGCCCACAGGGGTTGTACCAATACCCCAAGCTTCACCTGCCGAAGTTCGATGCCCGAGCGCTGCCAATAAAACAAACTCCGCGCCCGAAACAACTCGGCCCACACCGTTTGGATGCCCTGAGCGATCGCTGCGCCCTCTGCCCAGCAGGTTTGGCTGGGGAACAAGCCTCGAATGCGATGGCTGATGGCAGGGTCTACTCCGGGTTCTAGTGCCAGGGAGGGGCGCAAAATTACGGCTGGAGCTTGCCAACCCTGGACGGCTTGGGCAAGACGGTCTTGCCACTCCTCATTCAAGGGGGTCGCAAAGATGGACTGGCGAATTTGGCGGGCGATCGTCTGCAACTGCTGCGGGCGATCGACGTTCAGGTGCAGGGTTGATTCGGGCAAGTCGGCGAACAATGGCTCTAGCCAATCCATCGTATCCAGGTAATGTCGAAAGGCCGGAGCTGTGACCACAAAGCCAGGAACGACAGGATATCCGCGTTGTTGAATTAATCCTAGATAATAGGCTTTGTCACCGATCGCAATCTGATCCGCCGGGCGCACTTGGTCGAGCCAACGCAAGGTATCCAAATCCTGGACGGTTTCTTCCATTCTGCGTTTGATTCCTAGGCAAGGAACAGGAAACAGTGCATTAATCCTTGGCAGGATTGGAATTGATTATGCAAAAAGATGAATATTAAAGACGAGCATTAACTTAAGGCGTTGCAAATTAAGACGATTTAAAAAGACAGTCCAAACGCTCAATATCCAATGATTTAACTGGAGCGTTCAAAGGGGTTGCTGACATCCTAAGGTATCTTCGCTGATTTTCTCTCGTGAACTGTACAGCGAACGTTATCTTGCTGAGCCCTCTTCATCTGCCATTAGATGCTCTAACGTCAGCGTAACGCATCAAATTAACGCATCAAATTCTCGTTCCCCTGCTGCTGCTCAATACGATAAAACAATCGCGAAAGAATCTAAAATTTCCTTGCTCTCTCAAGATAGAATCAAGAACTGACTCTCATCAAGAGAAGGCGGATGCTGATGTCAGCCACCTGAGGATGGGATGCCCGGAGAATCAGGCGGTTGCGTGGGAGTCATTTCCCGAGTGGGTGAGTTCCCACAACTCAATCTTATCGATCTGTGACACTAAACTCATGAAACATACGCTCTCCGTGTTGGTGGAAGATGAAGCGGGCGTTCTCACGCGCATTGCCGGATTGTTCGCCCGTCGAGGCTTCAATATCGAAAGCCTGGCAGTGGGGCCTGCTGAGCAAAATGGAATTGCTCGCATTACGATGGTGGTTCCTGGCGACGATCGCGACATTGAGCAACTTACCAAACAACTCTACAAGCTGATCAATGTTTTAAAAGTACAGGACATCACGGAAGTGCCCTGTGTTGAACGAGAATTGATGCTGATGAAGGTTAACGCGACCAGCTCCACCCGGACTGAAATTATTGAACTAGCGCAGATTTTTCGGGCACGGGTTGTGGATGTGGGCGACGACTCCCTTACCCTGGAAGTGGTAGGAGATCCCGGTAAGATGGTGGCGATCGTCCAACGCCTCAGCCGCTTTGGGATTCGTGAAATTGCTCGGACGGGGAAAGTGGCGCTGGTGCGTGAATCGGGTGTTAATACGGAATACCTCAAGGTGCAGCAAGCACGGGTTTAATCCCCATTCTTCGGGATAGCGCTACCGACGTTCCTTGAGCGGAGTCGAAAGGAACGTCGGCTGAGCGGAGTCGAAGCCGACTTCATGTGTGGCTACATTTGCAGAATTGGTATAGCCGTAACCATCAAGGCTAGGACATGCTATCGAACGGTCATTCCCACGAATGTGGGAATGACGGAAGCCTAATGGTCTATCCTGGCTGACTCGAGCTGTGTAAGGCGATCGCCCCAATCCTCGAAGCTTCTAGCAATTCCGATAGAGCAATTCCGATAGAGCAATTCCGATAGAGCAATTCCGATAGAGGACGGGTACAGCCCACTCTCTATCGGAGTTTAATGCGCGAGCAAGAGAGCTGGCGTTTCTTGTCCCTACGCCACTGGAGCGGGATTAACGTTGCTCTGAATCACCGTCCGATATTCGCTCTTTTGTTTCACGCCCATCATCTGCTTCACCAGCCCCTTGTCGCGGAAGAACTGTATGGTTGGTGTGCCAGTGATTCCAGCAGATTCGGCGATTTCGGGATCTTGCTCAATGTCGATTTCGACATAGTGAACCTGACCCTCAAATTCGTTAATCACCTTCTCTAGCATGGGCTTGAGGGTGTGGCAGGGACCGCAAGTGGGTGACGCGTATTTGACGACAATCAGGCGATCGCTCTCGTGGTAGAGCTTACGCAGAGCATAGCCCCCTTCGTGGCGAGTGCGGCTGACATCGAATTCCGCCGCTTGTTGATACTCGGCCTTATGCCCATCTTCGGGGGGCTTCTCCGAGGCTTCGGTTTGGTGGAATTCCTGGATCAAGTCATATTCTGACAGCCAGCGCTCTGCGAGCAAGGCCGCTGCGCAGCCCGTCCCTGCGGCGGTGACGGCTTGCCGATATTCATGATCCTGCACATCTCCGGCAGCAAACACCCCATCCACGCTGGTTTTCACATCGTGGGTGGTGATGATATAGCCGACCTCATCTAGATCCATTTGGTCTTTGAACAGGGTCGTGTTGGGGGTATGCCCAACGGCATAGAACAAGCCACGCACCGGCAAATCATGGGTTTCGTTGGTCTTGTTGTTGTGAACCTTCAGCCCGGTCATCAGGCTATTGTCGCCAAACACATCCACCGCTTCGGTGTGCCAGTGGAGGGTCACTTTAGGATTGCGAAGAACCCGATCTTGCATGGCTTTGCTCGCCCGCATGCGATCGCTCCGCACCAGCAAATGCACATGGGAGCCATACTTGGTGAGATACATGGCTTCCTCTGCCGCCGAGTCGCCGCCGCCAATCACCGCCAGCTCCACATCCCGGAAGATGGGCGTGGCTCCATCACAAATGGCGCAGGCCGAAATTCCTCGATTCCAATAGTCTTTTTCGCTGGGCAAGTTCAATCGCTTTGCCGTAGCCCCTGTGGCAATGATAATGCTGTGTGCCTTCACCTCTCGCTCGTCAGAGCAAACGGTAAAGGGTCGCTGGCTCAAATCTACGTCTGTCACATCCTCGGTGACCAACTCAGCCCCCCACCGCTGAGCCTGCTCTTTCATGTTTTGCATCAGTTCGGGGCCTGTGATGCCATCGGGGAAGCCGGGAAAGTTTTCCACCTCGGTTGTGGTCATCAACTGCCCACCCGGCAACCCACCCGCCTGAAATCCCTCGAACATAAACGGCTTCAAATTCGCGCGTGCTGCATAAATGGCAGCTGTATACCCTGCTGGCCCCGAACCGATGATCACCAGATTTTCGATCCGTTCCGTTCCGTTGCCATTGGTTGTTGAAGTCGTCATTTTTCTTTATATAAACTCATAACCACTACGCCTAATGACGAGTATATCGCGAAGCGGAGAGCAGGTGAAGGGTTGAATTAAAGAAAGGGGTGGGCAAGCAATGTATCCTGCGAGAAAAACCCTAACGAAATCATCATGAAACGGCCGATCTTTTGATGCATAGTGAAGGCAGGAAGGGACGCTTTCACCGGTCAGTGCAACGCCACATTACTGAGGGTTTTGACCAGCCTTTTCATGAATGTTTTACGCCGATTCTGGCAGTTACCCCAACACCTTGTTGGTTCCAGGCAATTTGCAATTACCGAAGCCTGCATTGTTGGGCTAATTTCTGGCCTTGCTGCGGTCTGCTTGAAACAGGGCGTGGGGCTACTAGGCTGGTGGCGCATCCAACTGTCCCATGACTATGCTGAATGGTTTGTTCTCCCAGTGGTTGGATTGTTGGGGGGATGGTTGGCAGGGTTTTTGGTGGAGCGGTTTTCCCCAGAGGCAGTAGGAAGTGGGATTCCCCAGGTGAAGGCGGCGATCGCCAACGTCCCCCAGGTGTTGAACCTGCGACTGGCGATCGTCAAACTGCTGAGCGTCATCTTGGTGATGGGGTCTGGCATCAACCTAGGGCGGCAGGGACCAACCGTGCAGGTGGGAGCTGCGCTGGCCGCACAACTGAGTCACTGGATCCCCACGTCTCCGGGGCATCGCCGCCAAATGATTGCCTCGGGAGCTGCGGCAGGTCTGGCGGCGGGTTTCAATGCCCCCATTGCTGGGGTGCTGTTTGTCGTCGAAGAATTCATGCAGGATTTTTCGGGACTAACGCTGGGCACCGCCATCCTGGCTTCATTTATCGGCGCGGTGGTTTCCCGGCTATTGGGAGGCCGCACGCTACAGTTGGAAGCCGATGTGGTCATCTCCACCAACACCTTTTCCCTGTTGGACGTGCCCTTTTTTATTATTTTGGGCCTGCTGGCTGGGTTGTTGGGGGCGCTATTTAGTCGGGGCATTTTCACGAGTTTGCGTCTTTCCCGCCGCTGGCTCCCGATGGCACTACCTTGGCGGGTGAGCCTGGTTGGGTTGATTTCCGGCATCATGGCGACCTTGTTGCCGACTGTGTTTCGAGATAACACTGGGCTACAGGAAGTCGTCAGTACTGGGGCAGTGGGCTGGCAGCTTCTGTTGATCTTGTTTTGTGTGAAATTTCTGCTGACTTTACTGGCCTATGGATCTGGCGCACCGGGGGGCATCTTTGCCCCTTCGCTCGTTTTAGGGGGAGCATTAGGGTCGCTGGTCGGGTTGTTTGCGGCTGGGATGGAGCAGACCTTCGGAGTTCCGCTGGCTCTGGAGGTTGGCATTAGTCCCACCACCACCTACGCTCTGGCCGGAATGGGAGCGTTTTTCAGTGCGGTTACGCGGGGGCCGATCACAGCGATTGTGATCGTGTTTGAAATTACGACGGATTTCAATCTCGTGTTGCCACTGATGATTGGTTCGGTAGTTGCGTTTCTGGTGGCGCAGTGGCTGGTGGGTGGCTCGATCTACAATCACCTGCTGGCGATGAATGGCATTCACCTGGATCAGCGCACCGACGAGGATGGGCAACCCTGGCACACCCTGACCGCCGCCATGGTGATGAAAGAAAAGGTCGAAACCCTATCCAGCCAAATGCCGCTGAGTGAGGTCAAAGAAGCATTTCTGCGATCGCACCACCGGGGCTTTCCTGTGCTGCAAGAGGGACGATTGGTGGGCATCATTACCCAATCGGATTTGGCGGAGCGAGTTGGCCAGTTTGTGGAAGAAACAGATGGCGTTCTGGTTGATATCATGACGCCTCAGCCGGTCACCGTTAGCCCCAACACACCGCTAACTGATGTGCTGTATGTCCTCAATCGCTTTCAGCTCAGCCGTTTACCCGTGACGGATGGGCAGCGGCTGGTGGGTATCATCACCCGGGCTGATATTATCCGAGCGGAATCGGAACAGCTTAGTGGGGGTGTGCGATCGCTCGGGGTGCAGACAGATCCGGCCTACACGGTATATCAAACGCGATCGCCTGCTACAGGCAAAGGGCGCTTACTCCTAACCGTCAGTAATCCCGACACGGCTCCCCATCTGATGGAACTGGCCCTGGCGATCGCGCGGGAACGCCAATACGAAATCGAGTTATTGAGCACCATTACCATTCCTCGGGGGCAAGCACCGGCTGAAGCCTCGGTCTATGCAGGCGATCGCCGCAAACTCTTGAATCAACTGGAAGCAATGGCCGGGGGGATTCCTTTCCTCTCCATTCACACCCAAATTCAAGTTGCCCATGATCCAGCTCAGTCCATTCTGGACGCCATCAAAGAAGAGCATATTGATTTGTTGTTGATGGGCTGGAAAGGGAGAACGCATACTAGCGGACGGGTCTTTGGCAGCATCGTTGATACGGTTGTGCGCCAAGCGCCCTGCGAAGTCATTGTGGCAAAACTGGGTGCAAATCCCCGGTTCGATCGCTGGCTGTTGCCGATTGCCGGTGGGCCCAATGCCCATGCCGCATTGGAGCTATTGCCACCGCTCCTGACCCTATCTCCCGACCCCCAGGTGCGGCTCTGTCAGGTGATTCCGGAAAACAACACCAAACAATCTCAACGGGATGTCTTGAAACAGGCGGCAGCCGATTTGCGGCGTCAGACCCATGCTCGGGTGTTTGCCCGGGCAGATCGAGGCGACTCAGTGCCTGATGTCATCCTTAGCCTATCGGAGAAAAAACACTACGACGTCATTATGCTAGGGGCAAGCCGCGAAGGGTTGTTGGCGCAGGCGATCCAGGGCAATATCCCTGAGGCGATCGCTCGTCAAAGTACCAGTACTGTGTTGTTGGTTCGGAGCATTATTTCTTCGCCCTGACGGTGCAAGGTGTTTTCGGGTAAAGCGCACCGTCCGTTCCTGCTTGAAGAAAAACCGTCCCCTCAATCAGCAATATCCCGGAGGGAATTGGATACAATCGAGGTCTATCTAGGTTTTCTGAAATTGGGTGCATAGGTGTTGTAGCAAAACTGTTGTCGAGAGACAGTTTTAAAGGAAAGGTTGTAACGAAACAGTTATGTAACGAAATTATGTAACGAAATGTTGGTCAAGCGCCAAGGGGCTAGGTCAAGAGATAAACAGACGGGCTATTTGTGCATACTTTGCTTGTGTCTGTCTCGATTGCGTCGCTCTTGATTCCGCAGCCTTGTATACCGCTATTCCTTGTGCGTGTTTCTGGTTTGTCGGGGAACTTTAGCCCCTAGACTCCCTGATTGCATCTACTTATACCAGAAATGAATAGTCATCAGGATTGTGAGGAGGCGATCGCGCGTTCCTTCCAATTCGGGCAGAAGGCAGAAGCTGAAAGCCTCTGAGTCATCTTTCCCAACCCTAAAAAATTGCGTCAGATTCCTTGTGGTCGATCTGGATGTGGCGAGTTCTTTCCGGGCTCACCATCCTGCTGGCGTTGGATTCCACGTCTACTTCAGTTGGCGTCGATCGATTCGATATGCCATGCTCGGTCGCTTCAGGGTGCTGTCTGACGCTCCACTCATCCCTTTATTCCCGTGAACGTATTGCCCTTTTCTCAACTCGCTAAATTTTGGGAACAGCAGAAAGCGCAGATTATTCCTGGACTCTGTGCCATTGGAGTGACCAGCCTTGCTGTGGCGAGTTTGGTCATTGGTGTAAAGCAATTGGGCGGATGGCAGCCTTTGGAATTGCGCATTTATGACTGGATGGTGCGCCAGCGCCGAGAAGCACTACCGGATCCTCGAATTCTGATTGTAGGCATCACCGAAGCCGATATCCGAGAGCTAGGTCGCATTACCCCCAGCGATGCCGACCTTGCCCAGGCGATCGCCGTTCTAGAATCCAAAAATCCTCGCCTCATTGGGTTGGATATGCATCGCGATGTTCCTCAGGAGCCTGGGCGAGAGGCGTTGCTGCAAGTGCTCAGATCCCCACGCCTGATCACAATCACCAACCTGGGAGAAACCGAGTTGGATCGAATTCCGCCCCCGCCGGATGTTCCTCCCGAGCGGGTCGGGTTTAACGACATCCCTGTGGATAAAGATGGCATCGTACGCCGCAATTTGCTGTTTGCTTCTACGGAAACCGAAACCTACTACTCGTTTACCCTGCGCCTTGCCCTTGCCTATCTGGCGGCCGATGACATCGTGCCGCAGCCCAGTCCCGATGCGGAGGATGTGATGCAGTTGGGTCATGCGGTGTTTTACCCGCTGGCCTCACGTTCGGGCGGGTATGAGCGGGTGGATGATCGGGGCTATCAAATCCTGCTGGACTATCGTGCCAGTAGTCGGGTGGCACACACGGTTTCCCTGAGTGAGGTGCTGAACGATCAGGTGCCCGATTCCTTGATTCGCGATCGCATCATCCTAATCGGCACCACAGCTCCCAGTTCCAAGGATTTGTTTTTCACCCCCTACAGCCCTGCGGAAATGGATGTCGCTCGCCGTCCTGGGGTCGAAATCCATGCGCAGATGCTCAGCCAGTTTCTGAGCGCAGCTATGGGCGAACGACCTCTGTTCACTTTCTGGAGTGAGTCGCAAGAGTGGCTGTGGATTTTGGCCTGGGCTGTGACAGGTGGCAGTCTAGCCTGGTTGGTGCGCAACCCGGTTTTTTTGGGAATCACTGGGGCGGGCTTACTGGGCATGCTGGTTGGCTTTAGCCTGACGATGCTCAACACGGCTCATTGGGTGATTGTGGGTTCTCCGGCGATCGCCACGTTCCTCAGTATGGGAACGGTCGTCACCTACCGCGCTCAGCAGGCTCAACAGCAGCAAAAGATGGTGATGAAGCTGTTGGGCCAAAACACGTCTCCCGAGATTGCCGATGCCCTCTGGCAGTCGCGCGATCATTTGTTGGAATCGGGCAAACTTCCAGGGCAGCGGTTGGTGGCCACGATGCTGTTTACCGACATCAAAGGTTTCAGCCGCATTTCTGAAAAAATGCCGCCCGAAGAGCTGCTGCTGTGGCTGAATGAGTATCTTGCGGCCATGACCGAAGAGATCCAGCAGCACCAGGGCATCATCAACAAATTTACAGGGGATGGCCTGCTGGCTGTATTTGGTGTCCCGATGCCGCGTTTGGAAGCGCGAGAGGTGGATCAAGATGCCCATCATGCGGTGTCTTGTGCCCTCGCGATGCGGCGACGTTTACAGGAACTCAATAAGGGCTGGAAAGCGATTGGACTTCACGATGTGCAAATGCGGGTGGGCATCTTCACAGGTCCCGTTGTGGTGGGAAGCCTGGGTGGGCGCGATCGCATGGAATATGGCGTCATTGGCGACAGTGTCAATATCGCCTCGCGCCTGGAAAGTTGCATGAAGGAGAAGCAAGTCGATAGTTGCCGTATTCTCATTGCCCAGGAAACCTTGGAGCACATTCAGAGCGACTTTGAAGTCGAATCCTGGGGGTTCATGGAATTACGGGGAAAAAACCAGCATATTCATGTTTATCGGGTCATCGACTACCTCGATGTTTTAGCCGAAACCCCGCTTCCATCGTCATCCTCCGGCGAAGTCATCTCATCCACTGTGCCAACGGTGGAGCCTGAAGGCGATCGCCTATCGGAAGCGAGCGAATTTGTTGATGGGGTTGATGGTGTTGGTGCATCGCGCCAACACCATCAACAAAATGCGTAGACCCTGATGGTATTAAACGCTGGAATACTCGAGGCGCGGTTCTCGTAAAGCCAGCAATTGGCTGATTTCTTCGTCTGACACCTGGGTAAAGGTTTCGTACCACAACCCAATGGCATACACATGCTCGGGCGTCAGGAGACAAACGACTTCATCGACCTGACGGCGCAAGGCATCACATACCTGTGCTGTGGCGACGGGCACGGCAACAATGAGGCGAGCAGGATGTTGGGCTTGCAGTAGGGCGATCGCCGCCTGTATCGTAGCGCCCGTGGCAATGCCATCATCAACCAAAATGACGGTGCGACCATCCAAGTTGGGGTGGGGGCGATCGCCACGATAGGCGCGATCGCGCCGTTGCAGCTCGGCCGATTCCTGCACTACCACAGCATCGATTGCCTCATCCGAGATTCCCAAACTACGGGTAATGTCGGTGTTCAAAACCTGAATGCCGCCCGGGGCGATCGCTCCCATCGCCAATTCGGCTTGGTCAGGAACACCCAGCTTGCGCACCAAACACAGATCCATCGGCACATCCAGAACCTTTGCCACTTCATAGGCGACAGGAACACCGCCCCGGGGCAATCCCAAAACCAACACATCCGAGCGGTTGGCGTAGGCTTTGAGGCGCCGGGCTAACTGCCATCCACTATCTCTTCGACTCAGAAATTCTGCATACCGAATATGCATAAAACCCACCTCATTTCTATTGTGAAACCCTCTATTTTTCCGAAACCCTCTAGTGCGAAATGCGAACCTGCGTGAGATATGAACCTGTCATTTGGCGAGAGAACAATTCAGCAACGTTCCACGAAAAACCCATGACTCCAAGAGCAATTCTTAGGTCACATCCGCAAAGACTCAACCACCAAAGAAGGCCAATACCTGCACTTTGGTGACGTTGCATTTTGATAGGGGAGATGTCTTCTATCTGAATAGCAACCCTAGCTTCAACGGAAGATCGGCAAACCTGAAGCAAGAACACAAACGAAGACTGACTAAGAGGGGCGATCGCCAAGCCCCAAACGTTTTGCAGAGCGTACCAAACTACCCATACACACAAGAATCATTGACAGGCTGTATACCGACTTGTTGCGATAGTTGGTACCTGTATTTTGCGATTGTGCTTTACCGTACTCAATACAATCCGTTACGAACTTATAAGCAGCGATATATCGTTCGTAACACCCATCTGACAGCCAATTAACGCTTACTTCGCATTGGCTCTAGTTAGTAACGGCTTTAGATACTGGCTCTAGCTTTCCAAAGCCTAATCTCAATGTATCCTAACTATACGAAACGGAAACAATCTGTTGATATGTCTCAACACTTCTACGTTTTCTTTAATTTCTTTCAAACGATGGTTTTGTGCCTGTAGCGCAACTCTTTTTGGGGCACGCTCTTTTGGCGTTTTTGGGATGATATGGGCGCATCGCAGCCACAATTGCAATTCGTTGAGCCAGGATTGTGGGATTTTTGCATCAGTTTTATAGCTTTATAGCGCTACGCGTTCAAGTAGAACCCACTCATTTTTTGAAAGCCGCGCAGAGCAGGACTTTCAAAAAATGAGTGGTCCTGATCTCAAGGCGTAAGGCTATATGAGAAAAGGGCGTCGCCAAACTTGGCGTCGCCCTGAAATCCAATCAATCTCTTCCGTTGAGCCGATATCTTTGCTTTGTCGGTTCGCGAGGGGTGTTTATGGGGGCGATCGCCATCCCATCTAAAACCAACACCCTCGCAATTAACCAATACCCCACAGTCTAAATAGTTTTGCTGTGGATAGGCTGACGAATGACCCTCGACAGGATGCCGTACAGCACCGCTGCGACGATAATGCCGTTGATAGGGCCAACTCCGATGGATGCTTCACCGGTATAAAAGGCGATGCTTGCACCCACGACATAGGAGATGACGCCAGCCCAGTTAAACGCGGGTAGAACGCTATCCATGGATGGGAAGTTGCCCTGATGCCGCAACCAGAAATCTGCCATGATGATGCCGCCAATGGGAGGAATCACGGCGCCCAACAGAATCAGGTATTGGATCATGTTTTCGTAGATGCCTGTCAGGGAGAGAACCAGTGCCAGCGTTGCTCCACCCAGCACAAACAGGTGACGCTTGGAGGTGCGCAGGAAGTTGGTTCCAGCAATGGAGAAGTTGTAAATGGTGTTGTCCTGGGTCGTCCACACATTCAGGATGAGCAGAATGATGCCACCCAGCAAAATACCCTGGGTTGCCATGGCTTCCACCAAATCTTGACTGCCGTATACCAGCGTGCAAAACGCCCCCGCAAAAACCAGCAATCCATTAATTGCGAAGAAGGCTAGTGACGTACTCAGCACCGCATTTTTCCCGGTGTCCGCAAAGCGGCTCCAGTTGGTGGACTGGGTTCCACCGGAAATGAACGTACCAATGATGAGGGCTAAGCCCTGGAACAGTGTCATCCCTGCTGTTGGCTGTAGAGCAGCCAAATCACCTGCATCCTGGAAGCCAAGGATGAGGCTAATAGCAATCAGAATCAGCATAGAGGGGACGGCAATACGGCTCAGCCAGTCCATGGCTCGATAGCCCCGGTAGGCGGTGAGACAGAAGGCATAGGTAAAGAAGACCGTCAGCACAATCCGCAAAGCGGCAGGCAAGCCGAGCAGGTTGGTGAGAGCATCAGCAATAAAGGCATTGGTTACGGCGTACCAGCCAATTTGGGTGAAGCCCAACACAAAGTCCACCCAACGAGAGCCAACATCCCCAAAGCTAAAGCGGGACATCAATACCGTGGACAGGCCACTTTTGTAGGCGATGAAGCCAAGGGCGGCGCAGTAGGCGCCTAGCAGTAGGTTGCCGACCAGCACCAACCCCAGGATGGAGCCGAAGGAAAAGGCTGGCCCGATCGCCCCTCCCGCAAAGAGGGTGGTGGAGGTGAGCGCAAAGCCCATTAACAAAGGCGCGAGCGACCAAATGGGTTTCCGCGCTGTCATGGGAACGGGGACAAGGGGATAGTCTTCAGCCGCCTGCTGCGATCGGTCTGAAGGAGTTGTATCTGGCGTCGTTAGCGTCATGAGCGGTGTCTGTGCCTCTACAGAATCGAATGCTAGACAGCTGTTGATTCAACCTTTGATTAGGCTGCTCACAGATCTGCCTAAAACAATTTGAAAATGTAATAGAAATGATTGGGCATATTCTCGGTTGTTCATTGCTCTCTGTAGGTATCTGTTGCTACGAAATATGTCAGAAGTTTTTGAGGACAGAACAAAACCTGGGGAATCCTTGATTGTGACTGGTGCGGGTGGTGTCCGTGCCAATCAAAATCAAGGGGGGTCGCAGGGGTTGATTCTTTGCCCTGTGCTTAGCAGAGGTTTGTTCTCATTTTGAGAATGGTAGTGCAAAAGTGAAATGTATCCGGTTCCTACCGTGATCTGTCCGGACAAGTTGGCAAAATTTTTACCCGAAGTGGGAACATCCTCTCGAAATAGGTGGTCTAGGCAAATAATTCTAAACACCTGCTAGCTCACTAAAATCGCCATAAGGACGTGCTGGCTAGCCTCTAAAGAGAAATTCGGCTTATTTTTCTGGATAAGAGTCGAATCTAACGGATTCTTCCGGGCAATTGTCTTAATGTTGCCTCAGCTTTGGAATTTTACCGGGCTGGGTCTGTTGGCTGTGCCTGTGGTTCGTTAAAGCCCGTTATTGCCTTCAGGATTGAACGGTTGTGACTGTTCTATCCACCTTTCTGTGTGCCTATCGGCACTAGATTTCAAGGGTTTGCTGGGCTTTTGGGTGTTTATATCGTCCGTTACGCATCTCGTTTTACGCATTCATCTATTGTCTTCGAGGAGTTAAGTTATGTCGCACCTGTTTTGGACGCGCTATGCTGCTTTGGGAGTGGTTTCGGGGCTGTTACTCGCCAATCCATTGCTGCCAGCGCGAGGGTCAGTCCTGCCCGATTCAGCCACAACTGCTACGACTCAGAGCGTGGCGGTTCTTCCTCCTACCGAAACTCAAGATGGATGGGAGGTCGTGAGCCAGGTTGTAAAGGTAACCAATACTCAGCAGGACGTTACGCATCTGGCGATTTTGGCAGACGTGTTGGATATGCCAGAGGTGAGCTACGCCAATGCGGTGTATCAACTATTTGCCTTCCGCAATGGTCGGTGGGATGAGATCTATACCAGCACTGGCTCACGGTTGATTTC
>JBCBSL010000091.1:0-16204 GCA_039819145.1 Cyanobacteria bacterium J06638_22
GGGCTTAGCCCGCCGCCCCTCTCTCTGGGATTTTGGGGATTCTATTTTCACGCAAGTCCCTAAGCAAATTCAATGGTTGAAATCGCAACGTGCTGAACGCAGCCTATCGTCATGCATGTATCTAGCTCCAGTCTTCCTGCTGAGCGTTTTTGTTGCCGTAGACATCGCCTTGTTCGTGAATTTGGCGGGTTTGTTCAAACAAACCGGATTCAGTCAGGTTCCACTTTTGCAACACTTTGTCTAGATCGCCCTGGATGTCGCGTGCACCGGGAAATCCCTGGTAGCGGACGCGCAGCCGTGCTAACTCGCTGAGGTTGTAGTCGGTGGGTGTTTCTGCCAGCAGGCGATCGACGATTTCGCGATCGCGCTTCCAGAGCGGATGGGTTTGGTCTTTTTGCGTGCTTTCAGCCATAGATTTAGGGGTAAGGACAGTTTGCTTCGGCTTGTAAACGCTAGTGGTGTTACGAGAGTGACTTTTGCATCACCAAAGACTGTATCTGATAACCCCGTTTTTCATACAGCCGAATTGCAGGTTCGTTGAATTCGAAAACCTGCAGGGTAATCTGGCGATCGCCTCGCTCCTTTGCCCAGGCTTCGGCTGTATTCAACAGCACAGAAGCGATCCCTCGGCGGCGATGCTCAGGGGCGACATAGAGCAAGAAAACATTGGCGTGGCGATCGCCCTGCACCTGATCGATAGCTGTGCCCAGCCAGATACAGGCGATCGCGCTGGGTGGAGGAGTGGGCGATCGGTCGGAAGGCGATGGAGCGAATTCTACGAACCAGACCGGTGTTCTTGCAGAGAAGTATTGATCAATCGTCTCCGCCAGATGGGCGAGTGAGGCATTGGGATGTAGTTCTGCGTAGGTGTGGCGGGTTAGCTTGAGCAACAGTGCTCGATCCAGCGTATTTCCGCAACGTAGGTGATAGCCATCGGGCAGGTATAGAGTAGTCACCTGTGAGCCCAAACTAGATGGGGGCTTCAAGATCTAGGTCAAGCGGTACGCCGCGCACCAACTGGTCAAGCGTGGGCGAAGCATTGGCCAGAGCGCCTTCCGTGTCAGACGGCTGCACTTGCCCAATCTCATCTCCAATGGGTGCAGGAGCCATCATGTCGTTGGGCAAAAAGATGCGGGCGCTAACCACAATGAGCGCCAATGCAAATAGCAAAACCAAAAAAAATGGGGCGATGTACTGACGGAAAAATTGCATAGCTCCGGCCACCCGTGGAAATATCAAGATTTGTATTGCTCTTTCTCATCTTACTCCGCATTGGACGTTGACGCTTGCTCCATTCAGGGTAGGGGGGCAGCATCCGAGTATGATTTTTTTTCGAGAAGCGGCGTATCCACGCCGCTTCTCGAAAAAAAATCATACCCTCAGTCGGCAATACCCAGGGGAGGGAGGTAAGGGCCAGTTGGAACGCAGATGAACGTGGGTGGACGCAGATAGGATGAGCGCGGAAAATACTTTTTTTATTGCGTTTCAGGGTTTTCTTGCCAGGGGGCAAAGAAGGGGAGGAGTGCCAGTCCAGGGAGGGCGGCGAGCAGTGTGATGAGGAAAAAGAGCGGCCAGCCTGTTTGTTCAGCTAATTTGCCTGCGGGGGCAACTAAGATGTCGCGGCTGACGGCCATTAGGCTAGAGAGCAGGGCATACTGGGTGGCGGTAAAGCGAGCGTTGCATAGGCTCATCAAAAAGGCCACGAACCCCGCAGTTCCCAGCCCGCCACAAAAGTTTTCGACATTGATCGCCAGCACCATGAATGGGTAGTTTTGCCCTAGATTCGCCAGGATGAGATAGACGATGTTGCTGAGGGCCTGCAATCCCCCAAAGACCCATAGGGAGCGATTGATCCCCAGTTGACTGAGCAGCGCACCGCCTACCAGCGTGCCAACGATGGTGGCGAGTAACCCCATACCGCCTTGGATGGCGCCAATGTCCGTTTGGCTGAAGCCCGTTTGTAGTAGAAAAGGGGTGGCCATGTTTTGCACCAGTGCATCGCCATAGCGATAGAGGACGATGAAGCCCAGCACTAACAAGGCGCGTCCCACTCCCGATCGCTGGAAGAATTCAACAAAGGGCATCACGACCGCTTCTTGCAGCGTTGCGGGGGGCTGTTCCTGATCCTGCGGTTCAGGTGCCCAGACCGAAACCAAAATGCAGAGTGCCATCAGCCCGGATATCAGCACGTAGACAATCGGCCAGGGTATCCGATCCGCCAGGATTAATGCCAGTGCTCCAGTCACCAACAGCGCAATGCGATAGCCCAACACTGCCAGCGAAGCACCCGCTCCCATCTCCCGTTCGTCCAACACATCGGTGCGATAGGCATCGAAGGCTATGTCCTGGCTAGCGCTGAAGAAGGCTACGAACAGCGCATTGACGGCCAGCAGCCCTAGCGCTTGCTGAGGGTTTTGCAACGACATGGCGGCGATCGCCCCCACCAGCAGCAGTTGGGTGATCACCAGCCAGCCGCGCCGTCGTCCCAGGTGCGGTGGAATAAAGCGATCCAACAACGGCGACCAGACAAATTTCAGGGAATAGGGCAATGCCACCAAGCTGAACAAACCAATTGCTCCCAGATCTACACCTTCAGTGGTCATCCAGGCTTGCAGCGTGCGGCTAGTCAGAAATAAGGGCAGTCCCGACGCAAATCCCAGGAGCAGCAACGCCATCATTTTGTGGCTCTGGAAAACCTGGAGATACTGGGCGAAAGATTTCATGAGCTGGGTGCCGATGGGATAGATAGGTCAACGGAATGATGACGATTCTCTCACAAGTCAGACAAGCACCCCTCTCGCCCGATCGCCATGAAAATAGGTAGGTGCGATCGCACCTACCTAGACCGGAGCATAGCAAACGAGCCACTCTCAACCGCTTCACACAATCGGGTACCCAAGGAAACGGTTGTGGCAAACGTAAAATGATATTCGCCTCAGGCAGAGGCTTCGCAGTTCGTTAATGACCAATGATGGCGGATGCGGCTAGCGGAACAAGGCGATACCGCGCCAGACGCCAACCAGAATGCCTTGGATGGAGACCTCAGAGGCAATGGCATCAATCGGCTCATACTTGACGTTGCCTGGTTTGAGCGTGACCTTGTTGCCTCGACGGTTGAAATACTTGAGCGTGTTCCCCATGCCTTCAACCCGTGCCGCGACAATGGTGCCGTTCTTCACCCGATCCTGCTCGGGTACCGGACGCATGATCACGATATCGCCATCGGCAATCATTGCCTCAATCATGCTGTCTCCGCTAACCCGGAGTGCATAGTCCCCGGGGCGCAGGTGTGAGCCAACAATATCCAAATACTCGCCTTGTTCGGTAGCAGGCTCGAACAGTCCCCCTGCAAATACTTCACCCATGATTGGAATGCCCCGTTCGGGAGCATGGAGCAGGCGAATGGTTCGCGCCTTACCCTCCGTCCAAGCGATATAGCCTTTGGAACGAAGATGCTCCAGCCGACTCTGGATGGGGGCAGGGGATTTTAACCCCATCGCCTTCATCATCTGCCGGATCGAAGGAGAATGCTGGTTCTCCCGAATATATTCCACCAGCCAATCGTAAAGCTGTTGCTGAACCGTCGTTAATCTTTCCATATTGAGTACCCGTTTGCCTGCGAAGCTCCGCAGTACATTTGTACCCAATAATACCAGGAATGTCTAGTATTTTTGAATTAATTTTGGATTAATTTTCACAAACTCTGGCTGAGGGAACGCTCACAGCCAGAGTTGATCCCGGAGCTTATTTTCTGGCGAAACCTTGTCCACGGCTTGTAGAGGTTTGACTGATGCAAGCTTCCAGTTGCGATCGCAACGCATCGTGATCCAGGTCTTGTCCGATCAGCACAAGCTGGTTTTTCTTCTCGCCCTTCCACTCGCTGTCATCCAAGGTAAAGCGCTTGCCGCTGAGGTGGAAGATGTGGCGGCGGGGGCTTTCCTCAAACCAGAGAATACCCTTGGCGCGGAATACAGACGATGGCATCTCGTTATCGAGGAAATCCTGGAACTTGCGGATCGACAGGGCGCGATCGCACTGGAATGAAAGCGATGTAAATCCATCCATTGCCAGGTGATCGGAGTGATGGTGGTGGTGCTCATGCCCGTGATCGTGATCATGCTCACAATGCTCATGATCATGATGATCATGGTCATGGGCGTGATCATCATGACCATGATCGTGTCCATGGTTGTGGTCGTGATCATGATCGTAGGACGCTTCGTTGAAGTAGTGATCGGAATCAAACAGTCCCACACTCAAAATCAGTGGCAGTGCTACTTTTGACTGGGTTGTGCGGAGAATCCGTGCGCCCTCTTTTACATCGCGGATTTTGATTTCCAAGGAATCGAGATCCGCTTCATCTTCAACCAAATCGGTCTTGTTCAGCAAAAGAATGTCGCCATACGCGATTTGGTTATGTGCCGCCTCGCTGTTGAACAAGTCAAGGCTGTAGTTTGCCGCATCAACCACCGTGACGATGGAGTCGAGGCGGGTCAGATCGCGCAGTTCTGTGCCCAAGAAGGTTAGGGCAACCGGAAGTGGATCGGCCAATCCAGTGGTTTCGACAACCAGGTAGTCGATGCGATCGCGCTGTTCCAAAATGCGATAGACCGCTTCCACGAGGTCATTGTTGATGGTGCAGCAAATGCAGCCGTTGCTGAGTTCCACCATCGAATCATCTGAAGATTCAGACTGGACGATCAGCTCATTATCGATGCCAATTTCGCCAAACTCATTGACCAGTACGGCGGTCTTCAAGCCGTCCTGGTTGCTGAGGATATGGTTGAGCAGGGTCGTTTTGCCGCTGCCGAGGAAACCCGTAATGATCGTGACAGGCAACCCTTGCTTTGTATCGTCCATGGCAGGGGTTTGAAGTGTAGCGGTTGAAGACATGGCGTGCGATCGCAACTAAAAACGACGGTATAAAGGGACAAACAACCTCGCCAACAGTTGGGCAAGATTCATTCTCAAATTACCCCTCCTATTATTGCGTATTGCCCCAAGCGGTGACGATAGATTGGTAGTCTGACTTAATAAGTTGGATCAATTAGTACGATTGCGGTTTTGAGGATGAGTGCTCAGTACCCGCCACCCCTTTTCTGCTTTCTGAAATTTTCACGATTGGTCATGAATAATAACTATGAATAGGTATGAACCCAGTCTATGAGTCTGACGCTATATAATTCCCTGACTCGCAAGAAAGAACAATTCGAGCCCCTGGAAGCGGGTCGCGTAAAAATCTATTGCTGCGGTGTCACGGTGTATGACTTCTGCCACTTGGGGCATGCCCGTTCCTACATTGTTTGGGATACTGTGCGGCGATATCTGATGTGGCTCGGCTACCACGTCACCTATGTGCAGAACTTCACGGATATTGACGACAAAATTATTCGGCGATCGCAAGCGGACAACATCCCCTGGGAGCAGATCACCGAAACCTATATCCAGGCATACCGAGACGACATGCGGCGGCTCAACATCCAGGATGCCGATCGCTATCCCCGTGCCACCCAAGTCATTCCACAAATCGTTCAGTTCAT
Organism: Cyanobacteria bacterium J06638_22; assembly: GCA_039819145.1. Lineage (GTDB taxonomy): Bacteria > Cyanobacteriota > Cyanobacteriia > Elainellales > Elainellaceae > Vacuolonema. Next base: position 5,541 of record JBCBSL010000091.1, read on the forward strand.
CGAGCGGCTGATCGATAAGGACTATGCCTACACGGCCAATGGCGATGTTTACTATGCCGTTGAGCGCTTTCCCAGCTACGGCAAGCTGTCGGGGCGCAAGCTCGATCAGATGGAAGCAGGAGCCAGTGGCCGCGTAGGTGAGGGGGAAACAAAGAAGCGCCACCCCCTCGACTTTGCCCTCTGGAAAAGCGCGAAACCCGGCGAGCCTTCCTGGGATTCGCCCTGGGGCAAAGGTCGCCCCGGTTGGCACATCGAATGCTCTGTCATGGTGAAAGAAGAACTGGGCGATAGCATCGACATCCACATGGGTGGGCAGGATCTCACCTTCCCCCACCACGAAAACGAAATCGCGCAATCTGAGGCCGCGCTGGCTACTCCGCTATCGCGCTACTGGCTGCACAATGGCTTTGTGAATATCCGCGGTGAGAAAATGTCCAAATCCTTGGGCAACTTCACCACCATTCGGCAAATGCTGGACAATGGCATTGAGCTGGATGATGGCATTAAGCTGGATATTGAGCCGATGGCGTTGCGGCTGTTTGTGTTGCAGGCGCAATATCGTAAGCCTATTGACTTTACCGATGAGGCGATCGTCTCTGCCCAAAATGCCTGGAAAACCCTAAAGGATGGGCTGCTGTTCGGGCATCGACATGGCAAGACGTTGGGCTGGGTGGATGCAGGAGAAGCAGACTTTGGCGATCCCGCTGCGATGCGACTTGAGAGCGACAGTCTTGCGGTACAACAGTTCCAAACGGCAATGGATGACGACTTTAACACCTCCACTGCCCTCGCTGTTCTGTTTGATCTAGCGAAAGATCTCCAAAAAGAGAGCAACCGCTTAGTGCATGAAGGTCAAACAAAGCTAGATCCTTCTGTTTTGCGTCAGCAATGGCAAACTCTGACCGTCTTAGCAGAGGTTCTCGGGTTAGAACCACCCGGAGTCTCTATTGCAACAGGTGAATGGAGCATAACCTCATCTGCCAAAACAGGATTATCCGAGGAAAGAATTCAGACTCTTGTTGACGAAAGGTTGGCGGCGAAGAAGGCCAAGAATTTTGCTGAGGCCGATCGCATCCGCGATGAACTGAAAGCGCAGGGCATCATCCTGATTGATAAACCCGGTGGCGTGACGGAGTGGCGGCGGGAGTAGGGGCTTGAGGCGTTTGGTGGGAAGAGGCTTTGGGGGAACAGTGTGGGGCGATCGCCCAAACCACGCCACAGCCTTTAACAAAGCCTGTGCCCTTCGACTGCGCTCAGGACACGCAACGACGAGCTGGCTGAGCGTAGCCGAAGCCAGCGGGAATATCCTTTTCGAGAAACGCCTCAGATTCATGAAATGCTGAGCTGACAAATTTTGCGGGATTCATCTGGCCAGGCAGCGGTTCGGTCGATGTGGCGTCGGGTAAACAGCTTCGTGGGCTTGTTTGATAAGGATTTCCATGCTTCAATTCAGAATCATTTTCGAGACGCAGCTCAGATCTCTGCCTCCGCTGTGCGGCAGACTCCCATATGCTGTGAGCACTGTCCTTAATAAATGGCTTTAAAGCAAGCAAGGAGTAACCCGTAATGCCTCCCCGGAACAATCCCTTCGGATATCGGATGCGTCCTTCCCGCCGTCGGTTTCTGCAATATTCTCTGGCGGCTCTCTCTGGTGTTGCGCTCACCAATTGTCAGCGCCCCACAGAAACCTCCGAAACTCCGGCCGAGTCTCCTGCTGCCGAAGCCCCCCCTGCTGCGCCCACTGACGAACCGCTCTATATCTACACCTGGGCAGACTATCGGAGCGACGACGTGTATCAGCGCTTCACCGAACGCACCGGGATCGAAGTAGTGGCCGATGTGTATGATGCCAACGAAATCATGCTGGCCAAGCTGATGGCGGGTGGCGGTGACCAATACAGCATCATCTATCCGTCTGACTATATGGTGCGGCAGATGCTCGATTTGGATTTGCTCACTGAAATCGACCATGCTCAAATCAATGGATTGGAGAACCTGTTTGAGCGCTGGCAAGACCCCGTCTACGATGCAAACAATGCCCACAGTATTCCAGTCAGTTGGGGCACCACAGGCTACATCTATAACAATGAAGTCCTCAACCCTGGCCCCGAGGATTGGGATTATGTGTGGGACAATCGCCAAGCGCTCTCGCGGCGGATGACCCTCCTCGGGGACGTACGGGAAATGATGGGGGCTGTCCTTAAATCTCTGGGCTACTCCTACAACTCCACCAGTGAACAAGAACTGCAAGAAGCCTACGAAAAGTTGGTGGAAATTAAACCCTTTATCACAGCCTTCGAGTCGTTTGGCTGGGAAGATCGGCTGGTTTCGGGTGACCTCGTCCTGTGTATGACCTACTCCATTTTGGGCAATGCCATGACGGTAGATAACCCCCAGCTCACCTACATCATTCCTGATAGCGGTAGCTCGGTATGGACTGACGCAATGGCGATTCCAAAAACGGCTCCAAATGTTGCGGCGGCCTATGAGTGGATCAACTTCATGATGGAGCCGGAGAATTCTGCCTTCGCGGTAACGGATCTCCGCTTTGCCACCCCCAACAGACCTGCCTTCGAAGCCTTACCTGCTGAACTGCAAGAAGATGAAAAGCTCTTCCCGCCAGAGGATGTGCTGGCGAAATGCGAAGGCATCATGCCCGTGGGGGAGGCAACCGCGCTCTACGATGAACTGTGGACGCGACTGGGATCCGTCTAATTCACGACGATATGCCAACGGCATAAAAGCAAAGCGAGCCAGAAACATCAACATGTCCTGGCTCGCTTTGAATAGTGCGGCAAGCGGCGGTGGCTTACACGCGCTGCTTTTTATTTAAAGGGGACGGGTGCTTCTTTTTTAGGGGATCGGAATAGAGGCCAAACAACTGCAACATGAATAGGGGGAAAAAGCCAGAGTCTTCTAGCACATACCGACGCCACAACCGGCTGGGTTCTGATGCCAATCGATACAGCCACTCGATCCCGATGTTACTCATCCACTTTGGTGCACGGTTGATGTTGCCAGCCTCAAAGTCGATTGTGGCTCCGATCGCCAGAAAAATCTTGATACTTGAGAAGTAGTGACGGTACTTGTAAATGAACTTCTCTTGCTTAGGTGCTCCGAGGCCAACAGCCAAAACATTGGCTCCAGAGGCTTCAACCATTTTGACGATGCGATCGCACTCTCTCTGATCGCGTTCAAAGCCGTAGGGAGGGGAATAGGTGCCGACAATGATGTCACGCCCCACCTTGGCGTTGATATTTTGCTGAGCCTGGGCGGCGACGCCTTCTGCTGCTCCGAGCAAAAAGATCCGAATGTTGGGATTGTCTTTGTGGTAGTTATAAAACGCAGGAAAAAGATCTGACCCTGACAGCTTTTCTTTGAGGGGTTGTCCAAGCATCCGCGACGCGTAGATCAGCACCTTACTATCGCAGACTTTGTACTCTACAGTCCGATAGGCCTCCATAAAATGGGCATCGTGCTGTAGCTTCATCAAATGATCGACGTTGGGGGTAAATACAACACCAGATTTCAGCTCTTCCAAAAACTCCTGCATCGAGTAATTGTCGATTTCAAGATTCAGAATCTTCACTTGGCTCATGTACCACTCCACATTTTGACCGGGGCAGATTTTTCTTGACAAATGAGATGAACGCACCCGAGACTGCACAAGCTTCGCAATGAACTTATTGGTTGCCTTGTATCAGTACGATGCAGCTCCATGCAAGCTGGTATAGAGAATACGCACAGGCTGCTCTAGAGATTATGCCCAAAGCTTAGTGATTTTATACATAAGGTCGGGTACATACCTCCTCAAACCTACAAACTCTTCCCACAAGGACGATCGAGTATCGCGTTGCCGGACAGCGCTGATATCTATTATCTTCACTTGAATCAAGCTTCGTGACGGTCGAAACGCTGCCTTTTACACAAACTATTTATTCTTTTTCACAAACTATTTATACTTCATGAAGAAAAATCTGGGTAATTATTGAGACAAGGCTATCGACTTTATACTTGCTCGCACGGAGCTGATTGGAGAAATGAATTTTTCTGTTCGTAGAAGCTAGAGAGACTATCGGATTTCGTAACTTCTATGCATAGTTTTTAATCTGCTCTGATAAGAAATAACTAAATTTTTTGTGCTTTATTCTGCCCGTGTAAAGATTTTCGAAAGCTAATTACTTTGTTCAGATTTATTGATCTAAATCCATAAATTTGATGCATCTAATACTGTTTAGATCAGACTCAATTGTCATACTGCGGGCAGTTTTGATGTTAGAGAGTGCATGGATCGAGTGTTTAGTGACGCATCGTTTTCTGACTCGTATGACAAGGCCTGAACACGGCTCCTCACCAATAGTTACATTGAACTCACTGAATAAGACTGTAGTTTTTGCTGATTGTTCCGCTTTACTCTTCGGTTGGTTTGGTCAAAATCCGTATAATTGCGCGTTTTGATTTTTCACCATCTCTTAACAAGGGTGATCGCAACCGCCCCTGGGTTTGGGCCATTTTGAAGGGGTGTAGCGCGGTTGGCGCCCCGATACAAAATACGTTTTCTACTAGGAAATACTACGATGACCCCTGCAATTGATAGCCAACGCCAGGATCGCTACATGAAGCTGATTGACCGTTTGCTGACCTGCTCAAGCGGTGAAGAACCCGCTGTCTTGGATAGCGAACCGGATCTTCTCGATGCTGGGTTTGTGCAATTACTGGTGCATACATCTGCGCACTTTGCCCATCACAATAACCACGATGCCGCGAAATTTCTAGCCTTCACGGCCAAGGAACTGGCACGACAGCTTGGGTTGTACCCGCAGGTGCAGGAAGAAGAGGGATAACTTAGCGGTCTTCCAGCTCAGAAGGTCTTCCAGCTCAAACAATGGGAGCAGAGGGGCGATCGCTATACTAAAGGACAGTTTTATCGATCTATCCCTCAGCCCACCCTTTCTGCACTTATGAATACCCCGGCCCATGTGGTTCTCAATTTGCTCTGCCTCAATTCTGTTACCCCGGTACACGCGCTGACCCCTATTGTTGCTGGAGCCGTCTTGCCGGATGCGCCTATCTTTTTGTTCTACTTTGTCGAAAAAGTGGTGCGCCAAACCCCGGAGAACGTCATCTGGACAGAGGCTTACTATCAGCCTTCCTGGCAAAACTTTATTGATCTCTTTAATTCTCTGCCGCTGATGGCGCTGGGAATGCTGATTGCGATCGCCATGGGTTCCAATATCGGCATACTGCTCTTTGGCAGCATGGTGCTGCATGTTGTAGGGGACTTGCCGCTGCATCACGATGATGGGCATCGCCACTTCTTTCCCCTATCCGACTGGCGCTTCAGCAGCCCGGTGTCGTACTGGGATCCCAATCACTATGGTCACTGGGTTTCGATGATCGAAATCGCGGCTGTGATCGTCAGCTGCATCCTTCTGTTCCAGACCTACGACTCCCTGGTTCCCAGGCTCACCATCGGTTTAGTCGGCACGTCTTACGCGTTGTACTTCGGGTATGTATTTCTGGTGTGGGTTTGAGAGGATGCTGCCTTCCGTGCTAAGACTCTTGGGCTGATGAATCTTCAGTTGGCTCGCCTTCTATGAGGTCGTCGAGTCTTTCTTGCGCCAGCTCATCTTCAGGATTGAGGGCGATCGCCCGTTGGTAGGCCGCGATCGCCGCCTCACGGTTCCCTTCAGCCGCTTGCAAATCACCCAGGTTGCGATGGGCGAGAGCGTAGTTGGGGTTGACCTCAATGGCTGTCTGATACGCTACGAGGGCTTCGTCAACGCGCCCCAGCTCAAAGAGTGAGACGCCGAGGTTCGTGTAGGCGACTGCTGGATTGTCTGGGCCAAGGTCGATCGCTTGCTGGTGCGCCAGAACCGATTCCTCCAACTGCCCCAAGATGGCGAGGGCGACGCCTAGATTGTCATAGACTTCGGCGTACCCCGGATCGATGGCGATAGCTCGACGGTAGGCATCCACGGCATCTTCGGGTTGCCCATTTTGCCGCAGCGAAATCCCCAGGTTGTTGTGGGCACGAGCGTAGTTGGGATCGACCTCAATGGCCTGTTCGAGGATGCGAATTGAGTCTGCAAGATCCCCTTGCACAGCCAGTAAGTTGCCCAAGTTGTTGAGGGTCACGGCATCGTCGGGGTTAAGTTCGACGGCCTCGCGATAGGCGGCGATCGCCCCTTCCGCATCACCTGACTGATCTCGCACAAAGCCTAACCAAGCATAGGCAAAAGCATTCTCTGGCTCCTGCTCGATAACCGCTTCCCACGCCGTGGCGGCCCCGCCCAGATCGCCAGATTCATAGGCTGTCTGCGCCTGTTGAATGAGAGTATTAACCTCTTGGGCGATCGCCTCGCCTGGCATCGTCATGACTGTGCAGGACAGTGCGATCGCCGAAGCCCATTTCAACCAATTCCGAGTCACTGTTACTCACCGTAGTTACTCCGGCATCGATGTTAACAAACTCTTACAGGCACCTGCCAAGGTCATCGGTGTAGACCGCTTGTGGGAAAAAGAGTTGGTGAATTTCCCAATAGGATGGTGAGCAAGTCAAATTGCTCACCATCCTATTAGACGTCATCCTAATTGAAAATTCACGGTTGTTAAAAATCGGGATGACAGGATTTGAACCTGCGGCATCCTGCTCCCAAAGCAGGCGCGCTACCAAGCTGCGCTACATCCCGGTGTCTCTCATGCGTTTGGAAAAACCAACGCGGCGATCGACGCTTCTAGCGTATCACATCCCTTCGGATTGCACCCTTCTAGTACGCCATCCGAAGCGGGCAGAAACGCCCGTCAGACCTTTCATTCCGGGTACCAGAACATGCCCTTGATACCTTCTGGATCGGGCATAAAGCCTAGGTTTCGATAGAAATCGACCACATGGGGATCAGCAAACAGCGTAATGTTACTGATATCCTCGCTACGCAGTTTCTTGATGAGATTGGCCATTAGGGTTTTACCCAACCCCCGCCCTTGAAAGTCGGGATGGACAACAACATCCCAGATCGTTGCGTTGAAGGCATGGTCAGACGTTGCACGGGAGAAGCCAATGAGCCGGCGACGGCTCCCCTTTTGCTCCCACATGGTCAACACCAAAAAGCTATGCTGAATCGCTTTTTTCACCTTCCGCAGGGGGCGACGCGACCAGCCAACCGCATCGCACAGTTCCTCGAGTTCATACAAATCAATGTCGCGATCGGTACTAAAAACAATCCGAGTTTCGGTGTCACCCGCAAACCTTGACGCTGTGACGCCCTCGCTTCTAGGCACCTTTGTGGCGGCAGCCGTTTCGGAGGTATTGAATAAACTTTTCCAAAAACCCATGCAGGTTGCACCAATCCGACGCGAGACGAATCCAAAGTATTGCTAGTATATCCCGCCTGTTCAGGTTATAGGGATGCCCAACGTGACCTCTTTCATAGAAAGACGTTAACAAAATGACCGAGTTAGATAACAGCGCATCTAGCGGTTCGATTGCACAAAACGATATATTTCCATGCCGATTTATAGGTATCTAGGTTAGTCTAAGTCATCTAAGTTCATACGGCTGAATACCTTGTCTCTAAAGATTCACAATGCTGAAGCTCATCCATTGGAGGCTTGGCAAGTCGTGAGGCTCATCTATTGGAAACGGTTGTTCGGACATGGGATGGTTAGCTAGCGTAGACCCCTTGCTTCCATCCATTTGGAGACTCCCATTGCTGATCACGCACGTCGTTGATCAACGTTGAGCAATTTTGTATGAGGCTCTACGGTGCTCTTCCCTTTTCCAGAAAAAGTGTCGTAAAGTAAAGGCTTTCCATCAGAATGAGCAGACAGGTCGATTCAGCCCAGCCCTTGAGCGGTATGAGGTGGGCAAACGAAGTTCCTGATATCCCAATTATGACAGCGGGCTTGAAACCATCGACTCTCGAGTTGTTGAAACGCTTTAATCGGGCGTTTCCTCAGTTTTATGAGCAATTTGTCAGCAGCGAAATTCAACTGCAAAACCTGCGTCTTGCTTATCAACTCTACAGAACCAAGCAAGCGGTTATTGAGCTGCGTCCAGAGGGCAATAAGAGTGCGTTGCACTTTGCCTATCGCAATCAGTCCTTTCTGCTGAGCGATATCTTTGGTGTGTTGGCAGCGTACGGGTTGACCATTCACAGCCTCAGTTTATATGGGCAGATTTATCCACCCATGTTGGTGTTCATCAAACTGGTGGTTTCCCGTGGGAGCAAGGTGCTGCCCGAAAAAACAGCCGAGAATGTTTGTCGAGCCATCCGTGAAGCCTTAGCCGGGCGCTTTGAAGTGGAAGAAATGCTGGCGGTTGAGTTCAACCTGGATGCGGGGTTGGAGCAAGTGGAAACTGAGTTTTATGTGGATCCGGTGTTCCACCTACCAGCGTTATTAATTGAGGCAGATAACCAGCCCGGGCTGTTCTATAAAGTGATGTATGCCGTCTGGCAGGAAGATTTGTTGGTGGTGAATGCCAATTTGTTGGTGTGGCGTGGGCGCACGCGGTTGCTCTTATATTTGTTAGGGCCGAATGAGAACTTGATCCCCGAATACTTGGGGCAAAAGATTGCGGAAGGTATGCGCCAGCGTTTATTGGGACGACAGTTTTAGACGTGTGAGGCGATTCCCTGAGCTCAGTGTGATGTTACAGGGCTAAACGCACGTTAGGGCGATCGCATCTTGGGGAACTTTAGGGACAATCAGGGTTGGCCAAGGTACAACACTATGCACCTAGGTAAACCTCAATCATTTTCTTGAAAGCCTTGTAGTGCAGGAATTTCAAGAAAATGATTCCTCCTAGTTTCAAGGCATAAGGCTATAGCTATGGCGGTTTATATTCGGGAGCGATCGCCCATCCCTCGCTGGCGTTGGGTTAGGCGCTGGGGCCTAGTCATATTGCTGGGGATGCTGTTTGCTGGTGGGCTATTTTGGGTCGTGCGCTGGCAGCGGGCAGTTCACGCGAGGGACGAGCAAACTACGGCGTTAGCGCCCCTCCCTCAAGATCCGTTCATTCAAGTGTTCTTCAACCATGCCCAAACCGCTCATTACACCGAACCCTACCGAGAGATTGAGCGTCCCGGCGATGATTTGGAGCAGGTGATCATTGCTGCGATTCAATCAGCCGATGCGTCAGTTGATGTGGCTGTACAGGAGTTGCGCTTACCAGGAATTGCGGCAGCGTTGCGGGAGCGGCATCGAGCGGGTGTGCGAGTGCGGGTCATTCTAGAAAACACCTACCGTCGCCCTCTGAGCACGATTACGTCCCAGGACATTGCCGCTATGGAGGAGCGCGATCGCACCCGCTATGCCGATGCTGTGCAAATCATTGACCGTAACCAAGATGGGCAACGGTCACCGCAGGAAATTGCAGAAAACGATGCGCTGGTGGTCCTACAAAATGCCGGCATCCCCATCCTGGATGATCGTGCCGATGGCTCTGCGGGCAGCGGGTTGATGCACCACAAGTTTATCGTGATTGACGATCGCCTCGTTATCTTGGGCTCGGCCAACTTCACCCCCTCTGATATTCATGGCGATTTCCTGAATCCCGACTCCCGTGGCAATGCCAATCATCTCCTCCGCATCCATAGCCCTGCGGTGGCTCAAGCATTTACCCAAGAATTTGCTCTGATGTGGGGTGATGGCGTCGGTGGGGCAACGGATAGTGTGTTCGGCTTGCAGAAACCAGTTCGTGCTGCACAGACCATTGACCTCTCCGGTTCCACGGTAGCCGTTCAATTTTCTCCCACGTCACCAACACGGGATTGGTGGCAGAGCGGGAATGGATTGATCGGGCGGGTGTTGTATCAAACGGCGCAACAGGTTGATGTGGCGCTGTTTGTCTTCAGCGACCAAAACCTGAGCACCCTGCTAGAGTCAAGGCATCAGGCTGGGGTCTCGGTACGAGCGCTGATTGATGACAGCTTTGCTTACCGCAACTATAGTGAGGGGCTGGACATGCTAGGGATCACCCTGGCCGACCATCGCTGTCGTGTGGAAGAGGGGAATGCGCCCTGGGGAAGGGCGATAGCCACTGTCGGCACTCCGACCCTCCCAGACGGCGATATGTTGCACCACAAGTTTGCTGTGGTGGATGGGCGCATCGTGATCACGGGTTCTCAAAATTGGAGCAACGCCGCTAACTATAATAATGACGAAAATATTGTAGTGATTGACAATCCTACGGTGGTAGCCCACTTTCAGCGCGAGTTCGATCGCCTCTACGACACAGCCGCGCTCGGGGTTCCCCTGTATATCCAAGAAAGAGTGCAAGAGCAACGAATCCGTTGCAATCGCTGAGGGCTCAACTGCTGAGCGTCAGTCTGTTGATCAATCCGGCAGGTGAACTGCCATGAAATGAACGGCAAACCACCGTCGTGAACTCTCAAATCCCGAACGGTAATTTCATGTTTCACAATAGGCTCAAATCGTCTGCCAATGCGGATAAACGCCCTATCCAAAGCAGGGTTCAAAAGTTTCTATCGTTCGATGTACTGACGACAACATAGGTTTCTCGATCGTTGGTGTTACAACCAACAAAGAGTGTGAATCCTTTAGCAAGGTGTGAGGATACAACCTTATGTTGTCTAAGTTCTTGTGGAAATCTCTGCTGGTAGCTCCAGCAGTGTTTGGCGCCTCTTTGGTTTCGTCGGCTG